>JAGFJE010000203.1 GCA_024103175.1 Phaeodactylibacter sp.
CCGCCCTATGCCCTTCATCGACTTCACCGCCATCATCCGGGAGGCCTGGCTGGCGTACGACAGCAGCCGGGAGATCGCCCGCATCACCGATATCAGCGCGCAGGTATCGACCAACCACGTTTACCGGATCGTGCTGAAGAACAAGAGCATCATCATCGCCAAGCTGTCCTACTTCGGGAAGTATGAATATTTTGTGGAGGACCACACCATCATCAATTCCCTGTCGAACAACCTGCCCGCCCCCTTCGAGCATTTCCTGGCCCGCTCCCTGATGAAGGGCAACAACCTCTTCGTCCACCGCCACAAAAACGAGGTGATCGACGCCTGGGTCGTCTTCTACCGCCCCATCCGGATCATGAACCGCCCGCCCCGGCGGCTGAACGAAGAGCAGATCGTCAAGCTGGCCGAGCAGTTCGCCCTTTTCCACAAGGCCTGCCACAATATCCGCCATACCCTGCCGCCCTCTTCCAAAACGCTGGAGGTAGACATCCACCACCTGCTGGAGATCATGGATACGGAGGTGGGGCGGCACGAGTACCGCCTGCACGACGGCCTGATCCGGGAGCAGGCCGGGCTGTTCTTCGAGGATATGGAAAGGCTAAAGGCCGGCCAGTTTGACAAGATCCCCGTCTTCGTCGACTGGAACATTGGCAATTTCTCCCTCACCTCTTCCTTTAAGTTCTACTCCCGCTGGGACTACGACTGGTTCCGCATGAGCACCCGCATGATGGACTTCTACTTCATCAGCCGGGTAGTGTCTGACATTGGAGACCGCACGGTGTTCACCTACAACATCGGCCCGCTGATGGAAGAGCGCTTCATCCTTTTCCTGAAAACCTACCACCGGATCTTTCCCTTCACTGCGGATGAGATCCGGTTCCTGAAACAGGTGTACCGTTTCTTCCTGCTCAACTACGTCATCAAGGACGGGCGGTATTTTTTCCACGAAATATTCGCCACCAAGCTCCAGAAGGAAGCCTACGAGATACACCTGCCTTCCATCGAAAAGGAGTTTGACGCCGACAAACTGTTAACTGCACTCAACCTTTAGGCTATGGACACACAGTCATTCCTTTCCGTCATCGAACCGTTCAAAGCCGTCTTCCTGGATTCCTACGGCGTACTGAAAAACCACCGGGGCCTGATCGACGGCGTACAGCAAACGGTCGACTTTATCCGCGAACGGGGCATCGCCCTGCGCATACTGACCAACGACGCCTCCCGCAGCCAGCAGGAGCAGTTTGCCGTTTTTCGCCGGCTGGGGCTGCGGAGCATCGAACAGGAGGAGATCATCACTTCCGGAATGCTCGCCAAGCAGTACCTGCAGCACAAAGTAAAAAACGGAAAGATCGCCTACCTGGGCACGGAAAACGCCGCCAGCTACATCCTGGAGTCGGGCAACACCTCCATCCCCGCCAGCGAGGTAGACCTGGACAGGGCCGACGAGATCGACGCCTTCGTTTTTCTGGATGATGAAGGCTTCGACTGGAACCGCGACATCAACACCACCGTCAACCTCCTGCGCCGGAAGGCCATGCCGGTCATCGTCGCCAATTCCGACAAACTCTACCCCGTCTCCAGGAACGACGTGGCCCTGGCCACCGGCAGCGTCGCCCAGTTGGTGGAAAGCATCCTGAACCGCTCCTTTATCCATTTCGGAAAGCCGGACTCCCAGATGTTCATGTACGCTTTCGGCCACCTCAACCAGCAAGGCCAATACGACAGGGACGACATCCTGATGGTGGGTGATACCCTGCATACCGACATCCTGGGCGGCAACAAGTTTGGCCTGAAGACCACCCTCGTCCTGTCAGGTAATACCAGCGGGCGAAACGCCGGCCTGCTGATCAATTCGACGGGGATCATTCCCGATTATGTATGTGAATCGATCGTAAGTTAGACTTGACAAGTTTCCAGCCGGGCCCAACGAGAAAACTTGTCAAGTCTTCTAAACCCGATATCTATGGCAACAAAGATCCTCCTGGCCGGCGGATACGGCAACGCCGGCTTCCTCATTGCCGACTGCCTGTTGAAGGAACGGGCGGACGTTGAGCTCACCATCGCCGGCCGGCAGCTGGAAAAGGCACGCCAGGCCGTAGCCCGATTGCAGGAGCGCCATGCCGGCGCCCGGCTTTTCGCCCAGGAACTGGACGTGAGCAACCGGCAGGCGCTGGAGGCGGCGCTGGCAGGAACCCAACTGATGATCCTCGCCTCCTCCACCATTCCCTATACCGCTCAGGTGGCGGAGGCCTGCCTGCATAGTGGCGCCGATTACTACGACATTCAGCTGTCTTCTCCCCTCAAACTGGAGCCGCTCCGGCAGTTGCGGGCCGCCATCGGGGCCGCCGGCCGCTGTTTCATCACCGACGGCGGCTTCCATCCTGGCATCCTCGCCGCGCTGGCCCGCTATGCGGCGCTGCGGTTTGACGCCCTGGAACAGGCTAATATTTACGCCGCCCTGAAGGTAGACTGGGGCGCCATGCAGGTTACCCAAAGCACGCGGGAAGAATTCGTGGAAGAGTTCAAAAATTACTCCGGCCGGATATACAAGCATGGAAGCTGGATCACGCCCTCCTTTTGGAAAACCTTCTCCTATGATTTCGGCGAGCCGATCGGAAAGGCCGCCTGTGCGCCCATGTATTTTGAGGAGATGAAAGGCCTGCCGGAGGAGATCCCATCGTTGCGGCAGGCCGGCGTCTTTATTTCCGGCTTCAACCCGGCCACCGACTATCTGGTACTGCCTCTGCTGCTGGTTGGTTTCCGGCTCCTGCCTTCCCGCTGGCATTCGGCGCTGGCCCGCCTGTTCTGGTGGAGCCTGCGGTTCGGCAAACCGCCATTCCTGGCCCGGCTGGTGCTGGAGGCGGAAGGGGTGCAGGCCGGAAAGCATAGCTCTTTCCGGCTCCAGCTGTCTCACGAAGACAGTTACCTCCTTACCGCCATACCGGTGGCGGCCACCCTCCTTCAGTACCTGGACGGTACGGCGCGCCGGCCCGGCCTTTGGTTTCAGGGAAGCATTGTAGAACCGGAGCAGTTTTTCCGGGATATGGAGCGGATGGGGGTGCGATTGGAGGAGAAGTAGGGTAAGTGGCCGGACAGAATTATTTTAAGTATAAAACCGGGCTCAAGTCCGAGCGCCAGTGGTAAATTGGCGCCCCAACAGTAACGCAATCAGCGATGACACCATCCAAATCCTACATCATCTGGTTTGTGCCCCGGTCGGGCAGCACCCTGCTGTGCAAGGGCCTGGAATCTACCGGGATCGCCGGCATCCCCGGAGAGTACTTCACCCTATCCGAGGACAAGACACTGCTGGCGCGCCATCAGGTAAAAAATTACGAAAGCCTGAAGCAAAAGCTCTGGAGCCTGGGCACAACGCCGAACGGCATTTTCGGCGTCAAATACCCTTTGCATGCCAGTTGGCACAAAAAGCTTTTCACCGAATTATGGCAGTTGCGGGGGCGCCAGGAAGCCCCTTCGGAGAACGACGCTGTATGGGATGGCCTGCTCCCAAACTGCCGCCACGTCTTCCTGATGAGAAGGAACAAAGTGCGGCTGGCCGTTTCCTGGTGGAAGGCCATACAGGACAATGCCTGGCACCTGGAAAGGGGGAAATCACACGTTAACCCCACCGAATTCTACGAGGAGAAATACGACTTCAATGCCCTGGTGCATCTGTTTAAGGAAGCCGTCCTGAGAGAATGCGCCATGCAGGAATACTTCAGCCGGCATGGGGTCAGCCCCTTGACTATAGCCTACGAGGATTTCGTTCAAAATTATGAGGCTACCATCCGAAGTGTCGTCAACTTTCTGGATATAGAACATCAGGAGTTGAACATCGGCCCAATGCACTATGAAAAGACAGCCAACGAAGGCTCGGAAGCCTGGGTGCAGCGGTTCAGAAAGGAGCTGCAGGAAAACATGGGCCAGCCCGCCTGGTGAGCATTTGTTTTGTTACCTTCACCAATAAACTCGATATGAAAAATCCATTCTTTTTCCTGCTACTCTTCCTTTTCCTCCTTCCTGCCTGCCAGCAACAGGTGGATCCCAACCTGCAGGAAGAACTCTCCCGGGCCCGCATCCGCTTACAGGAGATGGAGGCAGAAGTGGAAAAGCTCCGTGCCGGCCCGGAAAAGGGTAAACTGATCCACATCGTTTTCCTGAAAACCAAAGAGGGGCTGCCGGAGGAAGAAATGGCCGCCCTGATCGGCAGTATCCGGAAACTCGGAGAAATAGGCCTGGTGAAAAGCCTGGAGGTTGGGAAATTGGCCGACACGGGCGACGAGCGCTTCGTCACCGGCCACAACATCGCTTTCCAGATGGCCTTCGACGGCATGGCCGATTACCAGGCGTACATGGAGCACCCCACGCACCTGGAGATCCGGGAAAGCCTGAAGGGGTTCCTGAGCGGCCCGCCTGCTGTTTATGATTATTGGGTGGAATGAATGATTGGCAAATAGTCAAGTGCAAAACCCCATATTATGAACCATTTATCGTACTCCATTTTATTCTTGCTGCCCCTTCATTTTCTGGCGGGGAGCCTTGCAGCCCAAAGCTGGAAAACCTATCCCTATCACGAAGCCGGCAGCGTGCTGAACTTTCCGGAAGACGAGGGCGCCCACCCGGATGAGCCCATCGAGTGGTGGTACACCAACGCCCGGGTTACCGGCCTGGAAACCGGTACGGAATATTCTTTTATGCTGACGTACTTCCATTACCCCGTTCTAGGTTTTGACGGCTTCCGCATCCTGAACCTCGCCAATGAAGATACCGGCGAATTCTACGATGAGACGCAGCCCGCCACCTACCCTACCCTGGCGGAAAGCCACCTGGAGATACAGGCCCGTGTAGGGCTGTTGGGCTTGGGTTCGGAAAGCTGGGTGACGAAAGAAGGCGCCGAGGGCCAGCTCATCCCCTTTGAGTACCACATCTCCGCCAGCGGCGTGCACGGCGCCGTCGAGCTGGACTACAGGGCGCTCAAACCACCGCTGATGGTGGGGGGCACGGGATTCCTGTACCAGGGGTTGAATAACTATACCTATTATTATTCTCAAACAGCAGTAGAAGTAAGCGGCATGCTGACTTTTCAGGGCCTCACCGAGCCAGTCAGCGGCATCGCCTGGATCGACCGGCAGTACGGCGATTTCAACCCCAATACCGGCGAGCCCTACGAATGGTTCAGCCTGCAGTTGGACAACGGGATGGACATCAACCTGTGGAACATCTTCACCTTCGATGATCAGATACCCGATACGCCTACCTACCGGATATTTACAGCTTACATCAATGATTCCACCAGCGTCACCAGCTCCGATTTCGAGCTGGAGCGCCTGGCCTACGCCTGGATGCCGGACGATGAGGTGTGTTACGCTCAGCAGTGGGGCTTCACCAGCACCGTATTGGATATCAGCCTGCTGATGACAACGCTACATTCTGATCAGGAGGTGACGCTGCCCTTCCGCTTCTATGAAGGCACTACGATGATCGAGGGCACGGTGGGCGGGCAGCCCGTCAGCGGGCGGGGCTTTGCCGAGCTGCTGCACCAGTACGAGCACCCTCAACTCGACATCCTGACGCCTACCGGTATGGACTGGGGCCCCACCACCCAGCCCATTAGCTGGCAGTTGCTCAACCCCGACGACGGCCGGCCCGTCACTTACGACATTGCTCTGAGTTTCGATGACAAGGCCAGCTGGGCCACCCTGGCCGAAGGCCTGGGCTCCACCGAATACTTCTGGGACCCTACCGGCTGGCCCGCCGATTCACTCTACTGGTTCCGCATCAGCGGATACTCCACCGACGGGACGCTGATGGGCTCGGTGGAAACAGATATGCCTTACGCCATCATTACAGGAACGGACTCCCCCCGGGCCGAAACCTCGCCTATTCGGATATTTCCCAACCCGGCTTCCCAAAAAGTGTTCATCGGACTGGAGGGCGGGACGGAGCCGATCGAAGCCCGGCTGCGGGCCACCAGCGGCCAGATCCTGATGCAGGGCTCCGGCAGGGGGCTTCTGGAATGGAATGTATCGGGCCTGCCGGCGGGCTTCTACTGGGTAGAAGTTCGAAAAGCGGAAGTGGTGAAAGCAGTAAAGCTGGCTATCCGGAAATAAGGAGCGCAACCTTATTACTACATTGTCACAGCGCGTTATCGGCAAAGGCTTTCCGCAAAAATACGGCACAGATACTCGATCTCTTCCACCCGGGCCAGTTGCGCCACCCAGCCGCCGGGGATATTGTCTAACCCATAGGCCAGGCCGGCCAGGCCGCCGGTGACGGCGCCGGAAGTATCCGTATCTTCCCCCAGGTTGACGGCGCGGAGCACCGCTTCGGAATAGGAAGTGGTAGTCAGCAGGCTCCACAGGCTGGCCTCCAGGGTATGCACCACGTACCCTGAGCTGAATATGTTATCTTCGTGGACTTCCGGTATCCTGCCCTGCAGTATGCGGCTGAAGTAAGACAATTCTCGGCGATTGAACTCCCGTTCTTCGGCATATTGCCGGGCGACGGCGGTTCCTTCCGAATAGGCCTCCTCGATGTGTTTACCCCACAACAACTGCCGGGCCACTTCCAGGTAGACAAAGCAGCTGAAGACCGACCGGAAATGGCCGTGGGTAATGCTGGACACATCGCTGATGGCCGCGTAGCGTTCATCGACCGGTTTGTTGTGAACGATGAATACCAGCGGGAGGATGCGCATGAGAGAGCCATTGCCGTTGCTGCCCTCGTCTATGCCGCCGGCCAGTTGGGGCGGCAGGTCTCGGTTGCGCAGGCGCTCGATGGCGGAAAGAGTAGCGTTGCCGATGTCGAACACTTCCCCGTGGGGCGTCCACTTCTGGCCGAAGCACCAGGCCATGAACTGTTCGGCCACATCATGGAGGTCGTACCCCCCGCAGAGGCTTTCGGCCAGGCAGAAGGACAGGGCGCTGTCGTCCGACCAGGTGCCGGGAGGCTGGTCGTGCGTGCCGTAGCCCCGCATGTCATCCACGGGAAACCGCTTCAGCCAGGACCTCCCTACGAACTCCACAGGTACGCCGAGGGCATCTCCTACCGCCAGCCCGAAAAGGGCGCTTTTGACCGGATACTCCAAGATGGTTTTCGTTTTCTGTTCAGACGAAAGATAGGGAATTTTGGAGGGAAAAGAAGGAGTCATTCCGAATTTTGAGGTACTTCCCAGCGATGCTATTGATACTCCTTTCAGCCCGGGCCCGGGCTGAAAGGATACTTTGGCCCTGCGGCCTTATGAGGCCATGGGCGAGGTTAGTGCTCAACGCTAAGCCTTTTCAATACTCGGCCGGAGGCCGGCTTTGAAAGGCTCCCAGTTCAGGATGCGGTAAAAGTCGTAGGTCTCGGGAATATTAACCCATTTTTTTGCCTTCTTGTAATCCTGTTCGGTCAGCACGTGCATATCGCTCAGCACCATCTGAGCGAATTCGGTATTGATGTCCACCAGGCGGGGTGGGATGATGCCGTTCTCGTCTTCTATGTCCTTCAGGAAAATAGGAACAATCTCGGCGGTGCGGGTGGTGGAGACGATGCAGCCCTTGAGCCCCTGGTCGAAGAGCTTCTTGACGCCCATACCGAGAATGGTGCAGAGGGTCAGGTCATAGGCCACGGGGCGGTGGCAGCGCAGTTCGTAGCCCATCTCCACCGGGCGGCTTTTGATCTGTATGTCCAGCTCCTTGAGCTTTCGCTGCACAAGCACGTTGATGATGTGGGCCTTACTGACGTTGCCCAGTTCGGGGTGCCCGTGGGCGTCATAGGTGAAGGTAATGCCGCAGTTCTTGATGTCCTCATCGTCCAGCACGTGGAAGATGCCCTCGCTGACGATGGCCACCCCGTAACCGATACCTTCGACCAGGCGCTTAACCATGGAGGAGATGATCAGGTCGATAACCTTGCTCAGGGTGATGCGCGCCTTGTTGAACATCTCCGGGATGATGATGATGGGAAAGTGGCAGCTGGCGCCGATCTCAAAGGCCAGGTGCCCGGCCGAACGCCCCATGGAGGCGATGACGAACCAGTTGCCGCTGGTACGCGAGTCTTCGTAGATGGTATTGCCGATGGCTACCCCGGCGTCCTTGGCGGAGTTGAACCCGAAGGTAGGCATGCCATCGGGCAACGGGATGTCGTTATCAATGGTTTTCGGGACGTGGATATTCTGGATCTCCACCTTTTTCTTGGCCAGGAATTTCGCCAGCCGGTTGCTGGTGGAAGCGGTATCGTCTCCGCCGATGGTCACCAGCAATTTGACGTTGTTGTCGAGGAAAAAATCGGCCGAAAATTCGTCGTCCTTGGGTTTGTATCGGCTCATGCGCAGGGTGGAGCCGCCCCGCGGAAAGATCCGGTCGGCATAGTGAAAATTGATGTCCACCGTTTCCGCCTTGCCGTTGAAGAGGTTTTTGTACCCGTCGTGGATACCGATGATGCGGTAGCCGTCTTTCAGAAAGACCTTGGAAATGGTACTGATGACCGTATTGATGCCCGGCGCCGGGCCGCCCGCACACAGAATGGCAATGGACTTCTGCTGAGGTGTCTTTTTCTTAGGCATTTTGCGAAACTTGTTTTATTGGGTGAAAAATCGGATAAAAAGGGGTTGCGGCAAATTTACAAACCTTTGCGACATTATTACAAACCGCGCTTTCCCCCTGCTCCTACCTTTGTTGCATGCTTTTGGTGAAGGTAACTTCCCGGCCCGCCGGCAAATAAACTTCCGGGGCCGACAAAAGCCATCCCGCTTCATTTTGGGATTGCCCATGCACATTCAATATTGTCATTCATCAATAAAACCCAGTAACAATGAAAAAAGCATTAATGATCATCGGTATCGCTATCGGAGCCATAGCCTTTCTCCTGGCCGCCGCCGCCCTCTATTTCAACATCAAAGGCATCCCCACTTATGAAGTCCATGCGCCGGATATCACCGTTGAACCCACGCCAGAGCGGGCCGCCCGGGGCGAGTATCTGGTCAACCAAACATGCACCACCTGCCACCTGGGCAAAGACGGCAAACTCTCCGGCGCCCTGATGGAAGACGACCCGGCCTTCGGCGCCTGGTACGCCGCCAACATCACCCAACACCCGGAAGCCGGCATCGGGAAATATACAGACGGGGAATTGATGTACTTACTACGCACCGGCATCAAGCGGGACGGCCAGTTCGCCCCCTCCTTCATGCCTCGTTTCAACCT
>JAGFJE010000207.1 GCA_024103175.1 Phaeodactylibacter sp.
CAGGCCCGCGTAAACCTGCTTCAAGCAGTTTTTCAGTATGATATTGCCCTCATGTCGGCTACCCGAGGCCGCCTTCAAAGTAGTATTAAGAGGCTGTTATGGGTTGTTGCCGGCATTGGGAAAGGGCGCCGCCCGTGGGGACAGCCACCCTTTCCACTCGTCGAAAAACTACCAGCTTTTGAGTCTTTTTTGCCCCGGAAACCCACCCCGCTCCTCGATGGATGCTATATACGGCGGGGCGGCTTCCCGGGGCTGGCTGGACGGGGGCGGCAGAAGAAGGCTTCAGGCCAGGGCTACCGCTGCCTGATAAAGGTATGCGTTTGCACGGCGCCGCCCTGTTCGATATGCAGGAAGTAGGGGCCGGGAGGCCAAGGAGTGAGGTTGGCCCGTTCTTCCAGAATGCCATCGGTGTGTGCGTATTCCTTCATCCATAGTACTTGCCCTACGGTGTTCACAATAGCCAGGGACACCCGGCCGGGCGTCGGCTGGCACCGAATATTGAGCCACTCTGCCGCCGGGTTGGGAAAAAGCCGGAAGCCCTCCGGTTCAAAGGTTAGAGGAGTGCCGGAAGGGGTAGCTTCCGAGGGGGGGAGGGCTTCGTCGGCCTGTTCCTTTTTTTCTTTTTGGCTCGCCGGGCCAGGGGCAGGCGTTTCGGCGACAGGAATTGGTTCGGTATCGGGGCAGTCGATGCGGAACTTTACCGGCAGGTTGAACTGCACCCGCACGACGCGGCCCCGCTGCCTGCCGGGTATCCACTTCAGGCCCTGCTCGTTCATGAGGTTTACTGCATCAAGGGCCGCTTCGCCGCAATGGGCGCCAATATCGCGTACTATTGTGGCGTTGGTGACGGTACCGTCCTTTTCCACGACAAACTGGATGACAACGGTTCCCTCCACACAATTTTCCCGGGCCAGCGGAGGGTAAGTGAGGTTCTGATAGAGGAACTCCAGCAGCTTTTCTCCGGAGCACTGCCTTTTTTCTTCCGGTGAGGTTAGCTCTTCACAGCCGGGAAAGCGGGGCATTTCTTCAATAACTCGAAAAAGATCGGAGCATACGATCCTAGGCGGCGGCGGCGGTAGCGGCGGGCTGCCACTGGCCGACAGTGCAGAATAGGTTTCAGTATCATGGCAGTCCACGATCTCAGGAACACACTCTTCCCTGATTATCTGCTCACCGGAAGGAACACGCCCTGCTCCGGGCTTCCGGGAGTAATCCACTTTCAGCGGCTTATCTCTGTGCGGGATCTTCCCGATTTTCATGGGGCAATAGGTGGTGTGTGGTTCTTCTCCCGGCATCGGGGGAAGGGGTATGCTAGGAATAGTTCGTTCCTGCCCTTTATCAGAGGGAGGAATAATAGCCGGCGTTGGCTGGGCTGCTGCAGTCGAGGCAAGGGCCAGCAGCAACGAAGTGCAAAGGGTAGAAATAAAGGCTTGCATAGGCTTGGGAGTTTTATTTTTTGTGCAACTCCTAATGGTTTCCACCTGCCCGATGAGTCGCCCCTGGCCCGTCCCGTACAGCCAAGGAAGAATAAGAGCAGCCAAAATTGGATAAACGGGCGCGCCATGATCATTTTATTCCGGGCAAGTCAGCAGACAACTCGTGTGCCTACGCCGATAGGCTACGGCAGCCGGAGAAAGTTGTCAGCTGACAGGGCTACTTCAAACTAAACTTCACCGGCAGGTTCATCTGCACCCGTACTGCCCGCCCGCGCTGCATGCCCGGCGTCCATTCCGGCATGCTGTTGACCACGCGCAGGGCCTCCCGGCCACAGCCGCCGCCGATATCGCGCAGCAGGTGGGCGTTGCTCACAGAACCGTCCTTTTCGATGACGAACTGCACTACGACCAGCCCTTCAATGTTGCTCGTGCGGGCCGGTTCCGGATAACGGATATTCTGATAGACGTAGCTGAGCAGTTCCTTGTCGGAGCAACGCTCCCGTTCCTCCTTCGAAGGCAGGGCGGCGCACTGCCCGAAACGAGGCATCTCCTCTACGATCTTGAAGATCTCTTTGGATGCCGGCTCTTCTACAATGGGAACCGGAGGGGGCTCGTAGGCCACAACTGCCGGGGCGTATACCGGCTCCTGTCCTGATGTGGCGAATTTAGGGCTGAGATCGATATCCGGCCGTACCGGTGCATCCGAATACTCCACCTCCTCGACGGCGACGATCTCATCGGTAGGGGCCGCCACCGGCGGAGGGGCAGGCCGCGGCAGGTCCTGAGCCGTCCGGATGGCTTCCACTTCTATCGTTTCATCATCGATATCGTCGATATAGATATCCGGGTTTTCGTACCGCACCGTAGTCCAGTT
Source organism: Phaeodactylibacter sp. (assembly GCA_024103175.1). GTDB lineage: Bacteria > Bacteroidota > Bacteroidia > Chitinophagales > Saprospiraceae > JACJXW01. The sequence continues at coordinate 2,311 of JAGFJE010000207.1, forward strand.
CAGGGCCAGGATGGCCAGGGCAACGGATATCAGGAGGCCGACTTTCAGGAAGATGCCCCGGTTTTTGTCTAAGCGGGAAATATCGTGTCTTTTCATCTGATGGTGATTTTAGATCCACCATCGGGCCCGATGAAGTTTTTTACCATTGAACTCAACCAGATAGATGCAAAGGCGTTCTATTTTGGTGCATAGGGCGCCGATTTTTTATACATTTGTAATGGTGCGCCTGCTGCCGCTTAGATTAGCGGCGGCGCCCTGAAAAATTGTTGTATTGTGATAAAATTTGAAAGATTCGAGTTGGACAACGGGCTGAAAGTCCTTATCCACGAAGATGACAGCACCCCTATGGCGGCCGTCAATGTGCTGTACAACGTAGGGGCGCGCGATGAATCGCCGGACAAGACCGGCTTTGCCCACCTTTTTGAGCATCTGATGTTCGGAGGCTCTGCCAACATTCCTGACTTCGACACGCCCATTCAAATGGCGGGAGGCGAGAACAACGCCTTCACCAATAACGATATCACCAATTTCTACGACATCATGCCGGCCGAGAACCTGGAGGTAGCCCTCTGGCTCGAGTCGGACCGCATGATGAGCCTTAATTTTGACGAGCGGGTGCTCGAAGTGCAACGTAAGGTGGTGGTGGAAGAATTCAAAGAGACCTGCCTCAACGAGCCCTACGGGGATGTCTGGCACCACATCGCCGACATGGCCTTCAAGGTGCACCCCTACCGCTGGCCCACCATCGGCAAGGTGCCCAAGCACGTCGAAGACGCCACCCTGGACGATGTACGTTCGTTTTTCTACCGCTATTACCGCCCGAACAATGCCATCCTGGCCGTTGTCGGCAACGTGAAGGCGGCAGCGGTGAAACCCCTCGTGGAAAAATGGTTCGGCGACATCCCCTCCGGCGACCCCATGGAGCGCAAACTGCCCCAGGAACCCCCGCAGAAGCGGCTGGAAAGGCGCATCAACGAAGCCAATGTACCGGTAGACGCCATCTACCTGGCCTTCCATATGCCGGCGCGCAGCCACCCCGACTACTACGTTGCCGACCTCATTTCCGACGTGCTGAGCAACGGCTCCTCTTCCCGCCTCTACCGGCGCCTGCTCAAGGAACAGGAACTCTTCTCCAGCATCGACTGCTACGTGTCGGGCTCCATCGACCCGGGCCTGTTCATCATCGAAGGCAAGCCGGCCGACGGGGTGAGCCTCGACCAGGCCTCGGCCGCTATCTGGAAGGAATTGCAGGAACTGAAAGACGGCCCCATCCCGGAAGAAGAGCTGCAAAAGCTCAAAAACAAGATGGAAAGCACGCTCATCTTCTCCGAACTGAACATACTGAACAAAGCCATCAACCTCTCCTTCTTTGAACTGCTCGGCGATGCCGAACTGATCAACACGGAAGCCGGGTTCTACCAAAGAGTGACTACCGCCGACCTGCACCGGGTGGCCAATGAGATCCTCACTGAAGAGAATTGTTCGGAATTGTATTATAAGGCGAAAGGGGTAGTGGAGGAAATGAAGGAATGATGGCCGCCATTCATTCCTTCCTTCATTCATTCATTCCTTCATTCATTCAATCCTTAACACGTCGGATTCGCAGAAAATAGGGCCCACTTTCAATTCCAGGCCCGGCTCTTCGTATAAAGCAGGAGGCACGCCGATATCTCCCAGGTAGAGTTCACCGCGCAAGTCCACCACTTTTTCGCCGTAAAGCCCCTTTTTCGGCAGGGCCAGGGTAAGCGTTGCCCGGGCTTTAATGGTGGGCTTGTGAACAGCCCCGGTAGTTAAATCCAGCCCGGAGGGCGTATCCAGAGAAAGGGTGGGAATGGGCGACCGGTTGGCCCACTCGATCATGCTCTTGGGCAGGCCGTGAGGGTCTCCGGACAGGTTGTAGCCAATGATGCCATCTACGATGAGTTCGAAACCACGGGTCGCGCCCAACTCAGCCCCGCTCCTGATGGAAACCCCTATACGCTCGAGAATGCTGAGCTGATGGGCGGAAGCGGGCTTCATTTCCCCCGGAGCAGTAGCAGTGTATACCTCTATTTCTGCTCCCCAGCCGTGCAGCCTGCGGGCGCACGCCAGGGCGCCGCCTGCGTTGTTGCCGGCGCCGGCAAGCACCATTACTCTTTTCCCGGAAGGATCGCCCTCCAGAAACCGGTCACGGGCGAGGATAGCCAGGCAACGGCCGGCATTTTCCATCATCTGAAGGAGGCTGATGTGGTATTCCTCCGTCATGAGGCGGTCTACTTCAGCCATTTGAGGAACGTCAATAGCGGGAAGGGGGTCACGGTACACGCGTATACTGCTCATGGGGCTAGTTCGTTTTGACACTATTTAATTGCAATAGTACGCTATTTATTCAAAAAATGGCATACCTCTGCCCTCCAAAAAGAAAGGAAACTTACTCCCCCAGAAACTGCAGCGCCACCCTCCTTTGGCGAGGGCGCGTATCAAAATCGATGAAGATGACCTGCTGCCAGGTTCCCAGCAGGAGCTGGCCGTTGGTGAAAGGGGCTACATAAGACGTACCTACCAGGGTAGAACGCAGGTGAGCGGCGCCATTGTCATCGCCCCAGGTTTTGTTGTGCTCGTAGTTCTTCCCGTAAGGGGCGAATTGCTCGAGCATATTCCGGATATCGTGTTTCACCAAACCGGGCTCATACTCTACGGTAGAGATGCCGGTAGTAGAACCGATGGCAAAAACGGAAACCTGCCCTTCCTGCAGGCCGGTTTCCGCCAGGGCCTGCCGGATGCGGGGGGTGAGGTCAATAATATCGGTGTGCCCTTTGGTAGAAAATTCAATGGTGCGGGTAAGGATCTTCATGGTAATATTTATGGTTAATCTACTCTGAAACCCTCCAGCAACAGCGCTTTCCATTCTGGATGGCGCCTGATGTAGCCTGCCACATAGGGGCAGAGGGGCATGACTTTCAGCCCTTTCTCTTTGGCCCATTCCAGGGCCGTTCTTGCCAGGAGGCTGGCAATGCCGTTGCCTTCCAGCCCTACCGGCACCTCGGTATGGGTGAAGATGATCTTGTCGCCGGGCGTCATGTATTCGGTAACCGCGGTTTGCCCGCCAACGGTAATTTCGAAGCGTTTCTTCGCCTCATTATTGACGACTTCAAGGGCAGAAAGGTCGATATTCATGGCTGTGAGGTTAGAGGGTGGATCAAAGTTTGCGGGTAAATTTCTCAACCGGCCGGCGCTGGCGTGGTTTCAGTTCCCGGCTGCGGTAGGG
>JAGFJE010000222.1 GCA_024103175.1 Phaeodactylibacter sp.
GGTCTTTCGATTTTTTGAACTTCTCCGGTTTTGCTTCGAGCAGTTTCTCCAGCTTTTTTTCGTCGGTAAGCTTCGTCTCCCCGAGGATCTCCTTGGCGGCGGCGGCGGGCGTTCTGCCGTCCAGGATTTCGCCGATGTACTTATCATCTTCCAGCGCGAAAGCCTGGAGCTCTTCCAGCAGCAGGGCCAGGAGTATTTCCTCCTCGGGCCCTTGCAGGCCGGCCGTCATGCTTTTTATCTGTTCCCGCAGGCCATTGAGCTCCTCCTCTGAAGCGCCGCCGTCCATGGCCTGGGTATAGCCGAAAATGGCGTGGACGAGCTGTAAGGTGGCGCCATTCATAGGGTTGGGCGCCAGGAGGAAATTCTCCGAGAAATAACCATCGACGCGATCGTATTCTTCGGCCAGTGCTTTCCAGTAGTCATTGCCCTGGGCTACGGCCTTGGATCTTGATTTGACCAGTTCCTCCATCTTTTTCTTCTTGCCCATCAATACCGGATTGTTCAAAGCGGCGAGGATGCCGGTGAAAGCCTTATCGCTGTTGGACATGCTCAGGATCTGATCGAGCAGCCCGTGGCTGGGGCTTTCTGCGTACTGGGCCCGCAGAAGTTCCAGGCGGTTATGGATCCACGTTTTCAGGAGCTTGTAACGAAAGTCGCGGTCGTACTCCAGCTGGGCCATGGTGCGGTAGCGCTCGGTGCTTCCCGGGTTGCCGATGGTAAATACGGCGTCGTTCTCCCCCACCCCTTCGGGATTGACGGGAAAGAAGAAGTCAGAGGAGTTGACCGGCTCACCGTTTTCGTAGACGCGCCACAGGGTCATGTCCAGGTTGTAGCGCGGGTAGGTAAAGTTGTCCGGGTCGCCGCCGAAGTTGCCGATCCGCAGTTCAGGCAAAAGGACCAGGCGCACGTCATCGTATCTCTTGTAACCATAGATCGAGTACTTGCCGCCGCTGAAGTAGGTTACCGTTTCCACGTCCAGGCCTTCCCACCCGGCCATGGCGCTGTATTTTTCCTTTGCGGCATCCAGTGCATCTTTCCGCTTGGCCACCAATTCCTCATCGTTGGACGCCTGGCTGGTATACCCCTGGACAAAATCCGTGATGTCTTCTATCTTGACCAATTGTGTGACGAATAATCCCGCCACCTGCCGCTCTTCGGCCATCGTCTCCGCGTAGAAGCCGGTGGCGTCCAGATCTTCTCCTTCCCTGGCCACCTTACCCGCTTCCCCGTGGGAGCAGTGGTGGTTGGTCAGGATCAGGCCATTGGGGGAAATGAAAGAGGCCGAACAATACCCGGAGAAACGCAGGGAGGCCAGGCGCGCCTTTTCCCACCAGGCATCATCGGGCTGGAAATTGTAGGTTTCCTTAAAATATTCCATCGGCGCATGCTCGAACGTCCACATTTTGCCGTAATCAAAACGGCTGACCTCCACATCCGTTGCATAATAGGTGGCTGCGGGCTGCGCAAAAGCCGTCGCAACAACAAGGAATGAGAAGAAGAACAGGGCGGGTAATTTCCGGATAGCTCTGGTTGCCATTATTTTTAGTTTTTTCATCAAAAAAGATTTATTGCATTACCATTTCCAGGGTTTCTGCGGGGAACACCGTGTGCTGCAACAAGGCCGTTACGAATGTAATAATTACTTTTGTAATCGTAATAAATATAATGATTACAAAAATCATCATTACTTTTATAATCATTATATTTATAACGGACTCAACGCTCCCTGGCCGCCACCTATACACCTTACACTTTTACCCTACTATTCCTTCTTCTCCAATATCCCTTCCCTCACCGCATCCTCGGTGTAGCCATGTAGCTGGACCGGTTCTTTCCGGCGGTTGGCCCGCAGGCGCATATTGAGGAATTCCACAAAGAGGGAAAAGGTGATGGCGAAGTAGAGGTATCCTTTGGGTACGCTGCCGATCTCTGCTCCGGCGACCGTCAGGTGAGCCAGGTGAGCCCCCTCGGCGATGAGCATAAAGCCGATCAGGATGAGAAAGGCCATCCCCAGCATCTGTATGGTCGGGTGGCGGTTGACGAAATTGGCGACCGGCGTAGCGAACAGCATCATAATGACCACCGAAAGGACCACCGCAATGATCATGATCACCAGGGCGCCGTTCAGGCCGTTGGTCATACCCACTGCCGTGAGGATGGAATCGAAAGAGAAAACGATATTGATCACCGTAATCTGCACGATCACATTGGTGAAAGTAGACATCCCCCTGCCTCCGGCCTTTTCCTCCAGTTCGTCTTCTTCCTCCAGCTTGTGGCGGATCTCCGTGGTGCTTTTATACAGCAGAAACAGCCCTCCCGCAAAAAGGATGAGGCTCTGCCCGGAAAAGCCGCCGTGAAAGTACGCGTTGTGAATCTCAAACCAGGGTTCTTCCATGGCCACCAGTATGGAAACGCCGAATAGCAGCACAATGCGCAGCACCATGGCCAGGATCAGCCCGATATTGGTTGCCTTGGGCCGGTCCTTTTCCGGCAGCTTATTAGAGGCGATGGAAATGAAGATGATGTTGTCAATACCCAGCACGATCTCCAGGAAGGTCAGGGTCAGAAGGCTCATCCACACTCCGGCGCTGGCAAAATCGGGAAGAACGAATTCCATAATCTTACGTCTGTTTGTTGGAAGTTCAAGGTTTTGGCGGTTAATCCAAAACGCCTGCAATTTTACGAAAAAAATGTTGATTAGGTTGATTAGGTTGATTAGTTGATTAGTTGATTGGGTTGGCCCACCTGAACGTATCAAGCAGTCAACTTAATCACACCAATAACTGAAAATTTGCCTTAGGCGCGCCACCCCAAGGGCAAAGCGAAGCACAAACCCCGCAGAGCCGAAACCAGGCCAGCCAAATGTCTTCCCAGCGCCGTTAGGAAGAAGCCGCTA
>JAGFJE010000231.1 GCA_024103175.1 Phaeodactylibacter sp.
ACCATACGGCGTTGCTCGTCAGTCACGTAGCTCCGGCTATGCTTCTTCCTCGCGCCTTGTCTGGCGGGAAAATAACCTCGCGCTATTCTCCCCTTATTTAATGCCCAAGACACTAGTGCGCCGGGAATGATAAAGCCCAATACTCAATATTATACTCAACGGCAATAGGTTTTGTGCATTTGTGGGTGGACTTCCCCTTTAGGGGATTTGAGGGGCTGGGAGGGCTAATGCACAAAACCTATTGCAACCAAGTATAGTTGAAAACCTGGGAAGCCGAGCGCCATGAGCCGCCTCAGCGTACCGCCGTGTTCTATACCTTCTTCGCTGCCCGCAAACACTGTGGCGCCGATCCGGAACCTATATGGCAAAAAGCGGGCAGCTCACTCTTCCCGTTTAACCCCCACGGCCGGCTCCTCCTCTCCTTCCCGCTCCACCACCATCTCCGGATGCACCCGGAACCGGAAGCGGGCGTCGCTGGCCAAAGTCACATAACTCCCATCATCCTGCGGGATCAGCAGCTGCGGCAGGCCGCCGCGGCGGGAAAGATAGAGCCGGCCGTTTTCCAGGGTGATAGCCGCCGGTGTGTCTCCATCGATGAGATATTTGCCCAGGAAAGGCTGCAGGGCGGCTTCGTCCAGGGCCGGGTAGGAGAGGGGCTCCGGCATGAACAGGTGGGCGATGCGCAGGTGGGTGTCCCCGTAATCCACGCGGGAGGCGTTGGTGAGCATGGCCACTACCACCTGAGGCTCCGGATAAACGATCAGTTGGGTAATGCCGCCCACCGAGCCGCCGGCGTGGCCGAACTGCTCCATTCCTGCGCCGTCTTCACCAACGAACCACCCCATGCCGTAACCGGTAGGCTCCCCTGAAGTGGTTTTCATGGGGGTGAGCCAAAGGGCCAGGGTGGCGTCGCTCAGGAAGCCGGGTTGGATGTGAGCGTGCCCGAAGCGCACCAGGTCTTCGGTGGTGGACAGGAAGCCTCCGCCCGCCCACTTGTAGCTGTTGTCGACAAAGGGGGCGTTGATGATGTTTCCGTCTTCCGTTTTTGCGTAATAACTCGTCCGGTAAGCGATCAGGCTGTCGGTGAAGTCGGCGGTGGTGTTTTTCATGCCCAGCGGATCGAAGACGGCTTCCTGCATGTAGCTCAGGAAATCCTCCCCGCCGGCCCCTTCCACGGCGGCGCTGATGAGGTTGTAACCGTAGCTGGTGTAGGAAAAGCGGGCGCCCGGCTCGAACAGCAGGGTGTCTTCGGCAAAGATCGCCAACCCTTCGCTGACCGTGGCGTAGCGCTTGCTGCTCAGAAACTCTTCACCCCGGTAGTGGCGGACGCCCGCCAGGTGGCCGGAGAGTTGCCGCAAGGTGACAGGCCAGCGCTTTTCCGGAAAATCCGGAACGTATTCCTGAATGGGCGCATCCAGCTTCACCTTCCCTTCATCATAAAGTACGCCTACCGCAGCGGAGGCGATCGGCTTGCTCACGCTGCCGATGCGGAACTTCGTCCTATCCGGATATACCGGTACCTGCTGTTCCAGGTCCGCATAACCAAAGCCTTCCGACCAGGCGATCTCCCCGTTGACGGATACCGAAACCGAAGCGCCGGGAATATCGTTGAAGGCCACAAAGCGCTCCATCAGGCTGCGGGCGCTGTCGATGGCCGCCTGGTAGCGGGCGGGCTGGGCCTGGGCGGATAGAAAGAGCAAGGAAAAGCAAAAGAGGGAAAATAAGCGGTGTATCATCTGTTATTTTTTTAAGACTTGACAAGTTTTGCCAAAGGAGGGCGCGAGAGAAACTTGTCAAGTCTAACCGTTGGCTTTTTTAAATACCTCCTTCGCCGGTATCACAAACTCCGGCAAAGACGGCGCCGCAGAGCATTCCATATCTTTTGTACAGACAGCCATTTTTTCGAGGTTCTCCCCCGTATAAACATGTACCTCTTCATGAACAGGGAGGATGTGCCAAACCACTTTCACTCCCGCTGCCCGGTAATCCTGCATTTTATGGACGACCTTGTTCATGATGTCTTTGTTCGAGATCACTTCGATAACAAAAGCCGGGACCTCATATTGGTTTTCCGCTAACCGGCTTATCTGTTTGTCGGTCAGCCAGCAGATGTCCGGGCGGCGATGGTTTTCCTTAAAGAATAAATCGGCTTCGGGAATAAGTTCACCAGTGACTTTATCTTTATTGATAAGCTTCCTGAACCAGGCCAGCAAGTTCTTCAATATGTAAAGCTGAGATTTGTCCATTGAATACGGCGTTTTCTCCACAATACCATTGAGCCATTCATACTTGTAGCTGTCTTCGCGCGTCAGATATTTCTTCTGGAAAGCTTCCCAGCTTATCCGTTTTTTCTTCTGCAGTTCCTGTTGTGTCTTTTTTGCAGCGGATGTCGACATGATCTCGGTTTTTCCTAAAAATACGGTTCTTCGATAGACTTGACAAGTTTTTCCGCCTCCGCGAACCTTGTCAAACCTGTTATTACCAGGCCTGCCCTAGCATTAATACTACTTTGTTACTTTTAAATTTCTCGTGGCCGGAGGACATGGAGCGCGGGCCTCCAGGCCCGCGTAAACCTGCTTCAAGCAGGTTTACAGTATGATATTGCCCTCATGTCGGCTGCCCGAGGCCGCCTTCGGAGGCCTGGAGGCCCGCGTTCCTGTTAAAGTAACAAAGTAGTATTAAGTAACGGGGCAGTTATTTTCCCGCCGGGAACAAAATGCCGTTGTTGGTTGTTCGCTGGCAATCAACGGCTTAGAAGCTGCGGATGGACAATAACCAACAACTAGCAACTGCCCCGGAACTTCGTTCCGGAGGCACTAGCATTTCTATGTACTAACACCACTCCTTCGTCTCCCAATCCCCCCCTCTCCCTACCTCCCCCTCTCCCTACCTCCCCCTCTCCTCTTCTCCCCCTCACCCTCTCACCCCCTCTCCCAATCCCCCCCTCACCCTCTCACCCCCTCTCCCTACCCTGAGCCTGTCGAAGGGCCCTCCCGCTTCCCATACGCCAGCGCCAGCCGTATCCTATGATAAGGCACCTGCTCGCCCAGGTAGTCGTAGATGTCCTTCAGCTTGTAGGGCTCCTGGAGGTAGCGCAGGCATTTCAGCACCTTATCCACTTCGGCCGGGCTGACCATCTCTTCCAGGGCGATGTCGCGGCCCTGTTCGTAGAGGATGGCCAGGTGGGAGTAGATGGTGGAGGGTGGGGCCTGCCGCTTGCGGGCGATCTCCTCCACGCTCAGCCCCCGCTGGTACATCTCGTAGGTAACCTGGTAGGTGGAGGTTTTGCCGTGGCTTCCTGCCGCCCCTACGAACTCGATGATGGCGTCGATGAAGTAGCTGCCGTAGAGCTGCAGCTTGCGCTCGCCCACGCCGCTGATGTTCTTCATCTCCTCGTCGGCCATGGGGCGCACGGCGGCCATTTCTTCCAGGGTGGCGTCGTTGAAGACGATGTAGGGCGGCACGCCGCGCTCCTGGGCCAGCTGTTTGCGGAGCTGCCGGAGTTTTTCGAAGAGTTCGTCGCGCACGCGTTGCGGTTTGGCGCCCTGTTTGGCCTTGGCCTTGTCTGCCTGCTGCCGCTCTTTGATGGTGGCGAAGCGCACCAGCTGCACCTTTTCGTTCTCGAAAAGGACCCGCCGGCTGGCGGGGGTGAGCTTTACGACGCCGTTCTGGTCGTGGGCGATCTCGATGTAGCCGTAGTTGAGCAGCTGCAGCAGGTAGTGCTGCCATTCCAGGAAGGGGATGTCGCGGCCGGCGCCGTAGGTTTTGATCTCGTGGTAGCCGCGTTCGAACATTTCTTTTTTGCCGGAGCCGCGCAGCACGTCGATCACGGTCGTCATGCCCACGCTTTGCCGCAGGCGGTAGATGGCCGAGAGGGCTTTCTGGGCGATGACGGCGCCGTCGAAGGCTTTGGGCGGGTTTTTGCAGATGTCGCAGTTGCCGCAGTCTTCGTGGACGTCCTCGCTGAAGTAGCTGAGCAGGATGCGGCGGCGGCAGCCCACGGCTTCGGCGTACTGCCGCATGCGTTCCAGCTTGGCGATCTTGACGTCGAGCATGTCGCTTTCGTTCTGCTTCAGGATGTCTTCCAGCATCATCACGTCCTGATAGCTGTAGAAGAGCAGGGTGTCCGCCTTCGCCCCGTCGCGGCCCGCCCGCCCGATCTCCTGGTAGTAGCTCTCGATGTTCTTCGGCAGGTTGTAATGGATGACCCATCGGATGTTCGACTTGTCGATGCCCATGCCGAAGGCCACCGTGGCGCAGATGACCAGGGTGTTGTCGTTGGTGAAATCTTCCTGGACTTTGGTGCGCTCCCCGGCGTCCATGCCGGCGTGGTAGTGGGCGGCGTCGATGCCGGCCTCGCGCAGTTTTTCCGCCAGGCTCTCCGTACTTTTGCGGCTCAGGCAGTAGATGATGCCCGGCTGCTTGGGCCGTTTTTGTATAAAGCGGATGATCTGCTCGCGCCGCCGTTGGCCGGGGCGCACCTCCAGGCTGAGGTTGGGGCGGTCGAAGGAGGCGATGAAGGTTCTCGGTTCTTTTAGTTTAAGCTGGCTGATGATGTCTTTGCGGGTCAGTTTGTCGGCCGTGGCGGTCAGGGCGATGACGGGTACGTCTTTGAATTCTGCCTTCAGAAAGCGCATCTGGGTGTATTCCGGCCGGAAGTCGTGCCCCCAGGCGGAGATGCAGTGGGCTTCGTCGATGGCAAAGAGGTTGATGGACGCCCGCTTCAGGAGGGGGATGAAATTTTGCGACACCAGTTTTTCGGGGGAGACGTACAGCAGGTCGAGTTCGCCGTTGAAGAAGGCATCCTCCACCTGGCGTTGCTCCATCTCGCTCAGGCTGCTGTTCAGGAAAGCGGCGCGCACACCATTGGCCCGCAGCCCTTCCACCTGGTCCTTCATCAGGGAGATCAGCGGGGAGACGACCACGGCAGCGCCCGGCAGCGTGATGGCGGGTATCTGATAACAAAGCGATTTGCCTCCGCCGGTAGGCATGAGCACCAGGGCGTCCTTCCCCTGGTATACCTGCTCGATGATCTCCGCCTGCATGGGGCGGAAGGTGTCGTAGCCGAAGTATTTTTTTAAAGCCTCCTTGGAAGCGGAAAGCGTCATGATGTTTGATTTTTGATTTTTGATGTTTGACCGTCCGTCTGTTCAGCCGGATAAATCTCTGCCGAGCCGGTTAAAATGTTTGATTTTTGATGTTTGATGTGCCGGAGGGGGCATTGCTTACCTTTTGCTTCTTCCTCGATATTCCTTCGACTCCAGGCTTATGATGGTAGCGGTAAAAATTGCGATCAGCTCATTACATTCCTTATGTACTGGTGCGATGTCATCCGGCTTCACATATTCCATCAATTGTACGATGGTTAGGAAGTTATACGTTTCCCTTAATTCCTTGTTGATCATTTTCAGTTTATGAACAAAATCTTTATCTGATTCAGCTGCTCTCACTTCTCCGTAATGAATTCCCGGATGGGTGCCAGAGCGCATAAACTGCCCAGCAATATGAATTGCATCGGGCTCTTTCGGCATTTTGCGAAATAGCTTCAGTATGGCAACGGCAAAACGGATCAACCGTTCCTGTAATTCTTTAGAGGTCACTGGGCGATGGATTTTTGGATGAAAGCGCTCAATTTTCGAAAGCGGTTCGAGTACCCCCTACATCAAAAATCGCAAATCAAAAATCGCAAATCGCAAATCGCAAATCAAAAATCAAACATCTATCGCCCAAAGATACCCCTTTCCCTGCCCCCAAAAAAGGACAGTTGTTTAGTTTTTTGTCCTGGCCGTATCAAACGAAATTGCGTTTGGTTTTTGTTTATTAATCTGATAAACAGCATTATAGGAATCAACCAATTACGAATCACGGATCACCGTGCCTCCAAAAGCGCCTCCTCCAACCGCTCCAGGTACCCAAACCCGAAGTTGCCGAGGTTGATCTCGGCATGCGGCAGCAGGATGACGTCCCGCCGCATCGTCTCTTCCAGGATGGGCAACGACCGGGCATGCTGCCCGCCCCGGGGCGGATAGGCCGTTCCATAGTAATACCAGAAGGAAGATTCCGGGTGGAACAGGCCCTGCTGTACCCCGCAGTCGTACCAGATCTTGTAGTAGCTGTCGCCGATGATGAGTACTTTAGGCAAATAGGTGAGGCTGTCCCGCCGGTATTCGATACCGGGGTAGGGCATGGGTTTTATCGGCGGCTCCCGCATGATGTTGGCGCCGTAGAGCAGTTCCTTGTCCGTGCTCCTCAGGGAGTCGCTCACCTCGACGGATTCCCGGTACTCCATGTCGGGAAGCGCTTTGCCAAGCAGCCGCCCGATCTCCCGGCGCATGGTGTCGGCGGCCACGGCGGCGCCGTAGTGGTTCCAGTGGAGGCCGAACTGCGGGTAGATGGGATAGGGGAGGGCCTCTTTTTCCCGGATCAGGAAGTCGAAGTTCAGGAAAGGCACGCCGGAGGCCATCAGCAACTCGGAAAACACCTGCCAGTTGGTGCTGTCCGCCTGCCGGCTCCGGTAGAATGAGGGCAGGTTTTCCGGCAATACCCGGGGTTTGCCGGGCGGGAGCAGCACCAGCAGCCGGGGCCCGTCCGGGCCGAGCAGTTCCCGGATGCGTTGCAGCTGCTGTACTTTGGCCTGAATGGCGCTCCGCCCGATGTAGTCCATCCCGGCGAAGGCCTCGCAGTATTCCACGGCGTAGAAATAGTCGTTTTCACCATATACCACCCGGGGAGCGCCGCTGTCGCCGAACACATCGCGGAGCAGCTGATTGCGGCGGCGCACCACGAAGGGCGCGATGGGGCTTTGATTGCGGCGCGCCTGTTCAAACTGATCCTGATAGTCTCCCGTCAGCCATTTCTGCGGCCAGAAGCGGGGGTAATCCACCCGCTCGAAACTGCCGCCCAGCACCGGCGCCTGCAGGGCGGGAAAAGCCCGCTCCAGCGCCGGCAGGTAATACTCCGGCAGGGTGATCAGGGCCAGAACGAGAAAGAAAAGCAGGTAGCGGATATTCATGGCCGGCGGTTTAAAATTTGAAGTAGATGAAGGGGTTGAAGCCGGAGGCGTAGATCTCTGCCAGGCAGAACCACCCCAGGAGGAGGCTGCACGACAGCTTGAAGGCCAACTGCCCCAGCGGGGCGGTATGCTCATACCAGCGGCTGGCCCGGCTTTCGATGGCCTCCGATACCCCCATGAAGGAAAACAGGGCGCCCAGCGCCAGGATGAACCAGAAGCGGTGGCTGGTGAAAACGGCCATCTCCATACCTTGGAAACTGAATAGCTGCCCCAGGTAGGCCGTGCTGTGGGCCAGGCTGGGCGAGCGGAAGAATACCCAGCCGATGAGCACGATCAGGAAGGTCAGCAGCATGGCCGGCGCCTTGCCGAGGCGGGCCAGCCAATCGCGCAGCCCAAGGCGGTCCAGGATGAGGAACAGCCCGTGGTAACCGCCCCAGATGACGAAGTTCCAGGCGGCGCCGTGCCACAGGCCGGAAAGCAGGAAGACGGCGCTCAGGTTGGCGTACAGGCGGGCGGTGGAGACCCGGTTGCCGCCCAGGGGTATGTACAGGTAATCCCGCATCCAGCGGCTGAGCGTGATGTGCCAGCGCCGCCAGAACTCGGTGATGCTCTGGGAGATGTACGGGAAATTGAAGTTTTCCGGAAAGCGAAACCCCATCATCAGCGCCAGGCCGATAGCCATGTCGGAATAGCCGGAGAAGTCGAAATAGATCTGAAAGGCGTACGCTACGATCACCACCCAGCTGCTGAGCATGCCCAGCTCGCCGGCGGGCAGGGCGAAGGCGGCGTCCACCACCTCGCCCAGGGCATTGGCCAGCAGCACCTTCTTCGACAGGCCGATGAGGAAGCGCAGCAGGCCCTCCAGCAGAATAGCCGAAGAAAGCTTCCGGTTGGCGGCGGGCAGCTGCAGGGCCACCTCGTTGAAGCGCACGATGGGGCCGGCGATCAGCTGAGGGAACAGCAGGATGTAGAGGGCGTAGTCGAAAAAGTTGTCCAGCGGCCGGGCGCGCCCGTGGTAGCAATCCAGCACATAACTGATCTTCTGAAAGGTGATGAAGGAAATCCCGATAGGCAAAGCAATGCGCGCCATGCGGATGCCCTCGCTGCCGAACAGGGCCGCCGCCATATTGAGGTTTTCTACCGCAAAATTCAGGTACTTGCTGACCGCCAGGATGCCCACGTCCAGAATGATGGCCAGCGCCAGCAGCCTCCGGCGCCGGCTGCCTTCCGACAGGGCCGTCAGCCGGACGAGGTAATAGTCGATGATCAGCGAAGTGAAAATGATGAAGATGAAGGAGGGGGCTCCCCAGGCGTAAAAGTAAAGGCTTGCCAGCAGGGCGGTCGCATTTTTCCACCTCACCGGGCTCAGATAGTAGAAGAGCAGGAAAACAGGCAGAAAAGAAAGTAGGAAGTAAAGGCTGCTGAATACCATGCTGAATTTAATAACTTGCGGACAAATATAGAATTTAGTCCGGAAAAAATGAGTTCTCCTTTGCCCCCTGAGCCCGCCCACTTTCGCCGGGTAGCCCGTGAGTTCGCCCTGGCTATGGCCTTCTGGCTGGCCCTGCTGCTATTCGGCGCCGCCTGGCTGGGCCTGCTGCAGCCCCGCCGCCTGTCCTTCTGGTGCGGAGCCGAAGAAGTCGTTTTGCACCATACCGAGCCTGTTTTCAAAGGCAGGGGCGGCCTGTTTTCCGGCGCTTCCCGCCAAACGGCCGGCGTTGCCTTCGAAGGCAGCCACAGCCTGGCCGTCTTGCCGGATAACCCCTACGGCTTCGAGCTGAAGATACCGGGGCTGACGGGTACTGAACTACTGGAGCTGGAAGTATGGCGCCTGGTGGAAGAGGGCGATCCCGCTTCGGGCCATATCGTCGCCGAAGTGCCGGGCCTGATGTGGCAGAGCTGCAACGAGGCGGTAGAGATCAGGGATAATGGGTGGCAGCGGCTGTACTGCACCGTCGAGGCGCCGGCCAATAGCCGGAATAAACAACTGAAGGTATACTGCTGGAATGCAGGGGGGCGGCCGGTGTATTTTGATAATATGCGGGTAGTGCTGAGGAGGAGATTCCCCTTGTAGGAGAAAAGAAAAATGGAGAAGGGGGCTTCCCTGAATAGGGCAATTGAGTTAGGTAGCATTTTAAACCCCCTTACTCCAGGCATCTGTTTGATTAAAATTGAGCTGTAGAACAAATTCTTCAGTCCTACGTTT
The DNA here is from genome assembly GCA_024103175.1 of Phaeodactylibacter sp. Classification (GTDB taxonomy): domain Bacteria; phylum Bacteroidota; class Bacteroidia; order Chitinophagales; family Saprospiraceae; genus JACJXW01. The sequence goes on from JAGFJE010000231.1 coordinate 9,219, forward strand.
CTGAGGTTTTGCTTCTTAGCGGAGTAGAAGTCAAGTCAACGTTCATCCCTTCCCAAAAAGGAGGGCTTTCCAGAGAGAAAATTTGGAAAGCCCTTCATTGTAAACACGCTTCTTGTTGATAGGTGAATAGGAAGGATGTAGAATTTATAACTAGGGTTTAGTTTTACAAAGTCCTTACTAACTCAAGCTGTTACAAAGGTAAGGGGGAAAATTCATTGGCGAAACCCCATGTTCATGGGGTGGGGTGGGGGGAAGGAGCGAAGGAATTTTACCCGGCTGAGCCTGTGGTGAAGAGGGGGAAGGA
>JAGFJE010000253.1 GCA_024103175.1 Phaeodactylibacter sp.
GACGTGATTCGTTGATTCGTGATTTGTATATCTGTCTATCCGTTACTCGTTAGGCGTCTCAGAATCAACCAATCAACCAATTTTACCCGGCTGAGCCTCAGCGAAGACGGGCAACCAATCAACCTAATCAACCACCTACGGCTCCTCAAAGCGCGTAAAGATCAGGCCGGCCACAATGCACAGGGCGCCGCCGAAGACGGCGGCCAGGCGGATGCCGAGGTCGTCGAAGGGGTCTTTGCCCAGGAGGGTCAGGATAGCGAAGGCCATGATGCCCACCGTCTGCCCCAGTTTGGTGGAAAAGTTACGGACGGCGAAAAACATGGCCTCTTTCTGCTGCCCGGTATGGCTGCCATCCTGTTCGGCAATTTCGGCGATGAGCGCATAGGGAAGGATGCCGAGGAATGCCGTGGGAATGGCGACGATGAGCGCAAAGCCAAAGATCTGCACCCGGGGCGGCAACGGCATTTTACCTAAAAAGAAAAGCCCCATCATGGCCAGCCCCAGGCACAGGAGCGACCAGATCATCAGCTTTCGCTTTTCTACCTGCCCTGCCAGCCGGACTACCAGCGGATAGAAAAGCAATGAGAAGAGCACCATCACCCCCATCACCGCCCCCCCGATCCCTTCATGGAGAAACAATAATACCTTAACGAAATACAGCATGCCGCTGCTAATGATCGTTATCGAAACGAAATAGGAAAAATCCGCGACGATGAAAACCAGAAAATTCCGGTGGGTGAGGATGTGGCGGAAGGCTTTCCACAACGGAACGGTAGCCGGCTGCCCGGAGCAGTCGCGCTGTTCATCGATGGTAAAGAGCGGGACGAGCATAAACACCCCTCCCAGCAGGTAGAGGCTGCCGATGGCCAGCTGAAAGGCCGCATGGCGGTTGGATAATCTGAAGGCGCCCTGTATCAGGTCGGCAAGGGCCGGCGTCTGGGAGGACAGGATGATCCCCAGCACGAAGGCAAGAGACAGCCAGGTGGACAGGCGCACCTTGGCCGCCGAACCGGGCGCCAGCTCCGGTAATAGCGCATTGTAGGGAATGATATATACTGTCAGGGAGAGGTAAAAGGCGGCCTGTATCGCCGTCAGCCACCATACATTGTGGTAGCTTTCCCGGTATTCCAGAGGAATGAACATCAGGATGCCGAAAAATACGGAGGGCAGCACCGCCACCCGCATGAAGGGGATGCGCCTTCCCCTCGGATGGTGAGACCGGTCGCTCCAGAAGGCGATGAGCGGGTCGGTCACCGCATCGATGAGGCGGCCGCTGGCAGCGATCAGGGACAGGAGAGTAAAAATTCCCAGAACAGTGGCCTGAGGGATGAGCTGCCCCATGCCCGAGTTGTTGGGAGGGATATAGAAATAGATCAGCATCACCGCAATGATGTTGATCATGATGGACCAGCCCAGCATCCCGCAGGCATAACCAAACTGTCGCCACAATGATAATGGCCGTTCCGGCATCTAAAAATGGGTTCTACGATTAAAAACAAAAAATAGGCCGTAAAGATAACAGCTCAAATATTGTGATTTTTTCCTCCTCCGGACCACATCTGCCAACTTTGTTTGTTACTAATAAAAAAAATGTAACCATGCCTAACCGATTTCGATTCATTTTATGGCTGGCTTTACTGATCCTGGGCTTTGTGGCCGGCGCTGCCTGGAAAGGTAAGGACAGCATGGCCGGGAAGGGCAAGCCCGCCGGGGCTGAAGCCGATTCCGTCATTGTCGATGAAGCGCCTTCCTTATCCAGGAACGCCAGCCTGCCTGCCTCCAGGGAAACCACGCCGGGGAGCGGCCTGACGCCGGAGGAGCGCGCCACCATCAAGCTGTTTGAAGATGCGGCCCCCTCTGTTTGCTTCATCACCACCTCCAACGTCCGGATGGACTATTTCACGCGCGATGTATCAGAGATACCGCGGGGCACCGGCTCCGGTTTCGTCTGGGACCTGGGCGGGCATATCGTTACCAACTTCCACGTCATTCAGGGGGCGGACCGCGCCACGGTCACGCTGGCCGACCGCTCCACCTGGCAGGCCAAGCTGGTGGGAAAGGCCCCGGAAAAGGACCTGGCCGTCCTGCGCATCGAAGCGCCGCGGGAAACGTTGCGCCCCATTCCCATAGGTAGCTCGGAAGACCTGCGGGTCGGGCAGGCCGTTTACGCCATCGGCAACCCCTTTGGGCTCGACCAGACGCTGACCACCGGCATTGTCAGCGCCGTGGGCCGGGAAATACAGTCGGTTGCCGGCATCCCCATCCGGGATGTCGTCCAAACCGATGCGGCTATCAACCCCGGCAATTCGGGCGGCCCGCTGCTCGACTCTTCCGGCCGCCTCATCGGTGTGAATACGGCCATTTACAGCCCTTCCGGGGCTTCGGCCGGCATCGGTTTTTCCATTCCGGTAGATGCCGTCAGCTGGATCGTGCCGGAGCTGATCGAATACGGCGAGCTGCGGCGCCCCTCCCTGGGAGTTGACCTGGCCAGCGCCCGGGTATTGTCCCGCCTCGGGCTGGAAGGCGCCCTGGTCATCAACGTCGGTAAAGGCAGCGCCGCCGACCGGGCCGGCATCCGCCCCACCACCCGCGACCGCGCCGGCTATATCCAGCTCGGCGATATTATTACCGGGCTGGACGGTATAGAGATCAAAAACAACAGCGACCTCGTACTGGCCCTCGAAAAATACGAACCGGGCGATGTGGTCACCGTCCGCCTCCTGCGCGATGAGGAAGAAGTGGAAGTCCGGCTAAAACTCGACCCGGCAGAATAACAGAGGCCCGCAGGAAACCTCTCCCGGCCGCAATCGATTTCACCAGATAAGATTGCGATAAAAAATTGCCGGGATATTTATTGCTTTACATATAGTTTTTTATATTTGTGCCCTGCCGTTAAACCTATTTGTGGTTTTTTTGTTTAGGCAGTAAGTTTTGATAGAAAGGTGAAATACTGAATACAGAATGTGATGAAAATCACATGAGAATTTCACGAAAAATTCTACCTTTGTCTCAGGAAGAAACGCTCACAAAAAAGTTGTGAGAAAAAATTGAACTTTTTTTCGGAAAAATGTGGCCCTGGCCCGAAACTGCGTCAGAAAGGATGAATTACGAAAGGCGAAAGCAGGCTTCAAATTAAGGTTGAAGTAAGCGATCGCCAAATTTCAAGGGGAATGCAGTTGATTGACAGCCAGGGGTTCGCGAGCATAAAATGTTGAAGCGTGGCAAGTTAAAACCACTGGCTGTCTCAACATTTTCAATCCAGAAAGGTTTTCATGATATGAATATGGGTTTTAGGTGTTTTTCTCGGGGAGCTATCTTGTAGCTCCCCTTTTTTTTTGCCCGGCAAAAAGCCGGGCCGGGCAGAAGCAGCGTTTTCAGCAGCGCCGCCACCGGCCTATCCACAACCCGCCGCCCATTGCATCTTCCGGCAAAAAAAGCTTCCCTTACCCTCCTCGCATCCAACTAATTATTTTGTATTTCGTTCAGACATGCCTTTAGTTCGAAATTTTCTTTGCCAAAGGAGAACCTTTTTCCCTCCTTATGCGTCTATTCTGTTTTGGATATTCACGCAAAAAGAATGTCCGGGTGAAGGGAAGTAGGCCCCTCATCTGGAACAAATTTGAAAATCAGTTCCATCTACTACAATTGATCAAACCCCGGCTCAGGGGATTCTGCCTTCACCCGGCTCAACAAAAGGGCAAAGGCAGAAGGCTCTGGGCCGGAAAAACCCAATAGCTATGTTGGAGTTGTTTTTTGCAGTACTGGCATCGCTGTTCTCCCTGGTCAACCCTATGGGCGCCGTGCCGGTATTTCTGGCCATGACGCCGCATCACAGCAAGGCGGAGCGCACGCATACCGCCCTGCATACGAGCATCTATTTTGTGCTCATCCTGCTGGCCTTTTTCTTTGCCGGCACGCTGATCCTGAGCTTTTTCGGCATCAGCCTGAACGCCATGCGCATTGCCGGCGGTCTGGTGATCCTGTCTTCCGGCTATTCCCTGCTAAACGGCAAATTTGCCGAGGGGCGCGCCATTAACAAAAAGGTAAAAGAGGAAGCGCTGGTAAAGCACGATATTTCCTTCTCTCCCCTGGCTATGCCCATGCTTTCCGGCCCGGGCTCCATTTCCTATCTCATTGGGGTGTTTGCCGAAAACCCGGCCTGGCCCGCCCGCTTCACGGTTGCCGGCGTGATCATCGCCACCGGCCTGATCGTCTACCTCATCCTCCGCTCCGCTCCCTATCTGTATAAATTGCTCGGCGAAGCCGGCCTGAAAGCCCTCACCCGGATCATGGGCTTCCTGGTCATGGCCATCGGCATTCAGTACATCATAACGGGGGTGGTAGACCTGGTTAAGGTGCTGGCGTAGAGTACAGAAGTGTGTAAAGTGTAAGTGTGTTAAGGTGTAAAGGTTGTGCCCGTGCCGCAGGACATTTACACTTTTTCACTTTTACACATTCCTCACCTCATTAACACCACATCCCCCTCCACAATTTCTACCCTGCCGTCGGCAAACTCCACTTCGGCGTAGAAGACGAATACTGCCGGGTCCATAGGCATGCCGTTGAGCGAGCCGTCCCAGCCGAGAGTGGGGTCATTGGGTTGGAAATCGGAATTTTCATAGACCAGATCCCCCCAGCGGTCGAAGATCTGGAAAGTACGGATGCGGGCCACATCGGCGCCGGCGTAGAGGGTAAAGCGGTCGTTATTGTCGTCCCCGTTGGGAGAGAAAGCGGTCGGGGCAAAGGCCGGGTATTCCCGTACGACCCTGACCTCGATATTATCGGTGGCCGTACACCCGTCTCCATTGCTCACCCAGACGAAATAGGTAGTCGTCTTTGCCGGATTGACGGGCAGGAACGGCGAGTTGGGCGAGCCAAGGCTGTCGATGGGCCACCACCATATAGAGTCATAGGCAGCGGGCGTGATTTCGGCAAACAGGGTGTCGGGCATGCCGAGCTGAAGGGTGATATCCGGCCCCAGGCCTACCGCAAGGCTTTGGGCCTCCGGAATTTCGAGGCCGGTTTCCGATTCGCAGCCGTTGGCATCCTGTACGCTTAGCCGGTAGGAGCCGGGGGCCAGGGCCTCGAACCGGGTGCGGCCCGCAAAGCTTCCTCCTTCGATGGAGAACAGGAAAGGCCCCGTTCCTCCCAGGACGGAATCCACGACGATGTACCCATCCGTTCGGCCGGGGCAGGAAGGCGGGAAGGCGGTGGCCAGGAGGCTGTCGACGGGGCTGGCCAGCTCGGTGGCCAACACGCTGTCGGCCGCCGCGCAGCCGTTGCGCAGGTCGGTGACCAGCAGGGTATACCATCCGGGAGCGGCGGCGAGCGCGCGGTTGCTGTCGGCCGGGCCAGCCAGTTGGCCGTCTGTGGTAGACCAGAAATATTGGATGAAATCCCCAAAGCTGGAGGCCGAGCCGTCGAGAGCTACCGTTCGCACAATACAATCCAGCGCTTCGGGTTCTCTGACGCTGGCCACCGGAGAAAGGGTATCTGCCGTCACTGTTTGCTGAGCAGAGGCAAAACAGCCATTGCCCTCATCGGCCACAATAAGATCGTAGGTTCCAGGCATAGTAGCCGTGGCCTGAAGCCCGGCATCCGTGAGGGTATCCCCTGCCGGCCCTATCCAGATATAGGAAAAGCCAGGGCCGGCAGACGAGCCGTTGCCATCCAGGGTTACCATCGTCCGGTTGCAGGTGAGCATTGCCGGTTGGCCGATCACTGCATCCGGCCGTTCATAATCGGCGTTTACCGAAAAGGACAGGGTGTCCTTACAACCGTTCGCCAGGCTGGTAACGAGCAGGCGATACGCGCCGGTAGCGGCCACCACTACCTGGGGGCCGCCTCCAATATTTACCGCCGGCAACCTCCGCCAGTCAAATTCCAGGAGCCCTCCTCCTGCCGCGACAGAAGCACTGGCATCCAGAAGAATACTATCGGTGCGGCAATCCAATTGCAACCCGCTGGTATCCAATACTGCCGTCGGAGGGTTCCGGTCAGCGGCAACGGCTACAGTATCGGTGGCCACACAACCGTTCTGCAGGCTGGCAACCTCCAGAATATAGCTGCCGGGCGCATTGACGAGCGGCGCCAGGCTGTTGCCGTCGAGGGCGATATTCCCGTCCGGCGTCGTCCAGCGCACCTGTATGCTGCCGCCGGCGGCCGAGCCCTGCCCCTGCAGGCGTACATTGACGCGGCTACAGGTTAGGGAGGTATCCGGGCCTGCGTTGGCCAGAGGAGCATTGAGGTCCTGCCTGACCACTACGGAATCCAAAGCGGTGCATTGGTTGGCGAGGTTAGTGACTTCAAGTACGAAAGTATCCGCCTGGAAAATGAACGGCTGGGGGCTGTCCGCCCCGGAGATGGGGCTCCCCCCCAGGGCAGTCCACGCAAATGATAGCGGAGCGCCGGCAGGGCCGCCCTGCCCCTGCAACTGCAGGCTGTCCTGATTGCACAACAGCGTTCCGCCGGGGCCGGCATCCGCCACCGGAGGCGAGTAATCTTCTCCAACTTCAACATCAACAGAGCTAACGCAGCCGTTGCTTTCATCTTCTACCTCAAAGCGATAGACGCCCGGCAAAGCTACATCGACAACCAGGGCGTCGGTACAGGGCCCCTGAGGTTGCCCGTTGGGGCCGAGGCGGCACCAGCGCCCGGTATAACCGGGTTCGGGAGGCAGGCTTCCCACCAGCAGGATCACGGAAGCGCCACAGTTTAGGTTCGTATCGGAAAGCATGGGCGCCGGCGGGAATTCCCCTTCCCGGGTTACCAGCACACTGTCTATGGCCAGGCAACCGTTGGTAGTGTCGGTGACGGTTAGGACAAACCAGCCGGTATCGCTCACTGTAGGGTTGAAGGAGTTGGCGCCGCCAATGGTTGCCTCCGCCGGGCCGCTCCAGGCATAGGTAATGGCCGGCCCGAAATCGGAACCGCTGCCATCCAGAGTACGGGAAGGCGCGGCGCAGGTAAGCGTTACCGGTTCGCCGGCATCGGCAAAGGGCGCCAGGGTATCGCGGGTAACCACCGCCTGATCGGTGGCGCTGCAGCCCGTTATCCGGTGGGTAACCCGCAACTGGTAGGCGCCGGTATCGGCAACGATGAGCCGGGGCATCGTATCCTGAGGCAAAGGGTTTCCATCGGCATTCAGCCATTGGTAGGCCAATCGAGGGTCGGGAACTGCCGAAGCGCCCAGGGCCACTTCCGGCGTGTCACAATCGAGCACTCTGCCGGGGCCGGCATCAACGAAAGGGGGGAGGGTATTTTCCCGCACCACTATGCTAAGCACTTCCGAGAACCCCAGGGTATCGGTCGCCGTAATGATATACGTACCGGGTGCGCCGGCCAGGACTTCCAGCGAATCGTTATTGGAAAGGATCAATCCGTCCTGAGTCGACCACTGGACGGTACAACCGATACAGGGTTCGCAGAACGAAGCGGTTATAGCCACCGTATCCACCAGGCAGGTGAGGCTGTCTACCGGCCCTACTTCCAGGCAGGGAATGCACACCTGTTCCACGATCTCCAGGGTGCGGAAAGTGGTGCAGTTATCAGAGGTATTGACTACAGTAAGCGTTACAACTCCGGTGGTATCCACCAGTACGGCGGAGCTGTCGGCGCCGCCGATGATGTTATCCCCAACCCAGCTGTAACTGTAGGGCTGCCCGGGCGGCTCCACGAAGGCCTGCAGCCAGAAGCTGTCCTGCAGGCAGGGGATGACCCTGTTTCCAAAGGCGACATCCGGCAGGCCGGCGCTGCGCTCGATGACCACAATATCTTCATCAAAACAGCCGGTCAGGCTGTCCACAACCGTGAGGAAATAGGTCCCATCATCATTTACTTCGGCAGTGATGCCGGAGCGGCTGAAGAATTCGTCATCCAGCTTGGTCCAATGGTAACCGATGCCCGTTCCCCGGGTGGAGCCGCCAGCGTCGAGGATGGCCGTGGGTTCATCGCAGGTGAGGGTATCGGAAGGGCCGGCGTCGGCTTCCGGAGGCGCCGTGTTGGCCGCTACCTCCACCGAAGCCGTATCGCTCAGCCCTACGGCTGTATTGGTAACGATAAGGGTGTAAAGCCCGCTACACCGCACCTCCAGCTCTGTCGTGCCCTGCCCACTGACGATGCAGCTCGGGCCGGGCTCTATCCATTCATAAATAATGGGCCCGACAGTAGTCGAGGCCGTTGCATCAACAACAACGGAAGTGACGGCGCAGGTGAGCGTATCGGGCGCAGCGATGAGCGCCTGCGGCGCACAATCGAGGACAACGACAACGCTGGCGGTATCGGCGCAGCCCTGAGCGGCATTGGCGGCCACCAGCGTGTACAGGCCGGCGGTATCTACCTGGGGGGTAAGGGTGGGGAAATCCACCGGCTGCCCGTCGAAGAACCACTGAAAGAACTCCCCCTCCGAGGCCGAAGCATCGATCAGGGCGGCGCCATCCAGGCAGGATAATTCAATGCTGTCGGGCAGGATCACAACTGGCAGCAGGTTGTCCCGGCTTACCACCACGCTGTCTACCCCAACGCAGCCACTGGCAGTATTGGTTATGGAAAGGTAAAAAGTGCCCGGGCAGTCCACCAGCATCCGGCTGCTGTCGGGCGGGGAGAGCAGGCAGGGCCCTGCCCATTCGTAATCGAGGAGGGCGCCGCTGTCGGAGGTGGAGCCATCCAGCCATGCCTGGGGAGCGGCGCAACTCAGCTCCTGATCCGGGCCCGCTTCCACAAATGGGGGTTCGTCATCTTCAAAGACGGTGGTCGTGGAAGAAGCTTCACAGCCATTTGTGGTATTTCTGACGGTAAGCTGGTAATTTCCGGGCCGGCTTACCAGGGCAAAAGGCCCGTCGGCCGGGCCGGCGAACTGCCCGCCGCCGGTGGCCCAGGCATAACGGAACTCCGGGCCCATAGAGGTTTCGAAGCCTCCGATCTGCACCACCGTACTGTCACAGGTCAACACATCGACCTCCCCGGCAACGGCCACCGGAGGGATGGTATCAATTTCCACAGTAACCGTCGCGGTGGACAGGCAGGTATTGACGGTGTCCCGAACCGTAAGCGTATACTGGCCGGGCAGGTTGATAACAGGAAGCAGCGTATTCGTCCCGGCTATAATGCCCGGCCCGGCCCATTCATAAGTGAATTCAGGGCCCTGGCTGGAGCCATTGCCGCCGAGGGTAAGCTGCAGGCTGTCACAGGTTAAGGTGTAAGGGCCTCCGGCACTGGCAACGGGCGCATCTTCATTCTGGCGCACTTCAACGCTATCAACGGCAACGCAGCCATTGGCGGTATTCTCCACCTCCAGGTAGTAGGCGCCAGGGCAATCGGCGACTGCCGTTATGCTGTCCTGCCCGGAAACCATACAGGGCCCGCTCCACCGGTAAGCATAATTCTGCCCCATATCGGACCCCATTCCATCCAGCGTTACTTCCAGAGCCGTACAATTGAGCTCCCCGGCCACGGTTGCCGAAGCTGTCGGAGGCAGGGTATCGATAAGGACAACCGTTTGCGCCGTATCGGTACAGAAGGTCACCGTGTCCCGGACGATGAGGCGATAGGTACCCGCGCCATCCACGGCAATGCTGGCGCCGGTGGAATCACCGGCAATATTCCCGTCGACAGTAGACCATTGGTAGAGGATATCCGGCCCGGCACTGGAACCGGAAGCCCACAGTGTTATCAGCGTTGAGTCGCAACTCAAAGCGCCGGGAGGGGCGATCATGGCCTGTACCGGCTCCGAAGAATCAGTGACAAGGACCGAGGCAGAATCCCGGCAGCCGGTTGCATCATTTTCCACTACCAGTTCATACCTGCCGGCAGCATTTACAGCCGGCATCAGCGTATTGGCGCCTGACGTGATCTGTCCCCCTTCCAGCGCATTCCAGAAGAAAGAAAAACCGGGGCCGCTGTCGGAAGCGGAGGCATCCAGGATGAGGCTGGGTTCAGCACAGTTTAGTTCTCCCGGCTCCGCGATGGCCACCGCCGGCGGCAGGGTATCCATACCGACCTCCACCAGGGAAGTATCCAGGCAACCGTTGCCGGTATTCGTCACGGCCAGCAGATAGAGCCCGGGCGCCGAAACGGTAAGGGTTAGGGTGTCGCCCCCGAGGGTATCCATAGCGGCAAGCGCTATCCAGTGGTAGTCGAAATTGCCTATGGTGGAAGAATTGGATCCATCCAGGGTAACCAAAGTGCTGTCACAGGTAAGTATCCGATCCGGCCCGCCATCGGCAATGGGGGCAACCGTATCCTGAGTAACATTGACAATAGTGGTATCGGCACAGAAGGTAACCGTATCCCGGACGACGAGCTGATAGGCGCCGGGGGCGTCCACGGACACTGCCACTCCCTGGGAACCGCCCGTAAAATGCCCATCGGAACTCGACCAGGAATAGACGATATCCGGGCCAAGGGTAGAGGCGGAGCCATTGAGCAGGAAGGTATCGAGGGTACAGGTAAGTTCTCCCCCGCTGCCGGCATCGGCCTCCACTACGTTGACATTTTCCCGGACGACCACCGAGGCGGAATCGCGGCAGCCGTTCCGGGCGTTTTCCACAAACAACCGATAAGAGCCTGGCGCATCCACCTGCGGCATCAGGCTGTTGGCGCCACCAATGATGTTTCCTCCGGGGCCGGGCTGCCAGGCAATGATGGGGTTGGGGCCGGCATTGGGAGCTTCGGCCAGCAGTTGCACAGCAGGCTGGGCACAGTTCAGCACGCCGGGTTCTGCTATGCTCACTACCGGAGCCAGGGTATCGTAAGGGATAGAAACGATGGCCGAATCCGCACACCCATTGTCGGTATTGGTAACCAGGAGCCGATAATCGCCGGCTACAGTGACGGTGGGAGAAAGGGTATTGGCATCCTGGGGCACTGCGCCATTGGTCGCCCGCCAGTCATAGATAAAGCCGGAACCCGTCGAAGAGCCGGCGCCGCTGAGCTGAAGGCTTGTACGGGTACAAGTAAGGGTGGTGTCGGGCCCGGCCACTGCTACCGGTGTCCGTTCATCGAGGAGGATAATAGCGGTGGATGTATCCCGGCAACCGTTGCGGGTGTTGGTGACAATGAGCCGGTACGTGCCGGCATCGCCGGCCAGCGCTGTAGGGCCGGTAGTGCCGCCGATCAAGTTTCCTCCGGTACTGCTCCAGGTGTACTGAAATTCAGGGCCGGCGGAGGTATTCGGCCCGCCTATGGATAGTTCAGTGATGTCGCAGGTCAGGGTATCGGCCGGGCCGGCATCCGCAACCGGGGGAATGGTGTCGGCTAATACTTCCACCGTATCGCGGCTGAGGCATTGCACCGAGTTCAGGCTTTGCGTTACTTCCAGGATATAGGCGCCGGAAACGCCGACATCCAGGGTGGAGCCGTTGCCCAGCAGGGCCCCGCCGGTATCCAGCCAGTTGTAAGCAATGCTGCCGACCGGGGCCGAGCCGGTTCCGTCAAGCGTTATCACCGGGCCGTTACAGTCGATGGTGTCCGCAGGAGCGATCTCTGCCGTCACTTCCAGCACCTGCAGGTTGACATTGACAATACTGTCGCAACCCTGAGAGGAGAGCAGGGAGATGGAATAATTTCCGGTGGCGGCCAGAATGCTGTCGCCCACGGTAAAGCTGTCGCCCAGGCAAAGCACCAGGCTGGTATCTACGACTGCGGGAGGGATCACGGCCAGGTTGAGGCTAATGATGCTGTCGCAGGACGTGGAGGACTGCAGGGTATCGGCATAGGCCCCGGTGGTGGTGTAGGCCGTTGTTCCCACCACCACCGAATCGCCCTGGCAGATGGTGTCCACCAGGTTGGTGTATTCGGTGGGAAATACGGTTAGGGAATAGTTTACGACGCTGTCGCAGCCGGCGTAACTCAGGAGGTTGATGTTGTAAATTCCCGATACGGCCAGGGTGCTATCCCCAACCATTACCGAATCGCCCTCGCAGATGGAACTTTCCAGGAAGGTGGTATCGGGAGGGGCAACGATACGCACCCAAAGGCAGCTATCGGTTAATTCTCCGCAGAATAACGGTTCCAGCCCGCTGAGGTTGCGCCGGAGGCTGTCGATGGTGAGCTGTCCATCGGGAGCGGGGAAACTGTCAGAATCCACTCTTTTGTAGGAAAGTCCGCAAACCTGATACAGGCCGGGGGCGAAGCCGGTGAGGTTGACGATGGAGTCATAGGCCAGCAGAATGCTGTCTTCACCGATGAGATAGGTATAGCCGTACTGGTTGGTATCGGGAGGAGTGCCGGAATAATCGGGCGGCAGTTCCAGCGCCAGGCTGGTATCTCCTTCGCAGGCTAGAATATTATCGAAGGTATCCAGGTTGCCGGCAGCGGCGAAGCAGCAGTCCAGGCCCCTTTCATCGCAAAAGAGGAGGCGGAAGCCCAGGATGGCGCCGATCTGTGCCGAAGGAGTGTTGTTGACATTGATCGTCCAGGCGCCGTTTACCGGGCCGGTATTGAAATCTTCCAGGCTGCCCTGATAGGGGTGGTAAGAACCGGTATACAGGCCGAAAACGCCCCAGTTGTTGGGTTGGTTGTTATTCCAGCGGGGCAAAAAGCCCGGGTCGGGCTCGGGCGCAACGGCGTCGGGCACAAAGGTGATCCGCCAGCGGGTGAAATTGGTGAAGGCCACCGGGTCGTCGCTGTTGGGGCCGATGAGGGCCACCGTCTGCCCGCCGGGAGAGGTAACCGACAATACCACATCCTCAACGTAGTTGTGAGAAAACTCGATCTCTATGCCACAGATGCCCTGATCCGGGTTGGCCAGGTTGTCGTTATAAATATTGAAGACTTCAAAATTGAAGGTGTGCGTACTGTTGGAATTGATATAAAGCGTGTCTTCCAGGCCGCAGGGCTGGCTCCAGGCCGAAGCGGCGCCTGCCAGGAATAGCCACAGGATTATGGATCGCCTCATAAGCTCTTTTATGTTCTTGGGATTGGAAATGTAATACGGTAGCCGTGATTATACCGCATCCCGTCTCTTAGACCCGTTTCGGGGCCTTTTCGCTGCCGTAGCCAAACCGGTACTGCAAGCAGACGACAAAAATAGCACAAATGAAAGAAATGGGGGCAAGGGGAATGTTAAAGGTTAGAGATAGGCCAGTCGTTATTTTTATAATCATTACTTTTATAATGATAACAAAAATAACGATAAGGGCTGATCCCCTACCCCGCTTTTGTTTTCTCATCGACGGCTTCCAGTTCATCTTCCAGCCAGCCGTCCAGCCCCTTGTACCAATCCAAATGCAGAGAGAACTCATTGCAGCCTCCCCTGAACCCGATGCACTGGGTGTATTTCCACTGTTTATTACAGGCGGGGCAGCGGGCGGCGGTGGCAAAGGTGTTCCAGATGTGCCCGCAGGTGCACGACCAGTAGGCGCCTCCGTCGGGCTCCCAGGCGCATTTGGGGCATTCTATTTTGATGTCGTTGGGCATGGGTTTTAATGGTTGATTGGTTGCCCGTCTTCGCTGAGGCTCAGCCGGGTAAAATTGGTTGATTGGTTCATGGACTTAGGGGAAGAATGAAGCAATAGGCCCATGAAGCAATGACCGCTACTCCGAGATTTCTGCGGCCACCGCATCCGTGGCCCGCCTCAGCGCTTCCGGCGACAAGCCTACGAGCAGCCCCCGCTGGCCGGCGTTGACGTAGATGACGTCATAGGCCAGGGCGGAGGTATCGAGGTAAACCGGATAATCCTTTCTCATGCCGATGGGCGAGCAGCCTCCCCGGATGTAACCGGTCAGGGCCTGTATGTCTTTCACCGGCGCCAGGGCCATTTTCTTGTTGCCGCTGGCCTTTGCCAGGGCCTTAAGGTCCAGGTTCTTATGGCCGGGCACCACGGCCACGGCGACGCCATTTTTATCGCCTTTGGCGACCAGGGTCTTGAATATGCGCTCCAGGTGCAGGCCGTTATCCTCGGCGATATGTTCTACGCTAAGGTCATCGGTATCGTACCGGTATTCGACCGTTTCATAATATGCCTTTTGAGCATCGAGCAGGCGCAGGGCGTTGGTCTTTTTACTCATTGTTCTCATTGCTTATGTAGAGAGAAACCGCATCTCCCACCGAAATGGTTCCCCCTTCGAGCACCCGGGCGGTGATACCGCCGTGGCCGCGCATGGCGTTGTAGCCGCCGGGGCCGAAGTTTTCCTCCATGCGGGAGCAGGGGTGGCACTCGCCGGTGTATTCGAGCAGGGCCTCGCCCAGGCGGAACCGCTGCCCTTTCAGCGCCAGCAGGTTGATACCCGAGACGAGGATATTGCGGCGGGTGAGGGCAGGGTCGGCTTTTTCTTTTCTCAGGATGGCCGCCACTACCGGCAGGTGCTCCGCCTGTATCAGGGTCACCTGCCGCTTGCCGCTGCGCCCGCTGTAGTGGTCGCCCAGCAAGCCTTCTTCGGGGGTGAGGCGGGCGCTTTGCACCGCTTCCACCGCTCCGCGTTTCTGCGGCCGGCGGCCGATCCATTCTATTTTGCCATCGAAAGGGATGGATTGCAGGAGGCTTTTCATTTATTTTTATTAGGTGTAAATGTGTGCCTGCCCCTTCACGCCGCCTCTTTCGCCACCAGCACCTCATCCATAAAGCCCTTCAGCTGGTGCATTTCATCCCTGCCCAGGCGCTCGCCGGTTTTGGCGGAAATGTAGAGGAAAATCGCCAGGCCGGCCCCAACGGGCAAAACCCAAAGTACAGGCGCCGGGATGCCCAGGCTCACCTGGGAAAAGCCGGTAATGGCCACGAACAGGCAAATGACGCCGATGATGGAATACATAAAGACGAACATCAGCCAGACAGAAGGGCGCGGGCCGAACAGGCCGCGGATGAGGGCGCCTTGTCCGCTCTCGTGCGCCTCCACTTCCAGGGCCAGCTGGGGCGACCAGAAGTGTTGCTTGTCGTACGGGATCTTCAGGGTCACGTGGTGGTCGGCCACATAACCGATGATGGGGCTGCCGGGCTGCTTGAGGGCAGCCTTCAGGCGCGCCAGGGTTTCCTCCTTGCTGAGGGGGACCTGCTCCTGGAACCGGGGGCGTATCTCTATGGCTGTCATTGTTCGGGGTTGGTTGCCCGTCTTCGCTGAGGCTCAGCCGGGTAAAATTGGTTGATTGGTTGATTGGGTTGATTGGGTTGATTGGGTTGATTGGTTGATTGGTTGATTGGGTTGATTGGGTTGATTGGGTTGATTGGGTTGATTGGGTTGATTCGGACAAATCCGGAAATCGCCGAAGGTTCCAAAAATTAATACATTTTTGGGAAATTTCCCCGAAAGTAAAAAAAATAAATGCCAAGTTTAAACCTTCACACCAGGCAACAGTCCAACTGCACAAAACAAAAACACCGAGATCATGAAAGTACCAACCATCAAACCGGCAATCTACCTGTTATTACTGGCTGCCCTCACCCTGGGCACGGCCTTCACCCCTATGCCTGATAGTGCCAGCGCCGAGGCTTTCTTTCAACCCGGCCGCTGGGAAAAACTGGGCCAGCGCAAGGTCAACCGCAGCCTGGACCGCGATGAGATCGTCGTCACCGGCCGCGAGGGAGCATTCCGCAAGATAAAACTGATGGTGCGCCGCTCCCCCATCAACATGCACCGCTGCGTGATCCACTTCCGCAACGGGAGCGCTCAGGAGGTGGAACTCCGCAACAACATCCCCGCCGGGGGCGAAACCCGGGTGATCGATATCGATGGCAACCGCCGCATCATCACCAAGGTGGTGTTCTGGTACGACACCAAAGGCCTGCAGGATAAGGCGGTGGTGGAATTGTGGGGCAGGCATTAGGGGTGAGTAAATGGAATGAATGAATGAATGAGGGAATGAATGAATGAATGAATGAGGGAATGAATGAATGAGGGAATGAATGAATGAGGGAATGAGGGAATATCCCGGGGCTTGGCTTCGTTTTCATGCCTCAATACGGGATAGTTCAATTTTCTGTGTCTCCTGAAGGCCACCCGTCTAACGTTGGACACTATTGATAGCCAAGATGTTGCGGAACGTCCCAAGCCATTCCGACTTCCGATTTCCGATTTCCGACTTTGTCCAACGCTAGAATGGTAGCCTCTTCTGAAAAATACCCCTTGATTTTCAGGGACTTGCGAACAGCGCCCGTCCTCTCCCGATAGTTATCGGGATCGGCCGGGTAAAAACACCGCCCGTCCTCATTCCTCAGCCGGGTGAAAATTGCGAACACTCCCTAACCACCACTCCAGCAGGCGCTGTTCGGAATTCCTCCCTCACTCCATTTCTCCACCAATCCACCACAATCCATCTCTCCACCTTACTTTGCCCACACTCCCCGGTCTGTTTTGTTCAGCAGTTTATTTACCTGCAAGGGGGAGAGGATAGCCAGAGGCAGCAGGCATACGACCGTACCCATTACGATGCCTACCGCGCCCAGGTGGAGATATTTGACAAAGAAGAGGGATACCGGGATGTTGACAATGGCAGTGCTTACCCAGGTGACCATCTGAAGCCAGATCTTACCCGTACCGTTAATCACGATGTTGAACATGTTGACCCAGTTGGTGATGCAAACCGAAATGGCCACCGCCACGCTCAGCATAAAGGGGATCTGTATTTTATCCTGCAGCCACAGGTGGTAGAACATCGGAGAAATGGCGACCAAAAGGACAGAGGCCAGGACGGTGAACAGCCATATCTTTGTCACGCCGTTCATGGTCTTCTTCATCCACTTCATGTCCCCTTTTTTGTAAGCTTCAATATTGGCGCCCCACAGCTGGTTAGTCAGGATGACGAACAGCATCAGGAAAATGGACAGGTATTTGTAGGCAGCCTGAAAGTGGGTCACGCTCTCCAGGTTGACAAATCCGGCGATCAGGAAATTGTTGGTCTGGTGAATGACGATCATCGACATGCGGATAAGGAAGAACTGGAAGCCCAGGGAGAACAGGGACCGCACGTGGATCATTTTGGCCAGCCTGAGTTTGGGGCGGTATTTTTTGAATTTGCCGGAAAAATAGTAGAAGCCGACAAACATGGGCACAAAGGCGAAGGTGAAGGTTTTAGCCGCGCCAAAGAGGATGAGCGATTCTTCCGTGGTATAGGCAATAACCAGGATGAACAGCAGGAACAGCACCTTGGTGATGGTGTTGAACGCCTGTACGGCGCCGGACTGCTGAAAGGCGTAGAACAGCTGAAATACCAGCGAAGAAACGAAACGGATGGCAAAGGCGCCGAACATGAGCATCGCCAGTATGGCGATCTCCTGGTTGAGATGGGCCTCGGCCTGCAGCCACTCGGCCCAGGGCAGGAACCAGCTGGCTACGAAAAAGATGAGGGTGAAACCGGAGAATACACTGCCCACGATGAAGTAGGCGGTGCTGACGTAACCCTGCGCCCGTTCATCCTCTCCGTCTGCCACCGCTTCTCCGAATTTGTTGCGCAGGCCGTTGCCGATGCCGACATCCAGCTGAGAAAACCAGTCGATGATGGAAGAGAGCGTAAGAAAGATGCCGAATTTCTCCGGGCTGAGGTAGGCCAGAGAGATCGGGAAGTAGGCAAAGCCGATCAGTACGCCGATCCCTTTCAGGAAAATGGCCAGTAGTACGTTCTTTTTTGCTTTTATCGTCCGTTCGTGCCCTTTGGCGACGTATTTATTCCAAACTGCTTTGTAGTTCATGGTTCATTGGTAATTCATAGCATGTTTTGCTGCCGATGATGGTTTGGTCTTTTTCCTCCCTTTGCGTTTACTTACTGGACCTCTGCATTCGCCGCCCGGGGTTTTCCATCTACGGTAATGCGGCAGTTCGGCTCCGCCAGGAATGGCGTTCCGGCTTCCTGGAGTTCGATCCGTTCGGCGGCGACCAGGGCCGGCCCGAAGTTGTTCTTTTCCCGGAAGGCCCTTATGCCCACATCACTATTTCTGAGCTGGGCATCAGCCAGCCTGATGGCCGACCCGTCGGAACAGGCAATTGCCGTAGCCGTATTGTTAACCTCCAGCCACCGGGCGTTCAGCTCACACTCCTCGGCGGCGCTTATGCCGACTCCGGCGATGTCGTTCATATACAGGTAGCTGATGTTGAGGTCGGCCCCCCTGAGATTCAGGGCGTCCCCTCCGATATTGACGATGGAGGAATTGCTGATGGCCCCGGTGCAATAGTCTGCATCAACGGCATTACCGGAAATGTTGCTGAAGAGCGTCTGCCCGATGGAAAGGCCGGAGCGAAAGGCGCTGAGAAAACACGCTCCCTGCTTACTGTTGGTAAAGATGCAGTTATTGATCGTTGCTGCCGAGCGGTAGAAGGAAAGCGCGCCGGCGGGCTGGCCGCTGCCTGCCGCCGCCCCGGAAATGCCGTCGAAAGTGGTGTGCGACAGATACGAGCGCTCCGGCGCTTCGACGACCGCCAGGCCGCTGCCGGCGCCGTCCGGAGAATAGATCCGTATCGGCTGCTCGGCCGTGCCTTCACAGAACACGGGCGAATGGCTGATGATCCGTGCACCGGCGGATAGGCTGATCTCTGCGCCGGCGGCGATCACCAGGTTTTTACCGGCAGGCACGTGAAGGTCCCGGCTGATGGCCCAGGAGCCGGCCGGAATGGTGATGGCCCCGCTTTCGGCATCGGCCCGGATGAAATCGAAGGAATCGTAATTGCCCTTCTTCCTGTCGCCATATCCTTTCCAGGCCAGGCCGTCTTCCCCGGCCCAGCGCTGAACGGCGGTTGAGCGGGCGGCGGGCTCCAGGCCCAGTAAGTTGTAATGGGCCTGCAGTTCCTGGGCCATGGCGTCATCCCAGTTCAGCCCTTCCGGTATGCGGAAGGAAAAGGCCCGGGCCTCGCCTTTGGGCATTTTCGCCTTGGAGTCGAGCGCTATGGGCTCTACCGGATAAAAACGGATGGAGTCCTTCCAACTCAGGAAATCGGCCTGCAGCGGCATATCCTGCAGGTTCTGCAGATAGATGCTGAGGGTTTGGCCTTCCCTGCGGCCGAAGAAGGCGGCGAGTTGTTCCTTCTCCGGAAAGAGGACGGAGCGCATGTAGCGCTGGTTGTCATAGAGGTACCAGGTGGGGTCGTCATAGTAGGGCCAGGCCCGGTATACCTTTTTCATCAGCGCATTCAGCTTTTCTTCATTGCGCTTCAGCAGGTGGTCCAGGAACTGGACCTTGCAGGCTTCCGCCGCCTCCTGAACGTAGTAGCGCTTGAATTCCAGGTTGTCGTAGACCAGGCGTATGAACGGCCGGCGTTCGAAACGGAAGTGGCGCGTCGCCGGCTGAGGTTTTTCCAGGAAAAGGGGGCGGTCTTCCATATCGTGGTCGTGCAGCTCCTCCCATTCCCGGGCGATCGGCTCGGCCAGCCCGGTGACGGGGTTGAAGTAGTAGCGCAGGTTCTGCCCGGCCAGGGGGTGTTTGTTTTTCATCAGGTCGCAGATGACGAATACCTGGGCCATTTTCCGGAGGTCGAACAATTTGCCGGGCGGCAGCGTGCCGGCCATGACCTGCTGGTACATCCGCTTGATCAGCAGCAGCTGTTCCCGGGTTTTCGGGTCCTCCATGAGCTTGCTTTCCTTGTAGGGCTCAACTCCGTTTTCTATTTTGAAGATGATCCCCTCGCGCAGGCGGTTGTTCTCGACCAGATACTTGTCGAAGCGCTCTTCCATGTAAAAGATGCCCTTGGATTTGCCGTTTATGGAAACGTTTACAAAGTCGACGCGCAGGCCCATCAGCCCTTTTTCTTTCATCAGCTCGAAGCCCAGGTAGTCGGTCAGGTAACCCCGGGTGGAGGGCAGCAGCATGGCGAAGCTCTTCATGCCCATGAAGGTGTCGTCTCCTTTCACCTTGGCCTCAAAAGACCATTTCGAGGGATTGCGCAGGTGCGAATGAGCCACCAGCCCGGTCAGGGCGATCTTGATGTTCACGGTTTTGCCGTTGTGCGTCAGCTTGGCCGGGAATTCCTCGTTCTTGAATTCCGGAAGGATGAACCCTTCTTCCAGCGACCGCTCGCGCAGGTACTGCAGGCGCAGCAGGTGCTTGAACTTGATGTCTATGGCCACTTCGTCGAGTTCCGCCAGGCTGCCTTTGGCGTAGTTGCCGACAAAGGAAAAGTCCAAGCCGGCCGCCGCTTTCAGGGCGGTGTTAAAATAGGTTGTTACCCCAGCCTCTTTCAGGTGTATGCCGTAGCGGAACACCGAGAAAAGCAGGCCCACCGCAATGAGAACGGTTCCCAGGCGCAATCCCCAGCCCGCCAGTGGCTTCCTCTTTTTCAGGAAATCACGGGCGCGATCAGGAAAACGGGATATTTTATTTTTGTCTTTGATTTTCATGATCAAGTAATCCCTTGATAATGGTCTAATGAATTGACTGTCGGAGGGCGTGGGTGAGGGGGAGAGGGGGAGAAGGGGAGAAGGGGAGGGGGGGAGAATGGGAGCGTGGGAGCGTGGGAGAGGGGGAGAGGGGGAGAGGGCGTCGCCCGGCCCTTTCTCCCTCTCTCCCCTTCACCTCGCCTCCCCTTCACCTCGTCTCCCCTTCACCTCGTCTCCCTCTCCCCTCGTCTCCCCTTCACCTCGCCTCCCCTTCACCTCGTCACCTCCGCTCTACCTCACACTTGCCTTTCCGTATTCTGCTCCGTACAATATACCTTTTACGTCTTCAAAGTTGGGCGGAAAGGCCTCCCCATCGATGGTGACGCCTGAATTGGCCTCGATCAGGTAGAGGCGTTCGGCGCCTTCGATCGTCACGCGGTCGAGGCTGGCGAAGCCGGGCCCGAACTCCGGTTTTTTCATGAAGGTGGTCAGGCCGACCCGGCTGTTGGTGACTTTGGAGTCGGAAATGATGAGCGTTGAGCGGTCTTTGCTGGTCAGGGCGATCTCGGCATTATTGATCTCGACGAACCGCGCCGTCATGTCGCTGCCTTCGCCGGAACTGAGGCCCTTGTCGCCGATGCCGCTCATGTAGACATGGCTGACCAGGATCTCGGAGCCTGAAACGTCGATGCCGTCGTTGCCCACGTTTATAAAGTTGGAATTGGCCACCGACCCGGTGCAGAAGTCGCAGTCAAAGGCATCGGCGTTGATGTCTTTGAACAGGCTCTTATCCATGCTGAAGTCGGCGCGGATGACATTCAGGAAGTCGTCTCCGATCTGGTTGCCGATAAAGGCTACGCCGGTGAAGTCTACGGGGGATTCATAGAAGACGACCGCTCCGGACACCCCCCATCCTTTTTCGGTTGAGCAGTTGAGGTACTCAAAAGAGGTGTACTCCAGCGAAGAGCGCTCGTCGGCCCGAATGACGATCCATCCCTGGGCGGTCCGGTCGGAAGAGTGTACGAGGATAGAGTCCTCCTCTGTCCCCATGAAGTAAACCGGAGAGTAACAGATAACCTTGGCCTGGTTGACCATGTCGATCCGGGCGCCGGCTTCCACTTCCAGGCGTCGGCCGGCGGGGATGACCAGGTCTCTGTCCAGTTTCCATTCCCCTTTGGGGATGCTGATGACGTTGGTTTCCGGCGCCTCCTCGATGAAATCGAAAGTCGTATGGTTGGCGTCCCGGACGACCGGGTTCCAGGCGTGCGCCTGCCGTTCTTCGTAGGGCCAGGGGAATACGAGGATTGATTTGCCGGTATTGTCGAGCCCCAGCAGGTTGTAGGAGATCTTGAGTTCCTCCAGCAGGCTGTCGGCCCAGGTTACCGTGGGCGGTATCTCGAAGTTGAACACCTGGATCTCTTCTTTGGGTACGGTATGCCCGGCATCGAGCACGATGGGCTTGGAGGGGTAGAAGAAGATCGTGTCCCGCCAGCTCAGGTATTTGACCTCCACCGGGAGGTCTTGCATATTGCGGATGTGGACGCCGAGCCGGTAGTCCTCCCGCTTGTCAAAATAGGCGGTGATGTGGTCTTTGTCCGGAGCCAGGGCATTCTGGATGTACTTCTGGTTCTCGTAGAGGAAGTAGGTCGGCAGGTCGTAGAAGGGCCAGTCGACGTAAACCTTGTTGACCAGCTTGTGCAGCTTTTCGCCGTTTTTGGCGAGGAACTGGTCCAGGAACTGTTCCTGGCTGATCACCTGGGCTTCCTGCAGGTAATAGCGCTTGAACTCCATGTTGTCGAAGATCATTTTCAGCACCTTATCCCGCTCCAGCTTGTAGCGCTGGGTGCCTATCTGCCGGGGTTGCTCCAGGATGAGCGACCACTGGTCCGGGTCATTTTTATGCAGGGCGCCCCATTCGCGGACGATGGGCTCGGCCAGGCCTGTGACGGGGTTGAAGTAGAAACGCAGGTTGAAGCGGTACAGCGCATGCCGGTTGTTGATCAGGTCGGTGACGGCGAAGGCCTGGGCCGTTTTTTTCAGGTCCAGGAATTTGCCGATCTCCAGTTCGCCGGCCAGCACATCCTGCCACAACCGCTTGATCATCAGGAGTTGTTCCCGGGTTTTGGGGTCTTCCATCAGTTTGCCCTCCTGGTAGGGGTCCAGGTTTTCCTGGAGCTTAAAAATGATGCCTTCCCGCAGTTTGTTGTTCTCGACCAGGTATTTGTCGAAACGCTCCTCCATATAGAAGATGCCCTTGGGCTTGCCGTTGATGGTCACATCCACGAAGTCTACCCGCAGGCCCATCAGGCCGCGCTCCTTCATGAGTTCCATGCCCACCCAGTCGGTAATGTATCCTCTGGTGGCGGGCAGCAGCATGCCAAAGCGCTTCATGCCGTTGATGGTGTCATCGCCTTTGACCTTGACCTCAAAGGAAAACTTGGCTTCGTTTTCCAGGTGGATGGTCATCATGCCGGTCAGGGCGATCTTTACATCGTGGGTGACGCCGTTGTAGGTCAGCTTGGCCGGGAACTCTTCCCCTTTCTGCTCTTCGGTGATCATGCCGTTTTTCAGGGCCTGTTCGCGGAGGTATTGCAGGCGCAGCATGTGTTTGAACTTGATGTCAATATCCACCTTGTCCAGGTCCGCCAGTTGGCCGCTGGCGTATTTTTTAATAAAGGAGAAGTCCAGGTCGGCGATCTGAAGCAATGCATGCTTGTAATAGCCGGTGTCTCCTGTTTTTCTGAGGTAGGCGCCGTAGCCCAGGGCGGCAAAAAACAGGGCTACTACGGCTGCGGCGCCCGCCAAACGCAAAGTCCAAACCCTCAATGATCTTTTGTCCTTGAGCATGTCGAGGATCTCTCTGGACCTGTTCGAACCGATATTCCGTTGCTTAATTTTCATGATATTAAATTATTCCATTTTGATCCAAAAAGCTGATCTGAATAGAGTCGTTGAGGCCATGCAGAGCGGCGCGCGCCTTATTCAGGTCATTAAAATTGTTGAACTCCGCCACGAAGGCGGCTTCCATGTAGTTCTTGTTCTCGTCGAGGCGCTTCATCTCCAGTTCCCGGCAGTGGGGCATGATGGTCTCGACGATATTATCCAGGGAAATGCCCATGGAGTTTTCCGCCAGGACCGTGAAATTGAGGCTCCGCTGCGCATCGGTGGGTTTGAGGTAGTATTTGCCCCAGATGACGGCCACTACGAAGAAGAAGCCGATGATGGTGACGATGCGCTGGTCGGCGCCGAAGCCCAGGCCCAGCGCGATGGTCAGGAAGATGTACGCCAGTTCCTGCGGCTCCTTGATGGCGGCGCGGAAACGGACGATAGACA
>JAGFJE010000322.1 GCA_024103175.1 Phaeodactylibacter sp.
TTTTCGGCTCTCAGTTGTTCGGCCCGGACGAGGGCCTGCTTACTGCTGCTAAACAATATAACCCTCCAGCCATATAACAATTCAACCGGCCCTCCGGGAAAAGTGCCCTTCCCGCACTGCTCCCGAAGCATAATCGGGCAGGCAACAACCGCCCGGGTACTTCCCCCCTCAGAAATACGCCCTCACCACCTGCTCGTACAAGTCTTGCAGCAGATCTTCCACCATATCATCTTCTTCGCGGAAACCTTCCGAAGGCGCATCGAGGTATTCTTCAGGGATGGCCCGCTCGTCGCCGGAAGTGCGGGCCTCCCGGGCAACGGAGCGGGTTGTGGCTGAGAACCCCTGCGATGACAGGTTGCAATTGGGGGTCAGGGCATCGATAGCCGCCTCGGCTTCCCATTCTACTGTTTTGGTGCGGGTGATGATGGTGGCATTGCCCTCCACCACATCGTAGACCGGGACCCTGGTTTCATTACCGGCTGTGTCGGTCACAATTTCATAATCCACTATGATTTCCCGGTTGAAATCCTGGTCTCCGGTATCTTCCTGGATATCGGCCTCCATTGAGCCGAAGCGGATCGTGAGGGCACAGTCCGCATTTTTCAGCGGTTCGTTGACCACGACCCGGAGAAAGCCGCCGCTCTGGTCTTCCAGCCGGCCGAAGATCTGTTCGATCTCCCAGTTGTAAGAAATTTCAAAAAGCGCATCGGTTTCCACGACATAATAAACGATGCCTCGCTTCAGCGCCTGATTGGTGAGAGAGTCCAGCTGAGGGGCCGGCAGCTCGGCGTACTGGCGGGCCTTGGTGAAAGCGCCATGGGCCTGCTGGGCGTATTCCTTCAGCCCGGTGGATACCGCCCGGCCCAGCCCGTCTCTGCCTTGTTCGAAGTAGTGGCCGTACAGGCGTTTCCTCAGCCATTGGGCTTGCTGGGCAAGGGTGTACAATTCCTCCCGGAAGGAATCGGGCAGGAAAGCACGCGCCTGTTTGACCCTGTCCTGCAGGCGGTTGTTGATGGACAGGGCGGATTTCCAGTCTTCCGG
The DNA here is from genome assembly GCA_024103175.1 of Phaeodactylibacter sp. Lineage (GTDB taxonomy): Bacteria > Bacteroidota > Bacteroidia > Chitinophagales > Saprospiraceae > JACJXW01. Next base: position 1,042 of record JAGFJE010000322.1, read on the forward strand.
ATCATCCGAATCGGCCGAGCGCCTGCTTTCGGCGCCTTCCCGCTCCAGCATTTCTTCGAGTGACTGCTGCAGGATACGTTTTTCCTCCCTGCCTCCCTTATCTTTGTTCAGGCTGGCCAATGCCAGTTGGAAGGCCTTTTCATAATCCTGGTTGTCAAAGGCTTCCCTGGGAGTGGTGCAGGACATCAGAAAGGTAAAGAGCAGGAAGGATATTGTTATCGTTGGCCGCATTTCTTTTTTTTGCCGGTAATGTAAAAAACTAACGGAATAATTGCCCGTCCTTATATGGTATACAATACCACTTTCTCCTGTTTTCCCCGCAGCATCAGGCCGCCGATCTTTCTGGGCTCGTAAGAATGGGGCGGCAGGGCCAGTTTATCCAGCAGGAATTTGGAGAGCAGGATGTTGACGCCCAGTTCGTTGCATTTGCCCTGAATGCGGGCGGCGGTATTGAGCACATCCCCGGAGAAGGCAATATCGCGTTTCACTACGCCCACTTCTCCGGCCATGACGTAGCCGTAGTGCAGGCCGGCCTTGAATTCGGGGGTGATCCCGTAGGTTTTCTGGTAATAGGCGGCCTTTCGGCGCAGAGCGAGTTGAATATCGAAAAAGCAGCGGATGCAGTTAGCGTTCTCCAGCCCCCTGTCCATCTTCCAACTGATGACGATCTCGTCGCCCACGTACTGGTAGATCTCTCCCTTGGTGTTGATGATGGCCGGAGTGGCGTGTTGAAAAACGTTTTTCAGAAAATCGAAATACAACTCCTCCCCCAACTGTTCGGCAATGGAAGTGGAAGAACGCAGGTCGAGGAACATGAAAATGCGTTCCTCCCGCTTGGGGCGGAAATATTTGCCCAGCAGGAATGCTGTGAACGTACCTGGCCCGTATTTGTCGCGCACCTGCAGAATGATGAGCGTACCCAGGACGACAAAAAGCCAGAAGATATAACTGTTGGCCTCGTTGCCGGAGAGGAGGTGCGTAATCGTCAGCCTCCAGGGTTCCGAATCAAAAATAGAGTGGCCCTGCCCGCCGCCGTGAAGGAGGATGCCGTTGATGAAAGAAATAATGACGTATAGCAGGGAGTACGACCAGAAAATACTGAGCAACGCCCAGGCGTAGTTTTTGGCCCGAAGCCATTCCTCCCAGATGAATACCACTGTGCTGCCTCCCAGAATGCCGGCCATTATGCCTGTCCTGATGCTGTTTTTCAGAAAAAAAGTAAAGGGAAGGCCTTCCATGTCACAATTGAAATTGACCAGGTTGGCATATACAGTCCAGAACTGGAATGCAGCAATGGCTGTCCAGCCCAGGGTTATCCAGAGTATCTTGATTATTCCGCTCTTAAACTTGTTGGAGGTTATAGTGTCCATCGCCATTAGCTGTTATTGAGGAAGCCCTGCTTACCGGCAAGGCTTCCTTCAAAGATAGCTTTTAGCGTGCATATCCCCTATGTAGCCTGGGATTTATAACTGTTCCAGGCGCCTGTCGATCTCTTCTGCCGCCACCGGGCCGAGCTCAAACGAAGCTTCGCGGGCAGCACGCAGTTGCCTGCGGGCAGCTTCTTTTCTGCCACTGCTGCCGAGAATGATGCCCGCATGGTAGAGGGCCTCCGGCTCACCGGTTTTCCCAAGTACGTGGTGTTCCAGGATCTCCAGCGCTTGTTCCTTATCCCCGGTTTGAAAGCTGGACCAGGCCAGGAGGTGGTAGGACATGGGGTGGGGCCGTTCCCGAACTTCTTCCCGGGCGATTGCCAGCGCCTCCGCGGCGGCGCCCCCTTCGCTTTTCAGCAGGCAGAGGTAGCTTTGGTACATATTGCCGTAAACTTTGCGCGAGGCTTCCCGGATAAAGCGCTCTTTGCTTTTCTGTTCGGCGGCGCTATCCCCCTCGTAGGCGGCGATCTCCGCCAGCATCAGATGGTAATCCGGGGCGGGGTGAACGGATTGCAGGAAGCTCAGGATCGTTTTGGCCTCCTCTGTATTCCCGTCGTGGGAAAAGGCGATCCAGGCAATGCCTTTCAGGGCGTGCAGGCCCGCCGGATAGTGGCTAAGCGCTTCCAGGTAGGTTTCATAAGACTTTCGAACCTTGCCCTGGTGCCCGTACATGTCTCCGAGGTTGGAGAGCGCCCAGTAGAGGATGCCATCGTCTCCGGAAACTCTGGCCAAACCGGCCGCTTTTTCCATCGTGCGCACCGCTTCGTCCAGGTTGTCCGACTGGTCGTGCAGTTTCACTTCCCGGATGAGATAGTCAAAGTGGGCGTCGGAAGCGATGTCCTTCAAGAGCAGTTCGGCTTCCAGCAGGTTGCCTCTTTCCATGGCCACATCGGCCAGCATCAGAGAGGAGGTGAATTTATTCGCGCCGATCTCAACAGCTTCCCGCAGATGGCTTTCCGCTTCCCGAAAGGCATGGCGGGTAATGGCGTTGGCTGCCAGGGCCTGCAGGACGCCCACCTGCCCGGGCATGCGGGTATTGATTTCCTGCAACAAGCTATCGGAGCGGTGCAGCAGGTGGATGTCGGCAGACAATTTGAAGCCGTTGGCGTACAACCCGGCCAGTTTTTTCTGGAAGACGAAGTTGCCGGGCGCGGCTTCCAGCTTTTTTTCCCAGAAACCGGCCCGGGAGCTTAGTTCCTGCCGTTCTTTTTGGAGGTGTTCTTCATTCAGGTAGTACTCGTAGTCCGCCCTTTGGGCTACTTCCGCCTGGCGCGGTATAAGAAAGGCAGCAAGCAGCAACAAGGAAAAAACGATGATGAAAGTGATGTTTCTCATAATGGAAGAATAAGCGTTTTATTGTGGTGCGAAAGGCGCCGGATACCGGTTGTCCGCCGGCTCAACCAGTATCCGGCAAAGATCAATTAGTGCGGCGTCGCCAGATACGGGAAGGTATTCAGGAATGCCTTGTCGTTGGCGTCGACGTTATCGTCTGTCAGGCCAGGGTTGCCGGTGCCTTCCGGGCCGCCGAAGATGAGTAGCAGCTCGACGGAGATCACATCGTCGGCCAGCGCCCGGCCGGTCAATACATTGGTGCCGTCAAAGAAGGTCGTTTTTCCTTCGGTAGACACCGTCAGTACGTCCGTTGCCAGCACACTGGTGAAGGTAGCGGCGTCCAGCCCCAGGGCGTTGGTGGTGTAGGCGGGGTTCAGCGCGAGGAGCTTATCGTTGAACTTATCGGCGTAGGCGGCGCCCTGCTTAGAGGGTTCCGTAGTGTTGAAATTGTCCTTGTCGCCGGCGTTCACAAATACGGTATTGATCGCCGGGCGCCCCATCTGGTCTTCCTGCATGTAGCGGCTGTCATCGACGGGCGTCATCGGATCGTCTTCATTGCAGGCGGTAAAGGATAGTGCAATGGCCATCAGGGCCAGAATGCCTGTTTTTAATCTATTTTTCATGGTTGGAATGAATTTTCTTGATTGGTTAAATAACGTTTGGTTCAGGAGGTAATGCTTCATGCCTTGCGTTGAAGGAGGCCCTCAAACCATCAGGCCTGAAGCCATTCTTCAGATCTTCCGCTTGGACTCTACCCAGGTGTTGAGCGTAGCGGCGTTGCCGAGCATAGATTTGGGCACTTCTACGACTACAGAGAGCACATTAGTGCCGGCAAAGGTATCGGCGCCGGGGTCGTTGAAGCCGGAGGCGTTGCCGGCGATGATCTCGCTGTACTGGGTGAAGTCAAAAAAGAAGGGGTCGTCGCGCGGGCCGGCAAATACCTTCATACCTTTACCGGAGCCGACAATAGCGGGTTCGTTGTACTGGGTGATTTCGGCCTCCACCAGGCCGCCATCGGTTTCTACCCGGCTGATCAGGCCGGTTTCGGCAGGGGCCACCGGGCCGTAGGCCTGTACTTTGCCGTCCCGAAAAACAGCCTGGATGACCAGGTCTTCCACGGCGTCGCCGGTATTGTCAATGTTGAATTCGACCATTATCTGCTCGTCGAACCGGGCGGAAGCGGTGGCCATGGGGTCCAGCAGCCCCTGCAGGTTGGCGACGAACACCAGGTTGTCCGCATTCTCAGGGCTCTGGAAAGCGTAGTAATCGGTAATGTCCGAAGTGGTGGACGTAACGGCGGGCGCGTCGATGTGGTCGGCCGCCCAGACAATACCCATAGCGGTGGCTGTTACAGCCAGGGCTGTAAGAAGCAAATGCTTGATTTTCATATCAATTGGTTGTGTTTAAGAAATATTTTCTCTTTGGCCCTGCGTTTTGAAGAGGGGCAAAGAATCAGGTTGAATTGTGTTTACATAACCAGTTACGGAAGGGTAGGGGGGAGCGGATTAAAAAAGAGTGGATTTTTTTATAAATGTTTGCAAGTAGCCCGAAGCCTGCGTGGCATTTGTCACCATAAACCCCTATATTGGCCCTGTTTTTGAAAGAGTTATTCAACCTGACTGTCAACATCATGAAAAGTAAACTGTTATTCCCGGCAGCGGCCATCCTGCTGCTCACCAACCTGTTCGCCTTTACCGCTTCTACCTTCGAGAACAAGAACGCCAAAGCCGAAGAAGAGATCAAAGAGCTGATCCTCAAGTCCTACGTCAACGGCGCCTTCAACGCCCTCGACCCCGACGCCATGCGCGCCGGCTTTCACCCCGATTTCGCCATTTTCTCCGCCGACGGGGAGA
>JAGFJE010000333.1 GCA_024103175.1 Phaeodactylibacter sp.
TTGTACTTTTCGCCTGACGCCTGATATATAGAACATAGGTGGATAGCAACTTTTCGGAGGGGAATCCGTAAATAAGGGGCAGCCTCCCTTTTCGGCCTGTGCGCCGGCCTCCCTGCCGCCCCCCTGACGAGGAAATTATTGCAAAAGCCCTGTGAACAGGGATCAATAGCGACTTTTATCAAAAACACCAACTTCAAAATGGACACCTTAAAGCAACTATGCGCCAACAGCAAGAACACCTTTGACCTCACCGAAGCCGGAGACCAGGAAAGCCTCCTTCGGCTAGTCGACAAGCTGGCCCCCTTTTCGACGGAAGAAACCGGAAGCCTGGCCCTGAACGGGGAAGCTCCCCTCGAGTTTCGGCTGGCCTACAAAGTCCTGGCCTCCCGCCGCTTTGTCGAAGCCAACGCCCGCCCCCTTAAGCTCGGCATCGTATTTGCCATGTGGGGAGAACAGAACCGCCTCTTTCCCAAGTCTTCCGGCAACCCCAATGGGGAGGACCTGCTGAACGTCAAGCTCGCCCAACTGGACTGGCTCTTCAGGGATTCGGCAATAGACTGGCGGCTATACGCTGTCGATGACGGATGCCCCTATGGCAGCGGCCGGATCGCCCGCGAGCACATACAGGGCTCCCCCCTGGAAAACCGGGTTTCGGTCCTGTTCCTGAAAGATGCCCTGCCCGACCCTGCCGGCCCGCTGAAAAACCTGGCTTCCGCCGATGATTCCCGGAAAGGCGGCGCTATCATCCTGGGCTGCCAGCGGGCGCTGGAAGATGGCGCCGAGGCCATCATCTATACCGACGCCGACAACTCTGTCCATCTCGGGCAGGCAGGCCTGCTGCTGCAGAAACACCTGGAGGAAGGGTTCAAAGTGGTGCTGGGCAACCGCAAACACAAACACTCGGTGCTCGTCAAACAGGAAAGCCGCTGGGGAATTGGCATCAAAGCCCTCCGGCACATGCAGCGTATGGTGGGCCACAGCATCTTCTCCAAAGGGATACTGGACTCTCAGGCGGCATTCAAATTGTATCATAAGGACGTCCTGGTGAAGATCCTGGAAAAGCCCTCCGTTTATGACTTTTCCTTCGACTCCGACTGGATCGCCTGTACCCTGGCCATGAACGAGCCCTTTGCCAAAGTCCCTTTTGCCTTTATCGATTCCTTTGCCGAATCGGCTTCCATCGTCCAGGGTCCGATGACGACCTGGGAGACCCTGCTGAAAGGGCTGGCCACCGCCGTCCGGGAAAGGGGCATTCCCTATAATAACGAGATGGCCCGCGTGCTGGATGAACATATTGGTTCTTCCAAAGACCTGGACGCCTTGATCAACCACCTGCCCCCGGAACTGGAAAGCGTGGCCGACAAGGACCTGGGGAACCCCGCCATCATGTCGCCGGCAGCCATGGCCGCGTGGATCGCGGAAAGGAAACGGGCGGCCATGGCCGGGCCAGGGGGGCTATCCGCCTAATGTTGGACAAGGCCCCGTTGCTCGTTATCCGCTATTGGCCAGGGGGCCTTACAACGCAGTCCGGTACCGGCGGCAATGCCTGGAAATAACCAACAACAAACAACCGCCAACTTGTCCAGCCTTAGGCGAATGCCTGCCCGGAGTTCAGTTCGTGCGCCGGATCACCAGCTCTTCGCCCGTATATTCCAGCCACTCTCCCGGTTCGGCCGGTTGGAATGGCCGGGGGGCATCCTGGGAGGCCCAGATGGCGCGGATGGCCTTTTTTTGCACCATTTCCGGGTAACTGCCCTGCCGTTGGCCCACCGTCAGCGTCTGCGTTGCTTCGTCGTAATCCAGGCTGATGGTGGCGTACTGGCCCTTTTCGTAGCCGTAGTTTTCCCCCTGGTCCTCATACAACCGGAAACTGCCGTCCCGGCCGGTGTATACATATACGGTGAGGGAATCGTAAAAGCCTTCGTTGGTGCTTTGGATATCGGGGCCTATCGGCAGCAGGGAGCCTTCCTTCACGAATAGCGGCAAACGGCTCAGGGGCGCTTCGGCCGCGATGGACTGCCCGCCTTCAAAATACTCCCCGGAATAGAGATCGTACCAGCCCGTGCCCGCCGGCAGGTACACCTCGCGGCTCCTGGCCTGGTATTCATACACCGGGCAGGCCAACAGGGACGGGCCGAAGAGGTACTGGTCGCCGATATCCAGCACCGTTTTGTCTTCCGGAAAGTCCATGGCCAGCGGCCGCATGATGGTATAATCCTCGTGGTAGGCCCTGCCGGCCAGCGTGTAGATGTAGGGCAGGAGGCGGTACCGCAGCTTGTTGTAGAAAACCATGGAGTTGTGGGTTTCGGAGCCTTCCGGCGCTACGTTGTAGATCTCCCGGTAGGGGAACTGCCCGTGGCTGCGGAACAGCGGGCAGAAGGCGCCGAACTGGTGCCAGCGCGTGAGGAGTTCCCGCCACTCGTTGAGGTCCTCGCCGGTGGCGTTCTCATACCGCCGTTCGACGGAGAACCCGCCGATGTCCATTGTCCAGTACGGAATGCCGGAGATGGAAAAGTTGAGCCCGGCGGCGATCTGCTCCCGGAAGTTGCTCCAGCGGGAGACGATGTCCCCGCTCCAGGTGGCGGCGGCGTAGCGTTGCTGCCCGGCAAAGGCCGAGCGCGTGAGGATGAACACCCGTTTGTCGGGCGCGGCCTCCCGCAGGCCTTCGTAAATGCCTTTGGCGTTCATCAGCGAATAGGCGTTGAAGAACTGAGCGCCGGAGCCCAGGGCCGTGGGGCTCATCAGCAGCTTGCGTTCCTCGATCGATTCGTTGGAATTGATGTCCGGCTCGGTAGCGTCCATCCACCAGGCGTCGATGCCGATGTCGAAAAGCTCGGGCTTGAGCTGTTGCCAGAACAGCTTCCGGGCCTCGGCGTTGAAAGGGTCGTAGAAGGTGGAGTAGTACCCCGGGCCGACCCAGTCTTTGGTTTTCTTTTGCAGGTTTCTCTGGTACAGGAACCCCCGTTCATTCATCTCTTCGAAGTGCTCCGTTCCGGGATAGAACTTGGGCCAAACCGAGATCATGATGTGGGCGTCCATATCGTGAACGGCCTTCACCATCCCGGCCGGGTCCGGAAAGCGTTCCGGGTCGAAAGCGTGGGAGCCCCACTGGTCCTCTTCCCAGTAGAACCAGTCCATGACGATGTTGTCGATGGGGATCTTCCGTTGGCGGTACTCCCGCAGGGCGCCGAGCAACTCCTCCTGCGTCCGGTAGCGTTCGCGGCTCTGCCAGAACCCCAGGGCCCAGTCGGGCATGATGGGCGCGTCGCCCGTTACTTCCCGGTAACCGCCGATGGCCTCGTCGGCATTATCGCCCCGGATGAAATAGTAATCGATCTGTCGGCCCACTTCGGAGAAGAGGGACAGTTGGTTCTGCTCTTCGGGGCTCAGGGGGCTGAGGTGTTTCACGGCGAGGTAGGCCAGTCCGCCGTCCGGCTTCCATTCTACCTTGAAGGGGTACTTTTTGCCGGCCTCCATATCCAGGCCGAACTTGGTATGCCAGGGGTTCCAGATCTGCCGCCATCTGTCGAGTATCAGCTGGCCGCCAACCCAGACCCGGGTGTAACCCGACAGGTAGGCGAGGAATTTATGCTTCCCGCTTTCGCCGGCGGAAATGCTGCCCTCCCAGGTAACCGTTCCTTTTTCCATATCGAACTCAGGGGGCAGGTTGTCGAAAGAGTCGAGGTACTCATATCCGATCTGCTGTTCCTGCCGGCTGGCGGCCACTGTGCCGTCGCCGTTGACGTAGGTGGCCGTCAGGCCGCCGGGCCGGCCGTCTTGGGAAAAAAGCTCCAGGCCGGAAAGGGGCGCATAGGGGCGTGGGTCGCCGAAACGGGTGATCGAATAGTTGTCCCACAACAGGCCGTAGTTCCTGTTGGAATACAGGAAGGGCGCCACGGCGACAATGTTGTGCTGGGCCAGCTCCACGTCTTCACCCTTGTAGTTCATCTGCCCGTTCTGGTGCTGCCCCAGCCCGTAGAAGGCCTCGTCATCCGGCGATTCGAACACCTGCCGGATGGCGTAGAAAGGCTCGCCCTCCACCGTTACCGGGGTGAAGGTTTTGCCGCCGCCAGGCTTCTCCTGCAGGAGGAGTTGTCCATCCTTGTCCTTGAAAGTAACTTCGCCCGTCTGCCGGGAAATAGTGGCGGAGAGCGATGCCGTATTCAGGATTATGTTTCCGCCTTCTTCCTTCAGGCTCCATTCCACTGCCGGCCGTTCCTTTTCGATGGCGATCAGGCTTTCCATTCGGGAAAAGGTGTCTTCCGGCGTAGCAGTGACGTGCATGATGTCGGGGGTAACTACCTGAAGCTTCACCATTCTGGCGGCGTCGGGGGCGCCTTCCGGGAGGCGAATGAGGACGCCGTCCTCCAGTTTTTCGTAGTTGTCCGGTGTGCAGGATACGGCCGCCAGAGCCAGGGCGGCCAGGAAGCAGAAGAGCCCCGCGGGGTGTATGTTGGTTGTCATCGAGGAAGTTGTTTGTAGTAAAGTTAGGGCCAGGGAAAGGGAAGGAGGGGGGCTGTTTGTTTCAAAAAGAGGGCCTGAATGTTAAGCCGGCCGGGGAGAAAGGGGGCTTGGGACATTATAAGTGCCTGGAAAGAGATACTTGGACATACATCAAAATTGG
>JAGFJE010000383.1 GCA_024103175.1 Phaeodactylibacter sp.
AAATCAAAAATCAAAAATTACATGTCGCCACGCATCGCACTCGTCACCGGGGCCAACCGGGGCATCGGTTTGGAAACCTGCCGCCAGCTGCTGGCAGCCGGCTACCGGGTGGTCCTCACCAGCCGCAACAGCACCAAAGGGCAGGAAGCCGCCCGCAAGCTGGAAGGCACCGGAAGCGGGATCGCCTTCCACCAACTGGACGTAGATAACCCGGACAGTATATCCGCCTTAGCGGAATTCGTCGGATCGGAATTCGGCCGCCTCGATGTGCTCATCAACAACGCCGCCATCCACTACGATACCGGGCAACGGGTGATAGCACCCGACTTTGGCATCGTCGAAGAAGCCATCGCCACCAACCTGCTGGGCCCCTGGCGGATGTGCGCAGCCTTCCTCCCCCTCATGCGAAAGAACCGCTGGGGGCGCATCGTCAATGTCTCCAGCGGCTCAGGATCCCTGCACAGCATGGGCAGCGAGACGCCCGCCTACGGCGTCGCCAAGGCCGCCCTGAACGCCCTGACCATCAAACTGGCTAAAGCTGTGGCCCGCGACGGCATCCTCGTCAACGCCGTCTGCCCGGGATGGGTGCGCACGGACATGGGGGGCGCTGGGGCGCCGCGGAGTGTAAGCCAGGGGGCGGCCAGTATAATGTGGGCCGTGGAACTGCCGGATGATGGGCCGACGGGCGGGTTCTTTCGGGATGGGAAGCGGGTGGAGTGGTGAGGACAGCATTTCTGGATGGACAGGATGCGGAGGGCGGGTTAACTGAGGTATTCCGAATTCTCGAAACCACCCCAACCTGCCGGGTTTTCGGCAGCCCCCCGACAGACTAACCCGGCAGCGTTTGTCGGAAACGCAAACAAACAGAGGCGCCCTGCTGTGCTGAGCCTTTTCCCATTTTCCGAGCATTCGACAAATACAACTCAACCTGCCGGGTTTTTGGGGTGATACTATTTGGCATAACCCGGCAGCGTTTGTCGGAGATGTAAAAATTTGCCATTTTATTAATATCTTTCCTGCCGTTCTGCCTGACAGCACAAAACTGCGCTCAAATTAATGGTAGCACCATGCAATTCAGGATCACTTTTCGCGTGAAGGAACCGGGGCAACTCCTGCCCCTCTCCTACCAGTATGAGCTCAGCTCCTGGATCTACAAGCTGATCGGCAGCTCCGACTCGGAATTCGGAGACTTTCTCCATACCCGGGGTTACGCCTCGGGGAACAAGCGTTTCAAGCTGTTCACCTTTTCCAACCTGTACGTACCGCCCAAGTACGAGATCCTCGGCGACCGCATGAAAGTATACAGCCGGAGCATCTCCTTTGTGGCGTCTTTCCTGGTGGAAGAGGCGGCGCAGGGCATGATCCTGGGGCTGTTCCGGGAGCAGGAGCTGCAGTTGGGCGACCGCATCAGCAGGCTGGCCCTCGTGGTTCAGCAGGTGGAGGCGCTGCCGCCGCCGGAGATCAAAGGGCCGGCAACCCGGCTGCGCGCTACCTCGCCTATATTGGTTAGCGAACCGGAAGCCCGTGAGGGTGGGAAGCTGTGGCACAACTACCTGCACCCGGCGGAGGAACAATACGAACGGTACTTCATTCAGAACCTGAAACAGAAATACGAGGCCGCCCGGAAACACCAACTGGTTGAACCGCTGAATATCGATCAGCCGATGGCTTTCCGGCTGCTCAGCAATAAGCCGAAAAAGCGGGGCATCCGAATCAAGGCCTTTACCCCGGCGGAGACCAAAGTGATCGGCTACCTGTACGATTTTGAGATCACGGCGCCGCCGGAACTGGTACGCCTGGGCATGATGGCGGGGTTCGGCGGGGAGAATGCACTGGGGTTTGGGGCGGTGAAGGTTATTGGGTAAAGGTGCTTAGGGATAAAAGTGTAAATGAT
>JAGFJE010000649.1 GCA_024103175.1 Phaeodactylibacter sp.
CTGGCAGCACTCCCCGGACGAAATCACCCGCCTGGAAACCGCCTGCTATCCACATCTCGATGCCCCCCTCGCCTCCCCCTCTCCCCTCCTCCCACTCACCTCCTCCCCCACTCTCCCACTCCCCCCCTCTCCCCATCCCCCACTCCCCCCCTCTCCCATTCTCCCTCGCCCCCCTTCCCCCCTCCCCTACCTCAAAGGCTTCAACTTCGCCCACGAGGGCTACGCCATCTACAACGGCTACGGGTCTGGCCTGGCGGCGGAAGCATTGCGGAAAATGCAAGAGCTGGGAGTAAATGCGGTGGCTATCGTTCCGTACTCCTACATGAGAAACCCTCAGGCCCCAACCCCCCTTCCTTTTATGACAAGGGCGGGCGCCGAAACGGATGAGGGGGTGGCCCGCGACGCCTTCCTAGCGCGGCAGCTCGGCATGAAAACCGTTCTGAAACCCCAGATATGGCTGGGCGGCGGCAGTTGGCCGGGCGATGTGGAAATGCAAAGCGAGGAAGGCTGGAAGCAGTTTTTCGACTACTACTACCGCTGGATGCGCCACTACGCCCTCCTGGCGGAGATGAATGAGATGGACATGCTGTGTATAGGTGTGGAATTTGCCAAAGCCACCCTGCAACGCGAACAGGACTGGCGGGCGCTCATCGGCAGGCTGCGGGGCATCTACTCCGGCCCCATAACCTATTCCGCCAACTGGGGCAAAGAGTTCGAAAACTTCCCATTCTGGGATGCGCTGGATTACATCGGCCTGAACTGCTACTACCCCCTCAGCCCGGATGAGAACCCCGGGGATGCGGAGCTCAGCGCCGCCTTCCACCGGGTGCTCCACCTGGCGGAACGGGTGAGCAAACGGTATAGGAAACCGCTACTCTTCACCGAGATCGGCTTCACCAGTACGCCCACGCCCTGGATCTCTCCCCATAAGGACGGGGACGGTTCTCCCTATCAGGGCCAGGCACAGCAACGCTGCTACCGCATCGTACTGGAAAAACTGCAGGCAGAAACGGAATGGTGCCGGGGCATCTTGTGGTGGAAATACCCCTCTTACCTGGGCGACGGCGGCCCGGGCCACACCGGCTTTACGCCTAATGGCAAACCGGCGGAAGCGATGGTGCGGGAGTGGTTCGGGAGGCTGCCGTGAAAAGGTTGTGGATTCGTGCATTCATACACGAATACACTACACTGCTAATACTCCACCTCCGTCACCAGCTTCCAGATGTATTCCTTCATGCGGTCAAAGGAGGCGGGAGCGATGGCGAAGTTGGGGTTGCTGCGGTAGATGACCGCCCGGTCCTGCCCTTCGGAGCGAATGCGCATCTGATAATCGTAGCTGCGCTGTCCGGCGGGGGCGCCATACTCCTGTTTCGGCAGTTGCATAATACCGGTGTTGCGGATCATTTCCCGGAGCGAGCTGAGCTGATGGCCATTCAGGGGGACGCCATTGGCCACCGTGCGGGTAGCCACATCGACGGGGGTAGTTTCCCAGGGGCGGTTTTCGTCGTAAACGAAGGTTTTGGAGATGTGGGTCAGCTTTCCATTCTGGATGATGACCTCGTCGCGGGGGCTGTCGTAGTGCAGGTAGATGTCCAGGCCCGGCTTGGCGGCCGGCCGGGGCAGCTCCTGGTAGGCGATGGTTTGAGCGTTGAGTTGGAAAACGATGGCCAAAAGGGTGATCAGAGCAGGGAATACTTTCATAGAGAAGGAATGAATGATTGAATGATTGAATGATTGAATGATTGAATGATTGAATGATTGAATGATTGAATGAATGCCCGTCCTCTTCCGATAGCTATCGGGATCAGCCGGGTAAAATTGAGTGATTTGGTTTTAAACTGGTTTTGGCGGAGGCTTGTTTTTGAAAATTCGACATATTAACGAAACTCATAGGTTTGAAAATTGTATGAGTGCGGGCAAAAAATCAGGAAAGGCCTGTTTTCGGGAAAATTGAATAACTTAGCGCGCTCAAAAGTGGAATCGCCTGAAAGGCATTAGCGCTGGCGCTACCGTTAGGGCTTTTTACGGATGGGCCCGCCCCCAATAAAGCGCAGGCCCATCCGTAAAAAGCAAAAAACATAAGGGAGCTATGATATTGTCGGACAAGAAGATACTGGAAGGGATCGAGAACGGTGAGATTGTCATTGAACCGTTCCATCGGCACTGCCTGGGCACCAACTCCTACGACGTGCACCTGGGCAAATGGCTGGCCATCTACAAGGACCACATCCTGGACGCCCGCCGCCACAACCCCATCGAGTACATCGAGATCCCCGAACACGGTTTCGTACTTCACCCCAACACCCTGTACCTGGGCGTCACCGAAGAGTATACCGAAACCCACAGCGCTGTGCCCTTTCTGGAGGGCAAATCCAGCGTCGGCCGCCTCGGCATCGACATCCACGCCACTGCCGGCAAGGGCGACGTCGGCTTCTGCAACACCTGGACGCTGGAGATCTCCTGCACGCACCCCGTGCGCGTCTACGCGGGCATGCCCATCGGCCAGCTCATTTACTTCCGCGTCGAGGGCGAGATCCTGAATTATTACAACAAAAAGAAGGGCGCCAAGTACATCAAGCGGACGGACAGGCCGGTGGAGAGCATGATGTGGAAGAATAAGTTTTAATAGAACACGGATTGCCGCGGATTAGGTGGGTTTACGCGGATCGGCATTCTCATGGGAGAGACGTTGCTTTCAGGCAATGCACCAAAGGATGTCCCCCTTGATGGCTTCAAGCAAAGAACCGGTTTCAGATCCGCGATAATCCGCTGGATCCGCGTCCATCTCCCGACACGGCTCTTCGCCAAAGGCGAAAGCTATGGGAGACGGCGTCCGCGTTCCATCTCTCCTACAGATACTTCCACCACCACTCCTTCCGGCTGAACTTCACCTCCCCGTACCACCGGCACAGGCAGTAAAAGCCGATCACCACAACGGCCCACACCCCGTACATCAGCAGCAGGCTGGGCACGTAGTCCGCCGGCCAGGATTCTTTGGGCGTCGTGAGGAAGCTGAACCAGCGGCCGTAGCGAAAGTAGTGCCACAGGTGAGCGAAGAAGTTGATCACGGCGAAGTGAACCACGTAAAAGAAGAAGGGCACCCGCCCGAAGGTGCGTAAGAAGGCCGCCGCCTTGTTCTGTACCCCATCCAGGGCGTAGAGCAGCAGCAGGGCCGGGCCCATCGTCATGCAGAAATACAGCAGGGAGGGCGGGTATTTGGTGGTGTTCAGGAAGGAGAGGGCGGTATAGGCCAACCCTCTGCTCTGAAAATCCCAGGGGCTGGGGTCTCCGTAAAAATTGATGAAGCGCAGGAGGAAAAAGGCCTCGATCAGGCCCAGGCCGGCAATGCCAAGGAACTGCCGGCGGCGCGCTCTTTCCCAACTCATCACCTCTCCCAGGCAGTAGCCCAGGGCCATCACTCCTACCCAGGGAACGAGAGGATAGACGACAAGCAGGCCGACATTGTCCGTTATCGCTATCCAGCTTTCGCCCATGTGCAGGATCTTCCACAGCCAGCCCAGGCGGCCCCAGGCTTCAGGGCCGACGCCATCGAGCAGATTGTGGCCGGCCACCAGAACGACGCCGAAGGCCAGGATAAGCCTTTTCGGCAAGTAGGACAACAGCCCCAGAACGACCATCCCCCACCCGATAGCCCAGATCACCTGCAGGACGAAGAAGCCCGCCGCGGGCGGCCAGCCGAATACCAGGCTGGGGCTGATCACCGCCAGCTCGACGAACAGCAGCCACAGGCCGCGGCTGAACAGGAAGCGGCGCAGCGCTTCCGGGCCGGCCTTCCGGGCATACAAATAGGCGCTCGTACCCGCCAGAAAGATGAATACAGGAGCGCAGAAGTGCGTGATCCAGCGGGCAAAGAACCAGCCGGGAGTGGTTAGGGAGAGGTCGGTGGGCGCAAAGGGGGTGTTTGCCCAGAAGAGGCGCACGTGGTCCAGCGCCATGAGTACGATGACGGCGCCGCGAAGCACGTCGAGGCTCCAGAGGCGGCCCCTTTTCGGACTGAGGTGTTGCTGAATTGCCGGAAGGTGGAGATCCCTGGTCATTGGAATAGTTTTCATTTGGTTCAGGGACAAAGATGGGGGCCGGCTATCGTATTCCAAAGGCAAAATGAGCCATTAGCCATGGTTAGTGAGTGGTTTACCCCTTCCGCTTACGCTACCACTTTCTTCGGAATTGAAATCCCTTCATCATGAGCCGCCCTGCCGGAAAAACCGTTCCAACTCTTTTATCCAGAATGCCGCTTTTTTCCCGATCTCCTCATTTTCCGCCCGGAGGCGCCGGACAAAGGCATTCTCTTCATAGCTCCCCCTGACGGCGGAAAAATCCGCTTCCTGTACTTCCTCCCCGCCGTCCGCACCGAAACCGATGCGGCTGTTCTGATCGAACTCTTTTTCCGCATCCTTCAGGATCATATTGTTGAGTTTGACGGCATTGGCCTGCCATTCGCGGATCAGGCCGGTGAGCTGTTCCTGCGAAGCTTCGCCTATGCATATTCCCGTTTCCTTTTCCAGCGTGTGCGCATACCACGCCCAGGCGTAGGACTCATAGTTGTCGTAGACGGCCCTCAGGCTGGCCCGGAGTTGTTCTACACTGCCGATCCGCCCTTCTTTTAGCCCCTCCACGATCTCCACTACGGCCGGGGCCGGCGCCAGCAGGCCCGCCACATCCACCCAATTGCCCGTTCCTTCCTGCCCGCTTTTCAGGGTTTCCCGGAGTGCCGGAAGGTTGTCAGCAGAATGGCCCTCCAGGCGCTTAACCAACTGCTCGCCGTAGTATTTCTTCAGGGCGAGCTGGTAATATTTACGGCAGGTTTTCAACAACAGCCTCGGGATGTGTATGCCCTTATAGCGGACGAGTTTTTGCTCCCGGGACGCTTCATCGTAGAGTTTTTGCAGTATTTCACTGCCCCGGATCATCTTACCGGCAATAAATGGGGACAGCAGATCAAAACAGATGAGGTCGAGCTTATCGGGATCGGCCCGGCGGTCGCGCGCCGGCCATTTCTCGCTGTCCCTCCTGGCGCCTACGGTAAACAGGTTCATGGCGGGCGTGAGGGTGCTCTTGCCATCCTCAACGGTGAGGTAGGAAAACGGAAAATCAGAGGTGTCAAAATTGGAGCCGTGCTTGTCCATCACCACGGAATAGGCGCCCACCCGGCAGGGCCACAGTAAGTAAGAGAAGGAGCCGGTTTTGCAGCCCCTTTCGAGCCGCCCCTGGTGCACCGGCCCCAACTTGTACATGTGGTTGCTCTGGTTGGAACCGCTGCCGGCATTGAAAAAGGAGAACATGCCGGCAATGAGCAGGGAGGATTTATGGTGGCTGACGGTATACGGCCCGGCAAACAGGCTCACCGCTTCCCCGTGAAACCCTTCGCAGTTGGCAAAGAACAGGGAGTTTTCCGCCGAGAACTGCTTCCCGATCCGGACGCCCTGCCCTACAAAGCACCTCTCCAGCATGGCGCCGGAATCGACGGTGGCGCCGGAGAGGATGATGAATTTTCGTGCAATCACACCCGCGCCGATACTAACCGGGGCTTCCGCACAACCGGCAATTGTGCCCTCCTCCAGATGCTGCGCCCCGGCAACCCGAGCATGAGGCCCGAATTTTACATTTCGGACGGACCGGACATCCCGGATACAGGCCCCGGCGCCGATCAGGCCTTTTTCCGATCGATGGCCATTGCTGTAGGCCTGGATCAGGCCCTTCAGGCGGGCGATCATCTCCGGTTCATGGCGGTAGCTGGCCATCAGGTAAGCGACCTGGGCGGTGAGCTGATCGAAAAGCAGCACTTCCCGGCCGCCCCCTTCGTTCAGCACCTCCGCCTCAACGCCGTTGCCAAAAGTGGTAGGGCCGTCGACAACCAGAGAGGACACATTTTCGATGGCCACATCTCCTTCGATAATATACCCTTCCAGGCGCCCTACTCCGCTGATATAAGCAGGGCCTTTTATTTCGCAATCCCTTAAGTAGCAGGAATACAAGCCGGCAGCCCCGGGCGGCTCGCCCTCCGGAGCAACTGTTCCACCCAGCCGCCCCAGCTTCACCGCTCCTTCAAACCGAACGTCGTGGATATTGGCCGTGGTAAACAGGCCGGACACCCGGACAGTATCCCAGCGGGCGCACAAACAGCCCTGAGCTTCCAGCGCTGCGATCTCAGTATCAGTAAGGTTTCGGTAGGCCATATCACTCAGTTAATAGATCAGGAAGGTTTTCCAAAGCGTGCCGCTCGATATCTTTGAAGTACTTTACCGTACCCACCTTGAGTTCCATGGTCGCTTCTTCATCGCAGGCGATGATGCCATAGCGGTGAAGTTGCAGCATGGAGCCCGTCCACATGTGGTTGACGCCCAGCTCGACCACGTGATACAGCGCCCTGGCTTTTTGGATGCCATTGATGATGATCAGGACCTCCTTTGCCGACATGATCGTCCCCAGGCCGACAGTCAGAGCGGTAGCGGGCACTTTTGATACATCATTATCAAAAAACCGCGCATTGGCAACCCGGGTGTCGAGGGTCAGCGTCTTGATCCTCGTCCTCGAAGTCATGGACGAGCCCGGTTCGTTAAAGGCCAGGTGGCCGTCTACCCCGATCCCGCCCAGGAAAAGGTCGATTCCTCCCACCTTCAGGATCTTTTCTTCATATTCTTTACACTCCTTCTCCAGGTCGGGAGCATTGCCATTAGGAATGTTGATGTTCTCTTTGGGGATGTCGATGTGGCGAAAGAGGCGCTCCTGCATGAAGTAATGGTAACTCTCCGGGTGGCCTTCCGGCAGGCCGACGTATTCGTCCATATTGAAAGTGACTACATTGCGGAAGGACACTTTTCCCGCCTGGTAGAGCTTGATGAGTTCTTTATAGGCGCCGATGGGAGAAGATCCGGTAGGAAGGCCCAGCACGAACGGCTTATCCGGCGTCGGTTTTTTGGCGTTGATGTTGCGGGCGATGTAATAGGCCACCCATTTGCTCAGGGAGTCGTAGTCTTTATGGATAAGGATTCTCATATAATTTGGATTGGTTAGGAATTCTGCAAGGCTCCGGGGGGTCTGGGAGGAACGCGGTTCGGGGTTCGCGGTTCGCGGTTCGCAGGACCGAACACCGGAGGGCGGCCGTTCGCAGTTCGCGGTTCGCAGTTCGCGGTTCGCAGTTCGCGGTTCGCAGTTCGCCGTTCGCGGGACCGAACACCGGAGGGCGGCCGTTCGCAGTTCGCAGTTCGCGGTTCGCAGTTCGCAGGACCGAACACCGAATACCGAATACCGCAGACCGCAGTTCGCAGTTCGCAGTTCGCGGGTCCGGACACCGGAGAGCGGCCGATGGACGCTGGAGGTTCGAAGATAGCAGGACCGAGCACCGAGTACGGAAGACCGAAGACCGAATAGCACATTTCACATGAAGCAGTTGAACGATCGCAGGACACATGAGTCGACAGCGGCCTGTTGAGCGCAGC
>JAGFJE010000434.1 GCA_024103175.1 Phaeodactylibacter sp.
TTCCCCGATGCCGTGCCCCCCGGGGAGCGCTTCAACCTCACGCCGGAGGATTACCGCTTTTTGTGGAAGTATATGTCTATGCTGCCCCGGGAAAGCGATTACCCGCAGTATAAAGAGTGGGACAGCTACGTCAAATTCTTCCTCTTCGGCGACAGCAAAGAGCCCATCCCCGATCACATCCGCATCTTCAACAAGGTGGGCGACGCCTACGGTTTTCTCACCGATGTGGCCTATGTGGTGGATTTCAAGAATAAAGTGGAATTCCTTCTAGCGGCTAACCTCCACGTCAATAAGAACCAGACGTATAATGATGGCATGTATGAGTACGACGAGATTGGCTTTCCGGTGCTGGCGCGGCTGGGGAGGCTGATTTACGAATATGAACTGGAACGGCCCAGGAAGTATGCGCCTGACCTGGAAGGGTTGAAATAATGTATGGCGCCTTACTTCCCGAAGTGAAATTTTCATGGCGCATTATTCATTCCTTCATTCCTTCATTCCCTCATTCCTTCATTCACTCCTTCACTCCATCCTGAGTTCCCTCACCCCTTCACCCCCAGCCCCGGCCCTTCCATCGGATACAGTACCCCTTCCTCCAGCCGTACCATACCCACGAAGGGGTCATCGACAAGATCAAAGTGGCCGTCGAGGTCGGCGTAGATAATATTGGGGCGGGCCAGGGCGAAATGCAGGCCGGCGGCGATGCCCAGGGCTGATTCGTCCATGCAGCCCACCATGGCCTCCACGTTATCGGCCTTGGCCACCGAGTTGATGTGCATGGCCTCCATGATGCCGCCTACCTTCATCAGCTTGATGTTGATCATGTCGATACAGCCATGGCGGGTGAGGTGGAAAACGTCTTTTAGGGTCATCAGGCTCTCGTCGGCCATGACGGGGATGGGGACGTTGGCGGCCACTTCCTTCAGCAGCTCTTCGTTGTGTCGGTTGGTCGGTTGCTCGAGCAGCTCCACCCGGGCGGAGGTGGTGCGTTGTATGAAAGCGATGGCTTCCTCTACAGAGTATCCCTGGTTGGCGTCGAAGCGGATCTCGATGTCCTTGCCTACCTTTTCCCGGACGCGCATGACCTTTTCCACGTCTTCTTCCAGGCCAGCACCTCCTTTGAGTTTAAGAATCCGAAAACCTTTACCGATATACTCTCCGGCCCGCTCCACGGTATTTTCCACCGGAAGGATGCCGATAGTAATGCTGGTAGGAATGCTGGTGCGGAACCCCCCCAGCAGTTTGTACAGCGGCTCCCGGGCCTGCTGGGCCATCAGGTCGTAGAGCAGCATGTCGACCATGGCCAGAGCGGAGTGAGCCTGAGGAATAAAATTCCTCAGCTCCTGGAGCAACAGGGCGTAGCGGAAGGGGTCTTGCCCGTGCAGGAAAGGCTCGATGGTATCGTTGTAGGTGCGCACGACCATTTCCGCCGTTTCGCCGGTCACCTCGAGGTCGGGGGCGGCGCAGCCCCAGCCGGTGAGGCCGTTGTCGGTGGTGGCCTTCAGGAAAACGTTAGGCGCCGTTTCGATGGTTTCGTATGCGATGGTGTAAGGCTCTGCCAGCCGCATGTGGTGCGCCCAGCATTCCAGATGGGTTATTTTCATGTAATATTCAATTCAGGTTGCTCTAATACCTGCGCTGATGCAGGTCCTCCAATTTACTGCTTTTTATGTCTTCAATAAATTTTACGAGGTGTTCCACCATGATGTCCCACATCTGCCGGCCTTTTTTGACATTGGCCCGGCTGGGAGCGCCGATCACGCCGCTCTTGGAGATCTTATGGGTGCGGACATACCAGGGCAGGCCGTGAGCAGAAGTGAAATCCAGGTAGCTGCTGCCGAATTTGGGGATCTCATCGACGGCCCTGTCCATCCTGACCATATGAGGGCGGACGGCCAGGGTGGTGCTGGTTTCGATCTCTCCGGCGTGGATGTCGTTGGGGGTTTCCGCCAGTTTGTAGAGGTCTTCGTCGCTGGTCTCACCGGTATCGACGCACACGAAGATATGGGCGTCCCGGTTGATCATCTGAGCCGCGAAGTTGAGGGTCGGCGCATTGTCTCCATGGCCGTTGAGGATGAGCAGCTTCCGGATGCCGTTGTGCGCCAGGCTCATGCCGAGGTCATAAACGAAACGCGACAGCGCCTCGTTGGTCACACTGATGGTCCCCTTGAAATCCTGATGGTGATAAGATACCCCAAATGGAATGGGAGGCAACACAAAGGGCTTCGGGTCGCTGCAGGCACGGGCCACCTCGATGGCCAGGTGGCGGGCGTCGAAGTAGTCGATATCCACCGGCAGGTGAGGGCCGTGCTGTTCTATAGCGCCGCAGGGCAAGATGGCCATGTCCACCACCTTGAGCCGTTCTTCTATCTCCGGCCAGCTGAGGTGTTCCCACAGAAAATCCAGGGCTCGCTCGTTTGTATTTATATTTTGCATTTTTTTCACTTCTCTTTTGCTCGCATATTAAGACAATATAAGAGGGCAGGCCCTGAGAAAAGTCACTGCCTGCCGAGGGAAAACTTCAATCATTCCTTCCCCGTCCTCGCCACGTCTGTTATCGCAGCCGGATAAATTCCTCGGCTGGGTAAAATTCCTTCATTTTACCCGGCCGAAGCCCATAGGGGCGAAGGCGGGCCCTCATTCCTTCCTTCCTTCATTCCTTTCCACTATGGCCTCATACAGCGCCGCATGTATCCTCGGCCGGATATTCATCTCGTATATCCCCGGGTTGTTGCGGGTGGGGTAGACCCGGTTGGACATAAAGATGTACAACAGCCCATTTGCGGGGTCGGCCCAGGTAAATGTGCCGGTATAGCCGGAATGGCCGAAGCTCTCCGGGCTGGCGGCCTCGGCCACTGAGCTGGATTCGGGGTTGTACTCGATCTGAGGCTTGTCGAAGCCCAGCCCGCGCCGGTTGCCCTCTTCGCAGTACTGGCAGCGGGTGAATTCCCGGGCGGAAGATTCTGCAATGTATTGCTCGCCGGCGTAGGAGCCGTAGTTCATGTACATCGTCATCAGCTTGGCCAGGTCGTTGGCCGAGGCGAAAAGGCCGGCATTGGCGGAGACCCCGCCCATCATGGCAGCCCCTTCGTCGTGCACATACCCGTGTATCTGCACCATACGAAAGAAGGTGTCCCTTTCGGTGGGCACGATCCGTCCCCGGGGAAAAAAGCGCAGGGGATTGTAGGTGATGGTATAGGCGCCGAGCGGGTGGTAGAACGTCTCCTTGAGGTAGCGCTCATAGTCCTCGCCGGTGAGGCCTTCCACGATCTCGGGCATCAGGTAGAAAAGCAGGCCGGAGTAGACGTATCCCGGCTCTTTATTGAGTGGGGATTTCCGGATGGCCTTATACATTTTTTTCTTGTAGTTGCGGTGCAGCCACAGGCTGTCTGTCACGTAGATCGGGAACCGGGCAGTAGAGTCTGTCTTGAAGGTATGCCACCGGAATCGGAAGTCGTTGATGCGCTCATTGTCCCAACGTTTGCGCCAGGGGTAGCGGGCGTTGCCGCGCAGGGTGCCTTTCCAGTAGGGTATCCAGGGGAGCAGGCGGGCGTTGTGGGCCAGCATCTGGCGGTAGGTGAGATCCTCCTTATTGGAGCGGCCGAGCTGCGGGAAGTAGCGTTTCAGCGGGGCGTCGAGGTCGAACTGGCCCTGGCCGTGGAGGCGCATCAGGGCGGCAAGGGCCGAAGTCACTTTGGTGACCGACGCCAGGTCATATATATCGGTAGTGGCCACGGCCTGCAGGCTGTCGTAGGTGTGGTAGCCGAAAGCTTTGTGATAGACCACGTGGTTGTCCTTGGCTACCAACACCTGGGCGCCGGGAAAGGCCTGGCCGCGGATTCCTTCCTCGATGATGGCCTTAATGCTGTCTTCCAGCAGTTGCGCATTCATGCCGGCATAGCCCGGCGGAGTATAGCTCAGCCGCAGGCCGCCCTCCGTGGAGAGGCCGTCGCCCCGTCGGAAACCGGCGCCGGGGACGGGGGCCATCAGCTTGGCTTTAGCGCCCAGGCCGCCGAAAATGGCCTGAGCCGCTACGCTGGGGGCATATTCCAGCCGGTTGGGGGCGACGATCAGCACCGGCGCCTCCGCCAGGGCCGGGGCAACCTGAAAAATGGCCCCGTCGCCGTGGATGACGACAATGGCCCGTTCATAACTACCGATAGCCTCCAGCAATTTTACCTGCTGGTAGGAAGAAGGCAACTGGCCGCCAACGGTATAATCCATTATTTCTACGATCAGCAGGTTAAAGGCGCTTTCCAGTTCCGCCAGCCAGGCTTCCGCCTCTTTGGCTTTGGTGACAAAGGGAAGCGGGATCTTATCCACCGGCAGGTACCGCTGAAGGGTAGGGTAAAAGTCCTCCGAGGGCAGTTCGCCAATACTGAGGTAAGCGATCTTCAGGGTGTCCAGCCCCCGCAGGGGGATGAGCCCGCCTTCGTTGCGAAGCAGGGTGACGGCCTGTTCCGCCTGCTGGAAGGCCGCCGTGCCGTCGCCGGGCTGTTCCGGCTGGGCGCCAGCCGGGCGGATGCCCATAAACAGCACAATAGCCAGATGAAAAAGGGTTTTCCATTGCTGTGGTATCTTACCATTCCGGTATTCCAATATTCCGGTACGCCAGTTTTTAATACTCATTATGCTTTTCTTTCTTTGTTCAGTAAACTTCAAAAAATAAGTTGTCGGGTTCGTTGGCCAGGCGAAGGCTGGAAGCCAGAGAAACGGCTGAAGCCTTCGCCTGATCAACGAAATCCAAATCGTCAACTACTACTCAATTGCAAACATAAGCCTTATCTTTCCGCATCCTGCGAAAAACAAATATCCGAAAATCGATCCACCCATGCGGTTCAGAATACTGTTCATCTTTTTACTGCTGGGCGCTGTCCTTTCCGCTCAGAAAAGTAGTGAAAAAAAATTGGCCGAACTGGCACGGCTGTTCGAAACTTCCGATTTGTTCCCCCGGATCTTTAACGGTTTTGCCCTTTATGATCCGGAAAATCGGAGCATGGTCTTTGAAAAGGATGCGGGTAAATATTACACCCCGGCCTCCAATACCAAGATCTTCACCTTTTACACCGCCCTGAAAGTGCTGGGCGATTCCATTCCCGCCCTGCGCTACATCGAAAAGGGGGATTCTGTCATCTTCTGGGGTACGGGCAACCCTCTGTTCCTGCATCCTGCCCTGCCCCAGGACAGCTTCCTACTGGGGTGGATGCGCGACACCAGCCGACAGCTCTTCCTGTCTGCCCACAACTTCCAGGATGAGCGCTTCGGCCCCGGCTGGGCCTGGGATGACTACAACGATTATTACCAGGCAGAGCGGTCGCCCTTCCCCGTTTACGGCAACGTAGCCGCTTTCGAGCGCGACAGCCTGGCCGAGGGCTTTAAGGCCCACCCTGCTTACTTCCAGCACCAAATTGCGTTCAACCCCCGCCTGGACAATCACCGCCCCCTTATCCGGAGGCGGGAACACGCCAATATCTTTGAGTACAACAGCCGCGCCCTTACCGGCCCGCCATTTTCCCGGGAAGTGCCCTTTGTCGTTACTCCGGACGTAGTCGCCGGCCTGCTGGCCGACACCCTGGGGCGCCCTGTGCAGGTTATCGACCTGCTGGGCGTTGGCCCGGAAGAGGCCAAAACCTTATATTCGCCCATCCCCGATACCCTCTACCGCCGCCTGATGCAGGACAGCGATAACTTCATCGCCGAACAACTCCTTCTTGCCTGTTCCGAAAAGCTCACCGGCGGCCTGGACAGCCGGGAAGGCATCCGCTACGCTGTCGACAGCCTGTTCCGCGGCCTGCCCGATACGCTCGTCTGGCGCGACGGGTCGGGCCTTTCCAGGTACAACCTGTTCACGCCGCGCTCCATTGTCGGTGTGCTGGAACTGCTCTACCGGGAACTACCGCCGGCGCGCCTGTTCAGCATCTTCCCCGCCGGCGGCGTTTCGGGCACCATTAAGGATTATTATAAGGATGAACAGCCTTATGTTTACGCCAAAACCGGCACCCTCAGCAACCGCCACTGCCTGAGCGGCTACCTGCTGGCCAGGAGCGGCAAGGTGTACATCTTCAGTTTTATGAACAACAATTATCTGGGGAGCAGTACGCCGGTGAAGGAGGAGATGGAGAAGATTTTGCGTTATATTAAGGACAAATACTAAAAATTACGAAATATGGAATTCAAAGAGTTTTGGGATCGCTATGTCGCTGGGAAGACACCTGTAGATCATGAGGTTGCTCTTTCTATTTTCAGCCTGCCGATTTCGGAGAAAATAACAGAGGAGTACGATATAGTCGACACTATGCTGTCCCTCCTAAACGACTATAATAAAAGCAGAGCTTTTGAAGAATTATTCGAATTGGTGGAAGTGCTCAAAGTGCACAATCCCTCCGTTTACAGCCGGGTTTTCCATTATCTCAATGAAGACCTGATCACCTATTTCTGCTATCGGGGTGACGAGGAAAAGGTAGCTTACCTCGCCGAAGCCTTTATCGAGGATCCTCTGCAAGACTACGACCTGCTGCTGATGGCCCTCAAAAAAGTGAATTTCTACGGTTATCCATCTCTGGTCGGCCGCTGGGCAAGCGTCATATATGATGAAGTTAATGATTCGCCGGACCTTGTAGGAGCAGCGGCTTTTGACCTGGCAATACTCAAAAATTACCAGGAGTTGGAAAAAGCCTATGATCGCCATTGCGAAGGAAAAGCATTTGACTGGCAGCATTTTGATGAACAAATGGCCAGCTTCGATTTTGAGGTCGATGACGTTTATTATGACTTGCTGGAAGCTGGCTTGACGGACAAATTTGAAGAGGCAAACGCTTTTTTCACCGAAAACCGGCGGAGGAATCTGGAGTACCTGCAAAAGATGTTTATGAGATATATGCACTCCAGGCAGGTTCCTTTTAATGTCAGCGGCGTGATTTGGGATTTGTTTTACGCGTATTGGGAGTCTTCTGAAGAAGAAATCGATGAGTATGGGGAGGAAGTAGAAATCAATGAGGAGGAATACTTTCATTTAGAGCCGAAAGGATTTTACGATTTCGCGGGAAAACAATCCGGTTTTATTCTGGACTACCGGTTTAATGCCGCCGCTATTTTTTGGGGCGGCAGCTACGTTTACGATTTCCTGCATGTTGCAAACCTCATTTCTCCGGAAGAGCACGGGCAGTTCCGGCCGATGATCCAACGCGCGCAAAAACTTTTTATGAAAGAAAACTACGACTCGCTCTGGGAATACAGCTTTGTCCACCAATGGGGAATTCCCGACAGCAAAAGCGAGCCGCAGGTAGCCGAAGAGAAAGCGGTTTTTGCCAGGTCTTTTGAATGGGTTAAAGGCTCGTCGCCTTTCCCGAAAAAGGAAGATGACCCGGAGTGGCAGGCGCTGCGGAACGAATTCCAGGAGGAAAGGATAAGCCCTCTGGATAGGCTGCTGCCAAAGGCCGTCCCTCCAACCCAGCCCATCAGGGCAGAGAAAAAGCCCGGCCGAAACGAAAAAGTTGATGTGAAATACGCCGACGGCACGGTAAAACGGGGGGTCAAATACAAAAAGGTGCAGCGGGATGTGGAGGCAGGAAAATGTGAGATCATCAACTGAATGAACGGAATTCCCCTATATTTGCCCCAAAACACATGGAGTCCTACGGTTTCCTGTCGCTTCTGCCGCCCGTGATCGCCATCGTGCTGGCCATCCGCACCAAGCAGGTGCACATTTCCCTGTTGTTCGGCATCTGGCTGGGGTGGGCCATTCTGGACGGTTACGACCCGGAACATGACGTATTTGCTCTCAACAAGGCCCTTATCAATGGTAGTTTTGATACCATCGAGGCTTTGGTCAACGTTTTCCAGGATGCCGGCAACACCCGTACGATCATGTTCTGCGCGCTGGTCGGCGCGCTGATCATCTTCGTACAGCGCTCGGGTGGGGTGGAAGGCTTCATCCGCCACGTCAACCGCCTGCTGCACCGATATGAGCAGAAGCGAGCGGGCAGCAACCGCACCGTGATACAGCTTCTGGCCTGGCTGACCGGCCTGCTGATCTTCGTGGAGTCCAGCATTTCGGTACTCACGGTGGGCGCCCTGTACCGGCCGGTCTTTGATGACCTGAAGATCAGCCGGGAAAAGCTGGCCTACATCGCCGACTCCAGTTCGGCGCCTTCCAGTATCATCATCCCTTTTAACGGCTGGGGGGCCTTCATCATGTCCCTGCTCGTGGCGGAAGGCTTCGCCGACCCTTTTGCGACTTTGTTCCATG
Source organism: Phaeodactylibacter sp. (assembly GCA_024103175.1). Classification (GTDB taxonomy): domain Bacteria; phylum Bacteroidota; class Bacteroidia; order Chitinophagales; family Saprospiraceae; genus JACJXW01. The sequence continues at coordinate 8,249 of JAGFJE010000434.1, forward strand.
CGGTGGCCTACAATTTTTATCCGTTCCTGGCGCTGGTCCTGGTGCTGATCATTATTTTCTTCAAAAAAGATTACGGGCCGATGATCAAAGCGGAGCGCCGGGTGGCCGAAACCGGTAAAGTGCTTAACGACGACGCCCAGCCCATGATCTCCGATGAGCTGACGGATGTGCAAACCATCGAGGGCGTTACTCCCCGCGCCTATAACATGGTCATTCCCATCCTGATCATGGTATTCATGATGCCGGTCATGCTGGCGGCCACGGGCTGGGAATCCGCCATGGCCCAGAAGCCGGATGCTTCCACCCTCAGGCTGGTGTTCTTCGCCATCGGCCAGGGCTCCGGCTCGACGGCCGTGCTGATCGCCGTGCTGACGTCCATCCTGTTTGCCATGGTTTTCTACCGCATACAGGGGCTTATGAGGCTGGGGGAAATGGTGGACCTTACCCTCAAGGGTATTTCAGGCATGATGCCCCTGGCCCTGCTGATGATGCTGGCCTTCGCCATCGGCGCCGTGTGTAAGGAAATGGGCACCGGGCCGTACGTGGCCGAGGTGGCCAAGGCCTGGCTTTCGCCGCACATGGTGCCCTTCATCGTCTTCCTGGTGAGTTGTTTCATCGCCTTTTCCACGGGCACTTCCTGGGGAACTTTCGCCATCATGATCTCCATCGCCGTGCCCATGGCCCGGGAGATGGGGGCAGACGTGTACATGACGATCGCCGCCGCCCTGGGCGGAGGCGTATTCGGCGACCACTGCTCGCCCATCAGCGACACGACCATCCTGTCGTCCATGGCCTCCGCGACTGACCATATTGACCACGTGCGGACGCAATTACCCTATGCTTTGACAGCCGGAGGTGGCGCGGCTTTGTTATATTTGATAATTGGATTGATGGGGTAGGGCGGGATCTTAGCGGTTGGCAGTTGGCTTTTAGCTATTGACAACCGCCAACAAACAACAACTAACTGACAACAAACAACAGCATGGCACTCATAAAGGCAGTCAACGGCATCGAACCAAAATTCGGAAAGAACTGCTACCTTGCAGACAACGCCACCATCGTAGGCGACGTCGTCATGGGCGAGGACTGCAGCATCTGGTTCCAGGCGGTCGTCCGGGGGGATGTGCACTACATCCGCATGGGCAATAAGGTCAACGTGCAGGACGGAGCGGTTATCCACTGCACTTATAAACGAGCGCCAACGAACATCGGCAACAACGTCTCCATCGGCCACCGCGCCATCGTGCACGGCTGCACGCTCAAAGATAACGTCCTGGTCGGCATGGGCGCCATCGTGATGGACCACGCGGTGGTGGAGGAGAATGTGCTGATCGCCGCCGGGGCCGTAGTGCTGGAAAACAGCCGCCTGGAGTCCGGCCATATCTACGCCGGCGTGCCGGCAAAGAAGGTGAAGGCGCTGAGTACGGATACCTTCAAAGATACCATTGAGCGGATCGCGAATAATTATGTGATGTACGCGGATTGGTTTCGGGAAGCCCCCTCCGCCTTCGGCACCTTCCCGGCATCACGCCGGGACAGGCTCCCCGACGGGGGAGGAGATCCTTCGATTTGATGGTACAGGGTAATAGGTATACTCAATACTTAGCGTCGCATTAATACTCTAATTATGGGTACTTCCAAAACAGAAGGGTTCTCCAAACAACAACTGGAAATGGCCGAAATTGGCCGGGCGCTCGCCCATCCGGCGCGGATCGCTATTCTCCAATACCTTTCCAGGGTAAACGCGTGTATTGGGATGGAAATAGTCGATGCAATCCCCTTATCCCAACCCACGATCTCCCGGCACCTGAAGGAACTCAAGGCCGTGGGGCTGATAAAAGGCGAGGTCGACGGAGTGCGGGTCAATTACTGCATCGACCGGGAGCGGTGGGAGGAAGTACAGAACCTGATGAGCGGCTTTTTCAGCCCTTCTGTCGACGAGCAGGATTGCTGCTGAGTTTTTTTTGTTCATTTAATTCTATTATTGCAATGATAAAATTAAATTGCGGCTGAAAACCTCGCTAATTATGTCGAAAGCCAACTTATTCGAAGCGTTAGGCCAGTATCTTTCCGCTCTGCCCGCCGGGTTTGCCGATATTCCGGAAGCGCGGAAAGCCATCCTTCGCCGCCTGTCCGGTTATCTCCGGGAGGAGGCACAGGCAGGGCGGAAGGCACAGCTTACCGTCATCTGCACCCACAATTCCCGGCGCAGCCACATGGGGCAATTGTGGGCGGCGGCGGCGGCGGCCTGGTACGGAATGGAGGTGGAGAGTTACTCCGGCGGGACGGAGGCCACTGCTTTTCATCCCAATGCCGTGGCCGCCCTGCAGCGCGCCGGCTTTGAGATCAGCCGTAAGGCGGATGGGAAAAACCCGGTGTATGAAGCCCGGTACAGTGAAAATGGGCCCGCCCTGGAAGCTTTTTCCAAGCGCTTCGACGATGATGTGAACCCGGGCCGGCACTTTGCCGCCATTATGGTATGTTCGGAGGCGGATGAAGCCTGCCCCTTCGTTCCCGGAGCAGCCCTCCGCCTGTCGCTTCCTTTCGAAGACCCCAAGCGCGCCGACGGCGCCCCGGAAGAACAACAGGCCTACGATGAGGCCTGCCGGCTGATCGCCCGGGAATTTTGTTATGCTATGGAGCTGGCTACAAAACAATGATCTATGAACCAGCAAAAAATTGTTCCTCGTAAGCGCCTTTCCTTTCTGGACCGATACCTGACCCTGTGGATTTTCCTGGCCATGGCCATCGGAGTGGGCGCCGGTTACTTTTTCCCCCGCACGGCAGATCTCATCAACTCCTTTTCCAGGGGGTCCACCAATATCCCGATCGCCATCGGCCTCATTCTCATGATGTACCCGCCGCTGGCAAAGGTCAATTACCGCATGATGCCCCGGGTATTCCGCAATGTGAAGATCCTGGGTATTTCTTTATTGCTCAACTGGGTGGTTGGGCCGATCCTGATGTTCGTGCTGGCGGTCACTTTCCTCAGAGATTATCCGGAGTATATGACCGGCCTTATCCTCATCGGGCTGGCCCGTTGTATAGCCATGGTCATCGTCTGGAACGACCTGGCGGAAGGCAGTCGCGAATACGGGGCGGGCCTGGTGGCGCTCAACAGCATTTTCCAGGTCTTTTTTTACAGTTTCTACGCCTGGATCTTCATCACGGTGTTGCCTCCGCTGCTGGGGTTTGAAGGGGCCATTGTAGATATTTCAATCGCCACCATAGCCGAAAGCGTTGCCATCTATCTGGGCATCCCCTTCGCCGCCGGGCTTCTCAGCCGCATTTTCCTGGTAAAGTGGAAAGGAGAGGAATGGTACCAGTCGCGCTTCGTACCGGTGATCTCTCCGATCACGCTGGCGGCACTGCTCTTTACCATAGTCGTGATGTTCAGCCTGAAAGGAGAGCTGATCGTACAGATCCCGCTCGACGTTCTGCGGATCGCGGCGCCTCTGCTGATCTATTTTATACTCATGTTCCTGCTGAGCTTCTTCCTGAGCAGGTGGCTGGGAGCGGATTATCCGCGCAATGCTTCCATCTCTTTTACGGCCACCGGCAACAATTTCGAGCTGGCCATCGCCGTGGCCATCGCGGTGTTCGGCCTCAACTCCGGGCAGGCCTTTACCGGCGTGATCGGCCCTTTGGTGGAAGTGCCGGCGCTGATCGGGCTGGTGAACCTGGCGTGGTGGCTGCGCAGAAAGTATTACGGGCAGGTGGAAAGTGTGCAGGATTAACCGGCCAAAAGCATTGGAGTAATGAAAGGGTGTTTCAATGATTTGAAAAATAATCCTGTCTACGGCCACCGTTCACCGTTTACTCCCTACCGCCCACCGGCCCTTACCGTCAATATCTCCCACCCATCCATGCTGATCTCCGGCCCGAGCGGCGCCCCGACAACCTCCTCCGGATTGCTCCGGTACATCGGCCCTGCCTTTCTGTCTCCCCAGTTCAACCTTACAGTTGCGTCCTCTTCTGTGGTGTTGAACAGGCGGACAACCCAGCCGTTGCCGTCGCGGGCGGGCCTGAGAGAGGAAACGATCACCGAAGGGCTGCCCTCCAGGGTGAACAGGGAAGCGATGCTTCCCTGCCCCTCCGGCACCGCAACGGGAATGAGCGGCTGGCTCTGCTCAATGCCGAATTTCTTGGCCTCGCTGCTGTCGAACCCCCGGTGCGGGCGGATCACATAGCGAAAGGTGGCGGGCCCTTCCTGGTAGCCCTTGTAGTTGACGAACCAGGCGTTGTTCATCACCCAGGAGAACAGCAGCTTGGAAGGCCGGTAGGTTTCGATCCACGGGCGGGCCTTCATATCGCTCATCCAGTCCTGGCCGTACATGCCGCCGATCTCGGCCAGGGGAGCGTCGAGGTTGGCCCAGGTGACTCCCCCGTCGGCATTGGAGAAATCCACCCACCGCTGGGGGCAGAAGAAGTTCTTATTGGCGCCTTTCAGCTGGTCCAGTTCGGGGCGCATCACCGCCCATGCCAGGTCGATGCGGGCCTGGCTTTCCGGGATGTGGAAGGGGAAGGAAAAGCGTACGTTCTCATCTTCCAGCACCTTTATCTTGTCGACCGTATTGGTTATCCGGATCTGCTCCTGGCCGGCAGCCAGCTCGACTTCCCGTTGCAGGCTATGCGCTCCCGGAGCATCGGATTCGATGAGAAAGGAGGCCAGCAACGGCCCATTCTCCTTAATGCGTATTTTTGGGGCGCTGCTCTTCTGCGGGTTGGCGGCGTTCAGGCCGGTGTACCAGTATTCGTTGAAACCATAGGCGTTCTCTTCATCCACCAGGTTCTTCCCCTGAAATGTTATTTTGCTGATGGCGCCGGAGGTTTCGTCAATGGTAATGGCGATGGCCTCATTGGAAAGTTCGTTTTCCTTTACCCTGACTCCTTTTTTTGCCGTTTTGGGCTGCCCTTCCTTAAGGCTGTAGCGCAAGGCGCCGAAAGGTGGGATGTCTTGCGCAAAAAAGGCCAGCCTCCCATCCGACAGTACCTGGGACGGTACTTCTTCTCCATCCTGCCCGATAATATGCCGATCCCGTACTTTCCATTCATCCGGTAGTTTGACGAGCTCCGTCCTTGGCCAGGAGGTGGTGTTAAAAACCAGGAAAGCATTGGGCGGGCGGGGCGTTGAGCCCAGGGCGCTTATAGCCGCCTTCGCCGTCAGCGCCTGCGCCTGCCGGGCGGCGCCCAGGGCGAAGCCTTGTTTTACTTCCCACTGGCTCGTTGCCAGCTCGCCGTCCGGGTCGGTTTTGCTGGTGATGGAGCCCCAGGTGTGTTCCGAGAAGAGGACCACATTCGTCCAGGCTTCGTCGAAGGCGGCGGCGGGGTACTTTTCCGGAGCGAGCATGGCCCAGAGGGCTTCCGCCTGCACCAGCTGTTCGGCGGCGTTGCGGCTGGCGGCGGTCTCCACGGCGGAAGAGGCGGCGCCATCTTCCCAGTAGGGTGTAAAATCCCCGCGGTAGGAGGGCAGCTCATCTCCGTAGCGCTCTTCAAAATCCCGGAACATCTCGATGGTGGTGGCGATCCGCAGTTTGGGGTATTCGTATTTTTCATTCCACTCGCGGACGAAATCCGGCATGTCGGTATCCGGGCCGCCGTTGTCGGCCAGGGTATAGCGGAGTTGCACCAGGTTGTAGGGGTAGCCCTCCTCATCCAACTCGTCCAGGAACTTCAGAATGGGCGTGCCGCCGGACTTTCGCAGCCTGCCCAGCAGCCAGTCGTGAAACCAGGAATAGCCGTGGCGGGTCATCCAGAAGAGCACCTTCTCCTTGCCGGAAGGAGATTCCCAGTAGAAGGGAATGTCGCCCCAGGCTTCGAAGGTGAAGCCGACCTGATACCCGCCATGGGCCAGGTGGGGCATGTGGTTGGGGCCTATGGAAAAGTAGCGGACCCCGTTTTGGGCCAGCGCGGGCACGATGCCCCAGGCGTAGCCCGGTACGTCGGTGATCATGGCGGATTCCACCGGGATGTTGTACTCCCGTTCGATCCGGTTGGCGAAGCTTACCGTGTGCATGAGTTCCTCCGGTCGCTGCAGGGCGGTCAGCTCGCTGCCGTAGAGGGCGTCCAGGCCGATCCATCTTTTTCGGACGGCTTCCAGAAAGGCCTCCCGCTTTTCCGGAGCGGCGTTCTTCAGGTAGCCGTCTACAGCCCAGAGTACTTCTACGTTCCACTTGTACCGGGCGCCTTCCGGGTAATCTGCCGTTTTGCGGGCCAGCTCTATGCCCTGCTCGAAATTGCGCCATTGCATTTGTTCCACCTCCGCCTGTTTGTGGGTGAAGCCGATGTCGACATGGGAGTGGGGCAGCAGGTACACCTCGAAGTGGCGTACGGGCCTGAGCTGAATGTCATGGACAGTGGTTCTTTCCGGTAGTACGATCTCTACCCGGGCATCAGTGGGCGCTTCCACCTGGCCGGCAAGGAAAGTCAGTTTGTTTTCTCCCGGATGGAAAGTAGTTACCAGTTGCTGCTCCCCGTCCATCAGGATGGCGGCGGGCGCCGGCGCGCCCAGGTGGACGTATTCGATATTGACCGGCTGGCGGAGCGCTTGCCCGTCCCGGACAAGAGCAGGCATGGCGTAAGCCGTGGAAGCCGCCTGCACCCGGTTCTGAAAGGCCATGTACCAGCCTGTGCCGCTGCCTTCCCGGGCGGTGATCCTGATGTTAACGGGCTTGCCGGCGGGAGCCAGGGTACGGGGCAGGGACAGGAACATATAGCCGAACAGGTCGCCCTTTTCCGGGTCGATGAAGGAGGTGACAAAAGCGAGTTCGGCGCCCTGCTCATTGGTAAGTATCCAGTGCCGGCCGGCCGTGTCCCGGACGGTTTCGAAAACAAAAAGCGGTTTTCCGTTCACCTCCAGGGAAAATACCATGGGCAGGCCTCCGGTTGTCCGGGAAAGGCCGGCCTCCCAGAGGAACGTCTGTTTTTTCTCTGTCCCGGGCATGGGGCCCGTCTCGAATTCGATCCCTTTTTCTTCGCCCGGGGCCTGCAGGAACAAGGCGATGGCGCCGTCCCTGAGGTTGGGCAGAAAATCGAGGCGCTCGCCGGCCAGGGGAGTGGCAAAGCCATGGGTAAATTCCGCGGAGCGGACAGGCCAGAGGTTATTCCCCAGCGGCTTTTGCTGGGCGGCCAGGGGCAAGGTGGCAAAAGCCATTAACAGAGTGGCAAAAAACAGGAGGTTAAGGCGAATAGGCATGGCAATTGGTTTTCGGTTAATAAAAAGACGTAAAACCGGAACCCCAAACTTATCTGGGCCGGAGGCGTAAACCCGGAACGGAAACTCGAGCGTATAGGAGGGCATCGTCTTCGACGCCAAAAAATTTTGGCGAACCAAGTGAACGTCAGTCTTTCGTCTCCGAATCAGGGCAAAAGATTGTAAAAATTTTATAACTAGAACTTCAAGCGGATAAAACGCGGCCGGCACAACTGGGCGTCGTTCAGGATATCCACGAAAAAATCAAAGGAGTTGACGTTATAGCTGACCAGTAATTCTCCGGGAGCCGACAAATGGGGATACGCCTTGGCGTTGTAGACGAAGTAGTCGAGGTCTTCGTTGACTTCCGGGCAGCGCCAGATGTCTTTCATCGGAAAGAAGGGCCCCACCGGGCTTTTGGCCACCTGTACGGCAACCTCCGGCAGCATGCCGTAGCGCTGGTGGGCCAGTATATATCGCCCGTCGGGCAGCGGGCTGAGGCTGAGTTCGTGGGAGACGCTGTTGGTTATGGGTTTTATCTGGCTGCTATCCGCTGTCCATCCCTGGCCGTCCCAGAACTCCCAGCTCCCGAAGTCTTCAAAGGACGCCGGGCGGGTGCGGGCCACATACAGGCTCAGCCCCAGGCCGGCCACGCCGTAGACGTAAATGTAACCGTCGGGGGCAGGAGCGCCGGCCGAGGCCGTGTTCACGAAAATGCCGCTGCCGAAGGTAACTTTTGCCGAGCCGTCGGGAAGGGGAACAAAGAGTGGGGTATCCAGCTGCCGCTGTTCCCGGAAAGGCGGTTCGCTCCCCGGAGGAATGGCGATGAGGGATACGCCGGTCTGTTCGAATTCAAAAAAGGCGCCGGTGGGTACGTCCCGCACGCGATAAGCAAAGATGTACAAGGTGCGGTCGGCGTCCACATTCACAAAGCCGTCGCCCAGCCAGTAGTACTCGCCGGGTTGGGTGTTGGGCGTCTGAGGCTCGAAAAGGGAAACCGGGGCCCCCGTTTCATCTTCTGGCCAGTAGAATTCAAACTTTTCCTCCTCCGGCTCGGGGCCTTCCAGGAAAGCCACCAGGTTGTGGATCATCTTGAAATCGCCCTTTTTGACTTTCCCACCCTTCGTTTCGCCGATCACCGAATCGCTGAAAACGAAGAGGGTCCGGGTTTGCGCGCCGGCGGGTACGAACTCCTTCCCGTCCAGCGGTATGCCGAAGATGCCGTCGCCGCCGAACCAGCCGGATTGGCGGTGGAAGAGATCATTCCAGTCCGAAGCATAAACAGAAAGGGATTTAGCTTCCGATTGAGTATCTTGGCTGGGAGATGGGAGCGCGCCGGTACGGGCGCAGCTTAAGGTCAGGAGGAGCGGTAAAAATAAAAAGGCCAGGCCCCGGCAAATTTGGTTAAGGTCCATAGTGCAGTTGATGTTATTGAACATAAACTTAAAATTAAAAAAAGCTTCCGTTATGCGTCGTATGATCCAGAGGAATGCAATGAAAGAGATGAAAAAAACAGGACTATCCGTTTTTTTTGCGTTACTGAGCTTCCTCCTGGCAGTACAGCCTGTATGGGGCAAGGTACGCCTCCATAAATTGTTCGGCAATCACATGGTCCTGCAACGGGATGTGGAGGCCCCCGTCTGGGGGTGGGCCGATCCCGGTGAGGCCGTACGCCTTACGCTAGGCAGGCACATTGTAGAAACCCGTGCCAATGAGGCGGGCGAATGGAAAGCAACGTTGCCCCCTACCCCTGCCGGAGGGCCCTATACCCTTATCGTGGAAGGGGAGAACAGGTTTATACTGGAGGACGTACTCTTCGGCGAAGTCTGGCTCTGCGGCGGCCAGTCCAACATGCAGTACACCCTCGGGATGCTGGGCTATCAGGAGGCGGACAGCGCCCTGGCCCACAATTCGAACCTGAGGATATTCAATGTTGCCGTCGATCTGGATTACCTGCCCAAAGAAGACGTCAAAGGCGGCCACTGGCAGCCGGCCAGCCCGGAAAGCATCAGCAATTTTTCCGGCGTGGCCTATTTTTTCGGCCAGTACCTGCAGGAGCGCCTGGGCGTGCCGGTCGGCCTGATCAGCAGCAACCTGGGCGCCACCACCATCGAAACCTGGATGAGCGCCGGGGCGCTGAGCGCCTTCCCTCAATTCGATCCCATCACCGGCAAGATCCGGTCCCTGAACAAGAGCTTCCCCCAACTGGAAGCAGAATTGAAAGCGTACAGAAAAACCTGGGATAAGGACTACTACCTCAAAGGGCCCGGCATCGAGCAGAACTGGCAAAACCCGGAGACGGATGTTTCCGATTGGCAGGAGATCACCATTCCCAATTTCTGGGAATGGGCCGGACTGGAGGAGCACGACGGTGCGGTTTGGTTCCGCAAAGAATTTGACTTGCCGCCGGGCTTTCAGGGAGATACGTTCAATATCGCCCTCAACCAGATCGACGATTACGACATCGCCTGGGTCAACGGGCACAAGATCGGTGAGTCCTTCGGCAACCGCAACTGGCGCAACTACTTTTTTCCGGCCAGCATCCTGAAGCCCAAGGGCAACGTACTGGTAGTCCGGGTTTTTGATATCGGAGGCCTGGGCGGCATGTACACCTCCGCCTTCTGGGGTAACCCCATCCTCAACGGAGAATGGAAATTCAAGCCGGGCCTGAAGATCGACGCCTCTTCTTTTCCCACGCCGGTAGTGCCCAACGGCAGCTTTTTTACCCACCCTGCCCTGCTGTACAACGGCAGCATCGCCCCCCTGATGCCTTATGCCATCAAAGGGGCGATCTGGTACCAGGGAGAATCCAATGCGCTGGACGGCCGCTCGGAGGAATACCGGGAACTGTTGCCCGCTATGATCAGCGACTGGCGGGCCCACTGGGGGCAGGGCGATTTTCCTTTTCTCGTCGTTCAGCTGGCCAATTATACGAAAGAGGCGATGGAGCCGGGCCCCAGCACGTGGGCGGAGTTGCGGGAAGCTCAGATGAAAGCGCTGGATGAGCCGAATACGGCCATCGCCACCGCCATCGATATCGGAGACGCTGATGATATCCACCCAAAAAACAAATGGGATCTCGGCTACCGCCTGAGCCTGGCCGCCCGTAAAGTGGCCTACGGAGAGGATGTCGTCCATTCCGGGCCGGTATACGAATCCATGGTCGTGGAAGGGGATAAGGTTCGGATATCTTTTTCCTCTGTTGGCAGCGGGCTGATGACAACAGACAAGTACGGCTACGTTCGGGGTTTTGCCGTTGCCGGGGCAGACAAGAAGTTTCGCTGGGCAAAGGCTTATATTGAGGGAAATACGGTGGTTGTGTATCACCCGGAAATAGCCGGGCCCGTAGCCGTCCGCTACGCCTGGGCCGACAACCCAGGGCCGCTGGGCCTATGCAATGAAGAGGGCCTGCCCGCCCTGCCGTTCCGGACCGACGAGTGGGAGTTGTCAACTGCCGGGAAAAAGTATACATATGACCCGCACGGGTTTTGATCAGCGGGGCCCTTGTCAGTCCTTCAGGCTGTCTATCGGAATGGTGGTGGTAGAATCCCAGAAAGCCGCAACCATAGCGATCTTCCAGCGGCCGTCCACCCTTTCCATGATGCGCGCCTCGTGGCTGAGGTGGAAGGATGTATTTTCCCTGTTGCTGTTGTACTGTTTCCAGGTGAGATAGGCGCAGTTGGGGCCGTAGAATTTGACGGTTGGCTCCTTCCGGCGCACTATGGGGTGGCTGCTTTCGGCCCCGTTCAGAGGATGTTCTTTGATGTAATTGCCGACTTGCTCATCTATAGCCTGCCAGCCGACACTGGCGTCGGAGCTGCCGTCGGCGTTGTTCCAGGCCTGGAAGGCGTGGCTCTCGTTCACCCAATGCTGCTTCCAGCATTCGTAATCCCTGGCGAAGAAGCAGCGCGTTTCCCCTTCGATGGCATCCCAGATCTCATCCAGGGCCTGCTGTTCGTTGAAAGCAGCCTCCTGGGCGGCCGCGGGGGAGGAGAGGAAAACAGTGAAAAAAAGAAAAACTGTAAAGATGGCTACCCGTCTGAGGTTGGACAGAAAGTTCCGGAGGATTCCGGGGGCGTGTACGATGTACGGGCCGATGGCAACCCTTAGCCGTGTACAGTGTACGGGGCTGTCCAACCTTAGAATGGTAGCCGTAAAGATTAAATTTCTCATGGTGTACAGGTATTTAGCTCTTCACAAAACGCAAAACTTCCGTCCGGCTGTCTATCGTCACGCGGAGCCAGTAGCCGCCCGGGGCCAGTCCGCTGATGTCTATCTCCTGCTCCGCACGCTCCGGAGGCAGGGCGGCGGCTTTCACCAGCCGTCCCGCCAGTCCGTAGATGTGCCATTGGCCCGTTCGCAGCGCAGGGCTGTTCCAATTCAGGTGGAGGACATCGCCGGCCGGAGTGGGATAGAGGCGGATCATTGGGTTTTTTGGGCGGTATTCAACTGCTATGGTATGGCTGTTGGCGCTCTGCCCGTCGAAATCTACTTGCCGAAGGCGGTAGTAGTTCGTTCCGGGCAGCGGATAGGCGTCGGTAAAATCATAAAGGCTGGGCGTACTGCTGTCTCCATTTCCCAGTACCCGCCCCAGCGAGTGGAAAGCGTTGCCGTCGCCGCTTTTTTCAACCTCGAAGTAGCTGTTCTGGCTTTCGTTAGCCGTTTCCCACTGCAGCTGCACGGCGTCCTGCCCGGCCCGCCCGGAGAAGCGCATCAATTCCACCGGCATGGGCGTGAGGTCGATGACGTAAAAACAGGCGAAACCTGCACCGGAGCCCCGCCTCAGCCCAAAAACAAAGTCTTCGTTAGGGTCGCAGGTGGTGTCCAGTAAACTGCAGTTTTCCAATGGAACGAAAACGGACTGCGTTGTACCGGTAGCGATGAAGCTCGTGCAATTGGTAATGCCTCCGTTGTGAAAAAAGCCTAAATAATAAAAAGTGCCTTGCTCGCCGACCACAGTAACTCCGGTCACGAATATCCGGCAGATGGATCCGTCTTGTTCATATCCGAAACCTTGAACAGAAAGAATCTCGCAATCCGCCGACAGCTTGTGGCTCAACAGCATAAATAAAGAAAATATGGGTATCAGGGGTCTCATCTGTTTGCTTTTGGGGTTGTAGTCGAATCAGGTAAAAAAAGGTTACCGCTTTCGCGGGAAAAAATGATTATTTTTATGCGTAACCTGACGCAAACGCCAAAACGTGAACGACGAACTGCTTAAATCGGATGCCTGGGACGATGCCGGCCCCGGGGAACTACGCGCGTGGCTCTCCCGGGAGGAGGAATATTACCACAGCATCCGCCGGTTCATTCTCAGTAGCGGGGGTAGTGAACAGGATGCCGAAGACACCATTCAGGAAGGGATCTTCCGCCTGCTGGCCAATATCGACAAAGGAACTTTCCGGCAGGACAGCTCTCTGAAAACCTACCTGTTCAACATCTGCCGCAACATCTGGATCAGCCAGCTGAGGCGGCAGTACAAATGGCGGGAGGTCCGGCAGGCATTGGCATATAAAGATGGAGAAGCCGACGATGCCGGCCGGGCCGTTCACGAGAAAGACCGTCAAGCGCTGATCGATAAAGCCCTGGCGCCCCTGTCCGGGGCCTGCCGGCAGGTGCTTCGGCTCTGGTCGCAGGGGCACTCCATGGAGGAGATTGCCCGTATGGCGGGCTACAGTAATGCGGGCTCTGCCAAAAAGAAAAGATCCGTTTGCATGAAAAAGCTGGTGGAATTTCTGAAAGAAAGGCCGCAATTGAGAAAAGAGTTGTTGAACCATATAAAGCCCTGAGCGCAGCCCGTGAGATCATCATCCCATTACGAACGCATAGAGGACTATTTCGAGCAGCGGATGCCCGAAGCGGAACGGCGGGCCCTGGAGGCGGAGCTGCGCCGCAACCCGGCCCTGCGGGAGGAGTACGAAGCCTACCAGGCCGCTCTTTTAGCGCTGGACGCGCTGGCGGCCGAAGAAAGGCCGCTTTCTTCGGAAAAGAAGCGCCGGCCCCTGCGGGCCTATCTGCCCCGGGCGGCGGCCGCCGTTTTTCTGCTGGGCCTGTTCAGCCTTTTCTGGTATGCCGACAACTACTATTCCGACGCCCGCCTGGCCGGCGCCCGTTACCAGCTGCCGCTCGTCGATCAGCTGGAAAGGAGCGGCACGGAGGCCTGGCGCCCGGAGCCGGCCTGGCTGGCCTTCGGAAGGGGAGAGTACCGCCATGCTGTAGAATTATTCACCGCCCCGGGAAAGGAGAACGGCCCCCTCGACTGGTACTATCTCGGGCATGCCCGCTACCAGCTTGGAAATTATGAACAGGCCATGGCTGCTTTTGAGCAGGCGGCCGCCGCAGGCGACGCCGCGCTCCGCCGGAAAGCGGAATGGTCCGGGGCGCTCAGTGCCCTGCAGGCCGGCAGGGAGGAACAGGCGATCCAGATGCTGCAGAACATAAAGGCGCAGGAAGGGCACCCACAACGGGAAGAAGCAACGGCCTTGTTGGAGCAGCTCCGGTCCTTCTGGCGGCGGCTGGTACTTTGAGGGCTTAATAACTAATAACTCCAGCCAGCCCAAAGGCAAAAAAATAACCACTTTATAACCCCTTTCTCCCCTGTGCCCTTCTCCCGAGCAGGAAAAAGCCCAGGATCACTACCGCCGCCGCCGCCAATAGCCACAGCCGGTTCCGCCCCCCGCCCAGCCGCATCGGTTCCATATCCCCGATGGCGATGAAGCCGGCCCAGTAGTAGGGGTGCGCCTCCTGGCCGTATTGCTCCAGAAAATCCAGCTTGGCCCGCCGCAGCGCTTCGTCCTTGGCATTTCCCGCTTTTATATGCCGGTAGAAGCTTTCCATCAGCCCTTTTGTCCTTCCGTCGTTGACATTCCATAGCGAAGTGACCAAGCTTCGGGCGCCCGCATAGGAAAAGCCGCGCGCCAGGCTGACGACCCCTTCTCCGCGCTGTAGTTCCCCCAGGCCGGTCTCGCAGGCACTCAGCACCACCATATCCGCCTGCAGGCTGAGCCGGTACAGCTCGCGGTTATACAGCAGGTGGCCGTTCTCCTCTTCGCCCGGCTGGGGAGTAAAGGCCAGGAAGGCGAAGTCGCCGGACAGGTCGTTGGCCTTGCCGTGGGTGGACAGGTGGATGATCCGGTAATTGCCGGCCTGGGCCAGAAAGTTGGCCTTGGTGGCGGAGGCGCCGGTATAGGCTTCGCCGCCCAGCAACTGCCGGATGGCCTCCACCTCGGCCTCGTTGTAGATCAGGGGGCCAAGGCCCTGGCGGATCTCGCTTATGTTGCGTTCACCCGTGGCGGGCGCTCCGTCGAAGGAAGGGGCAAAGGCCAGCAGAGCGCCGCCGGCAGGCCGCCCCCGGGCCGCCTGGAGCTGCTCCAGCCAGGTGGCCGAGTAGGCATAGCTCACCTGATAGCTGTTCAGCAGGTAGGGGAGGGCATTTAGAGCAGCTCCTGGTTTCGGGTTTTCCCGCAGGAGCAGCTCGAAGGGTACATAGCTCAAGCTGCCGTCGGGTATGATGATCAGTTTTTCGGGCAATTCGGCAACGGCCTCCACCGGTTCGAAAACGTGGCGGCAGATCTGATGGGCGGCCTGCGCCATCTGGCCGGTTTGCGCCCGGTAGGCTTCGGCCCTTCGGTTCTCCGCAGGGATAAAAGCATACATTTCATTGCGAAGGCTGCCCACCCATTCTTTCAGTGGGAAGTCCTTTCTGATCGCCAGGAAGTTTTCCTGCCGCGGGCTGATCAGGAAGGCGAACAGGTAGCGTTCTCCTTCGAAATATTCCAGCAGGGCGGTCCGTTCATCCAGCAACTTCGCCCGGATCTCCGCCAGGGACAGCACGCGGGCATCGTATTTGAGCTGGTAGTAAGCGGGGTGCTGTTGCTCCAGTTCTTTGAGGAAGGCTTTGTGCTGTTCTCTGGCCTCGTACAAGCGAGCGTTGGCGGCCGCCAGCAGGCTGTCGTTTTTCTCCGCTCCTTTCTGCACTTCGGCGATAACCTCTTCCTCCAGTTTGTTGATCTCTTCGAGGAAACGGGCCTCTTTTTTCAGCGCCCGGCCGGAGATGCCGCCAAACTGCCGGGCTTCCACCTCGTTGAGGGCCTGCATCAGGTTCAGGCTTTTGCTCTTCTCGAAGTAGCGGAAGGCCGCCTCCAGCAAGGCGGGATCCTGCCTGAGAGCGTATTGCCGGTGAAGGGTGTAGAGCGCATTTTCGAAGAGGCTGAAATTCTTTTCCACAAAGAACTGCCGGATGGCGCCGGAGGAGTAGTCCTCCCGCATCTCATCCAGGCACTCCAGGCCCTGGTTGAAGAAGCTCATCGCCTGCCCCCACTGCTCCCTGCCCATGTAGATCTCTCCGATCGTGGCCAGGGTATTGGCCACGAGAGGATGGTTTGGCCCGTAGATCCTTTTTCTCATGTCGAGGGCGATCTGCTGGTACTCCAGGGCTTGCTTCCACTCTTTCCGGGCGGCATAGATGGTTCCCATGTTGTGGTAGCAGGCGGCTACCTCGTGGTGGGTATCGCCTACGGCGGCACGCCATATTTCCAGGGCTTTGCGGTAATAGTCCAGCGCCTGTTGCCAGTCGCCAATGAGATAGTACACGGTAGCCAGCTCATGGTAGGTTTCGGCAAGGTCGGAATGGCCGGGAGGAAGGGTGTTTTCTTTGATCCGGGCCGCTTTGAGTTGATGGGATAAAGACTTGCGGTATTCGCCTTTTTCCTTGTAGGAGACGCCGAGGTTCTGGTAGTAGTTGGCGATATGGGGGTGGTTTTCCCCCAGGATGGGCAGGCGCAGGGCCAGGGCTTTTTCGTAATAGGCGATGGCCTCATCGTACTTTCCGATCTCGTCGTAGAGGGCGCCCAGGTTGTTGTAGACGGAGGCCAGCGTATGGTCGCCGGGGCCCAGCGCGGCCAGCCTGATGTCCAGGGACTTGTGGAGGTGGAACAGGCCGCGCTCCAGCCTGCCGGATTCCCAGTAGGAGGTTCCCAGGGCATTGTGGGCGGCGGAAGTTTGCAGGTGATCCGCTCCATACAGGTTCGTCCGGAGTTCGAGCGCTTTCCGGAACATGGAAAGGGAGGTTTCTAGTTCCCCTTTCAGGTTGTACGCGATGCCCAGGTAGTAATAGATGTCGTCGAAGGCCCGGGCCGACCCGCCCTGCAGCTTTTTGTACAGGGCGGCCGCCTTTTCCAGCTGGGCGATGGACTCGTCGTACTGCCCGGAGCGAAAGCCTACGATGCCCAACTGAACGTATATTTCCGCCGCCTTCTCGCTCTCCGGGCCGGGCCCCTTGCCGATGATCGAAAGGGCTCTCTCATAGCTCTCGCGGGCCTTGTCGTTTTCTCGGGTGTCAATGTATACCATGCCCATCTGCTTGTGGCAATCGGCGGACAGCTCGTGGCCGGGGTCCAGCAGGCGGGAGGTGGTTTCCAGGGCCTTTCGGTGCTGGGCCAGGGCGCCCTCGTAGTCCCCTTTCTTGCGCAGGCAGTTGCCGATGCCCAGCTGGCTGCGGATGTATTGCTCTGCCGCCGCCCTTTCCCGGCTGCGGGCAGGCGGTTCAAAAACTGCCGCCGCTTTTTCGTACAAGCTTATGGCCTCGTCGAGCTTGCCGGCATCGCTGCTGTCCTGTGCGGCCTCCAGCCAGCGGCCGGCCTGCTTCATGCCGGCCTGCGCGTCGAGGGTTTCCA
>JAGFJE010000456.1 GCA_024103175.1 Phaeodactylibacter sp.
GCGTCTACCAGGCTGCCGCCGCTTTTGGCGCCGATCCGGGCAATACCGCTTTTGAAGTTGTGTTCCAGCGCCTCCGTTTCGTTGGCGCGCACTTCCACGTTCTCCATTCGGTGGATGATTGCCGCCCCTTCGATCTTCATGGCCTGCACCTCCACATCGTACCGGCCGGGGTTGACTTCGAACACTTTCGCCCTTCCATAGGTGCGGCCGCCGGCGGCGCTACTGCCGTCGGTTTTGGAATAGATCTTGACTATGGCGTCCCAACCCTCGCCGTTGTTCAGGGTGGTTACCTGTATTTTCCCACCGTCGAAGCTCACGGTTTGGTGCCTCACCTCTTCGGCAACGCTCTGCACATTAGGCACAGTAATGGCGTTCACGTCACTGTTTTCGAGGGGCTGCACTTCCAGGTCGTAGGCGCCGGCGGGCAGGTACAGCAGGGCCGTGTCGGCATAGGTGCGCGCGGTGGCCGCGAAGTCTTTCGTGCCGGCTTTGTAGGCCTTTACATAGGCGTCGATGGCCTTGCCGTTTTTGACGGCGAAGACGCTGAAGTTGGAGGGAGGGGCATCCACCGTTGTGGCGGCGGCTTCCTGGAGGACGGCGCTCAGCCCGTCGGCGTCGGCGGCGTCGTAGTAGCGGCCCTCGCCGGCTTTGGCCGCGCACCGCAGTTGCTCGGTTTCTTCAGCCTTCAGGCCAAAGCCCACAATGTGCAGGCGGAAGTCGATGCCTTCTGCTTTGGCGGCGGTGACCACTTTACAAATATCGCCGTCGCAGGATTCGATGCCGTCGGTGATCAGGATGATGGTCGCTTTTTGGCCGGCCTCCCGCAATTTGCCGACCGCCAGCTGGGCGGAGTGGGCCAGGGGCGTTTTTCCCAGGGGCTTGATGCCTTTCAGCGCCTGGTGTAGCCGGGCCTTGTCCGTATTATCCATTTCGGCAAGGAATTCTACATCCTCGCAGTTCCCTTTTTCCCGGTGGCCATATGCCATGAGCCCCACCGGCTGGCCGCCGGGTAGCTCGTCTACCGTGGAGGAAAGGACCCCGGTAGCGATCTCCATCTTGGTTTTGCCTTCTATCTGCCCCCACATGGAGCCGCTGGCGTCGTAGATGAACAAGATGGGGGAGGAGGGCTGCCCTTCCTGAGCAGGTAAGCACAGGGCCAGGCAAATAAAAAAGAGAGAAAGAAGAACGGCGCTTTTCATAATATCGGGTTTTGGGTTACACAATAGCCCTTTCGTTCGGGGAAATGGGCTGAATTTCAATTTTCAGTTCAGGCTGGGGTCGCGGCTGGCGCTTCCCAGCAAGGTCCTGGACGAAAAGATCAGTCCCTGAATAATAATGGCGATGATGATCAGGACGGTCATTTCGAGATGGGAAATGGAGACGCTTCCCAGGATGATCCGCTCCGATTCATCTCTAAGCTCGGCCCCTACGGTGGTTTGGATGTCCGATAGGGCCGAAAGGGTGGCAAAAGCTTCGGCGGTGGCCGCGTCGTGAGCGTTGATCAGGGGCGCCGCGGCCTGTCCGCCGGCAATTTCTTTCTCCAGGCGGTCTACCTCGCCCAGGGTGGCCTGCAACTGGCTGAATTGCACTTCTTCTTCCTCGGTGAGGTAGGTTTCGGCGTACTGCGCCATCAGGCTCGCCCGGTTGGCCCGGTGTGCCGCCAGCTTTTCTTTACCGGCGATGCTCAACCCCATATCAGCAGCCGATTGGATCAGGTCCTGCTCGTTTTTGAGGTTTTCGTACAGGTGGAAGAGGTAGCTTTCCGCCATCAGCCGGTCTTCAAAGATGGAGGAGAAGGATTGCTCCAATTCACGGAAGCGCTTCCTTTCCAGCAGGTTGGTCAACATAGTCAAGCCCAGTACGACGGCCAGAAGGATAGCGGCTTTGGTTTTATTTCGGATGGTGTAGGCCCATTTCATTTCGGCTAATGTTTTTTGTCTTTTTGCAATATATAAACGCCAAGCAATTGGCCGTGCAGGGTTTGCCCGGGGCGCCCCAGGCCAGGCTTCTCAAATATAACAATATTAACAACATTTCGATGACGGACAGTATCCTGATTGTGGGGCGATAGTTCTTTTCAGCGGATAAGGCATTTGCGGGTGGTTCAACTTTTTATGTTAATCTAGAAGTAATAAACGAAGCGACAAATGCCTCAATTAAGCTCAGCGGAACGGCAGCATAGAGAATTCCATAAGGCAGAACTCCCATATTCCCGATCGCCACCCACATCAGTACAAAGCCTGTAAACCAGGAAAGCAGCGTAGTTTCCACCAATGAGAATCGGTTCGACAGGATGGATATGGCGATGGCAAACCGCAGCGGCCATAATTTATTCTCCTTCTTTTTCAACAAGGCCTTCCAAGTCTATTTGGAGATCACAGAGGTCTTCTTCTTTAGTGTTCCAAAGAATTTCAGGATTCACTCTATAATAATCGTGAACGAGAACATGCCTCAATCCCTCAATCCCTTTCCATTCTATTTTGTTGTATTTTTCTTTCAATTCTTTAGAAATGTGATAGGCAGCCTCTCCGATCACCTCAAAATTTTTCATCACAGCATCTTGGATCAATTCGTTTTCTAAAAATTCTTTATAACTGAGTTCATCAGTATATTTGAATATCTTTTCAATGGCTTCGATCATGTGATTGACCCGTTCCAGATCGGTAGGCTTACTTCGCATAAACTAAAACTTTTTCACCTTGAATTTGATGGCTCATTGATTTTAGTTCTTGTCCTTCTTCTACCAGGTCTATTTCTCTTCCCGTTTTGTCCGAGAGTTCATTTTTCATTTCAATCAGATCAAATAGAGTTATTTTATTGGGCTTTTCAAATTCTACCAAAATATCTATATCACTATCAAAACTAATGTCACTATTTCGGGCAAACGAACCAAATATCCAAGCTTTGTTGATCGGCTTTTTGCTGAAGTATATTTTAATCTCTTTTAGGATATCCTCCTTATCTTTGACTTCCTGAGTGCCTTTTCCTTCTTTTTTAAGCCTGTTCATTACGACTTTTAGTGCTTCCTGGGCATAGTCGGAATTTTTGACTTCATAAAAGACCTTTTCACTCAAGTATTTTATCATCAGCTTTTTATAATCCACCTTCAAAATTTCAGATAGGGGGCGTATGATTTCTTCAGGCGCTCTTTTGTTATTTTTTTCAACTGCACTTAAAGAAGATGCATTATATTTAATGTATTCACCTACCTCCTTGAGTGAGTACTTGTGTTTTTTTCTTAGCATTTTAATCGTCTCGCCAAATGTTCTGGATCTCATATCAGTTTTTTTGTATAAAAAGGAAGCCATAAAGGCCATTCCTTTTATCCTACTGCTAAATTACCCATTTTCTTTAGAAGCTGGTTTAAAAATATCCTTTGGGCTTTCAGCAATCCCCATTTGACTTCCGTCTCCCAATTTCTTACATTTAACCATGCCAAACCTCCAGACCCACGTCCCCCTCCCGGAATACCCCTTCCGGATCAGTTACCAGGACCACCTCCTGAGCCTGGGCTCCTGCTTCGCCGAGCACATCGGACAGCGGCTGGCCGATCACCATTTTTACAGCCTGCTCAACCCTTATGGAATATTGTACAACCCGGCCTCCATCGCCCAGGGGCTGCAGCGGCTGCTGCAGGACGCTCCTTTTCAGCAGAGTGGCCTGTTTGAACACCAGGGCCTGTGGCACAGCTTTTTCCACCACGGCGCCTTTTCTCACCCCGGCCGGGAGGAGGCTCTGGCGAAGATCAACGCCGCCTACCGCCGCGCTCAGGGCTTCCTGCTCACCGCCAACCGGATGGTCGTAACATTGGGCACGGCCCGTGTATTTGTATACCGCTCTTCGGGAGAGGTGGTAGCCAATTGCCATAAAATGCCGGGCACTGCCTTCGAGCGGAAGCGCCTCAGCCCCCGGGATGTCATCGCCACCCTGGAGCCGGTATTGTACGAGCTGAAGAACCGCCAGCCTGAACTGGAAATCATTTTTACCGTCAGCCCCGTACGCCACATCCGCGACGGGCTGATGGAAAACCAGCGCAGCAAGGCCACCCTGCTGCTGGCCGCCGCCGAGCTCTGTGAGCAGCTGCCTTTCGCTCACTATTTCCCTTCCTATGAGATTATGATGGACGAGCTGCGCGACTACCGCTACTACGCCCCCGATATGATCCACCCCTCGGAGGTGGCCGTCGGCCTGATCTGGGAGCGCTTCGCCCAGGCTTTCTTTGATGAGGACACCCGGTTGCTGCTGCAACGCATCGCAAAGGTGATCGCCGCCAGCCGGCACCGCCCCTTCCACCCCGCTTCGGAGCCGCACCAGCGCTTCCTGCGCCAGCAACTGGAGATCATTGCCCAACTGGAGCGAGACTTCCCCTTTCTGAACCTGAGCCGGGAACGGGAGGCCTTTGAGGGGCAACTGGCGGGGGAATAAGTGTATGGACTGAATGAGTGAGTGACTGAATGACTGAATATTCACGTCCTTTGGGAGACTGTTCAGAAATGTATGTCTTAAAAAGCAAAAATCCTTTGTTTTCAGCGGCCTGGCGAACAGCGCCCGTCCTCGTCCCTCGGCCGGGTAAAAACACCGCCCGTCCATGCGGCCGGGTAAAAATTCCGAACAGCGCCTCCTTTGGGTTGTATCCTCTGACCGAAGAAATTCCTACATTTGGCAAAAAAGATATGCTTAAACGCTACCTGCTCTCATTAGTACTCCTTGCCGCGTCCTTCACACTCCCTGCTCAGAACCTGATTGACGCCATTTTCCTCGAAAGCCATACCAGAGAGGAACTCATCGCCGAATACGGCTTTTTCATCCAGTATGGCATTGATGTTTACAAGGTTCTGTATACTACCCCCGATGTGCAGGGACAGCTGGATACGGCTTCCGGCCTGTTGGTGGCCCCCCGGGCGCAGGACTTTGCCTTGCCATTGTTCATCTACCAGCATGGCACCTCCAACGCCAAGGATGATACCCCTTCCAACCTGAATATTGTGGACCATGAAGTGCCGCTGGCCTTCGGCGGGGCGGGCTTTGTCGCCCTGGCGCCCGATTACCTGGGGCTGGGGGAGTCGCGCGGGTTCCATCCTTACCTGCATGCGGCAACGGAAGCTTCAGCTGCCATCGATATGCTGAAGGCCGTCGGGCCTTACGTAGAAGGGCAGGGGCAGGCCCTCAACGGCCAGCTTTTCCTGGCGGGGTATTCCCAGGGCGGGCACGCCTCCATGGCCCTGCACCGTGCCCTGCAGGAGGACTATGCTGTGGAGTACCCGGTGACGGCGGCGGCCCACATGTCGGGCCCCTATAGCCTGGCCAACGTCATGCGGGAGTATATCCTGAGCGAGGAAGAATATTTCTTTCCCGGCTACATCGTGCGCCTCGTCATGGGGCTGAATGAGTACTACCGCATCTACGCTGATTTCAGCCAGGTATTTCGGGAGCCCTATCTGGGGCCCGCCCTGGCCTACTACCGCGATGAACTCACTACAGGCCAACTGAACGATACCCTGAACGAACTGTTGGTCCTGGAAACAGGGGCGGCGCTTCCCCGGTATATTTTTCAGGATAGCATCCGGCAAAATGTGCTTAACGATCCGGGCCACTTGCTCAACCGGGCCCTGGCGGAGAACGACGTTTACGACTGGGCCCCGCAATCGCCCACCCGCCTTTACTATTGTACTTCCGACGAGCAGGTGCTCTATACCAACAGCCTGCTGGCCGATTCGGTGATGAACGCTAATGGCGCGCCGGACGTACAATCCCTAGACATTAATCCCGCGTTCAGCCATTTCGAATGCGCCGAGCCGGCCCTGACGCAGGCCCTGCTGTTCTTCTCTCAATACCTGGATATCACCTCGGAAGTTGCGGAATGGGACAACCGGGAAAGCTTTCGAATCTACCCCAACCCCGCCTCCGGCCCGGTGAAAGTAGAGGGGCTTCCCGCCGGCGCCCTCCTGGAGCTTTACGCGCCGGACGGCCGCCTGCTGCAAAGCCTGACTGCCGATGGCAACACGGAAAGGCTGTCTGCCGCAGGCCTTTCTCCCGGACTGTACTTCCTGAGAATCAGCAGTAAGGAGGGAACCATTGTGCGGAGCCTGGCAACCAGATAACGGCCCCGGCAGCTATGGGCAACCCCCAAACAAATTCTCCACCCCGCCAGCCTGCCGCCGGCGGGTGGAGAATTTGTTTTAAACACCACGGCAAAGGCCGGAAGTGCTCAAAAATTCCTAAACTTGTGGCGTGAAATTCAGCCGCCTGCTATGAAAAACAACATACGTATTCCCTCCATCGTCGTCTTGGCCCTCATCAGTGTATGGATGGCTTTCGATATGGTGCGGCGCAACAATGAGGAACTACTCTGGGGGTACCGCCCCCTCGTCTTTTTCCTGGCCTTCTGGGGCCTGCTGGTGTTGTTGTTCGAACAGCGCTTTTCGGCTTCCCCCAACCGCTTGCGCTGGCTGGGCCTGTCTACCCTGAGCGGCGTGCTCCTGGGGGTGGGCTTTCCGGATATTATCCCCTTACCTTTTCTGATGTTCATCGGCTTCGTTCCGATGCTGATGGTGGAAAGGGAGATCAGCACCGACTGGGGCGGGGCCGACCGGTGGGAGCTATTTAAATTCGCCTACCATGCTTTTGTGGTATGGAATGTCATTGCTACCTACTGGGTAGCCAATACGGCTTTTGTGGCGGGCATCTTCGCCATCTGGGTCAATGCCCTGCTGATGAGCATTCCTTTCCTGCTGTTCCATACCACCAGGCAGTATGTGCCCCGCCTGGGATACCTGGCATTCATCGCTTACTGGCTAACCTTTGAATACGTCCACCTGCGCTGGGAACTAACCTGGCCGTGGCTGACCCTGGGCAACAGCTTTGCCGAATTTCCTGCATTCATTCAGTGGTACGAATTCACCGGGGTATTCGGCGGCGGGCTCTGGATACTGCTGGCCAATGTGCTGGCCCTGCGCCTCTGGGGCGCCTACCGAAACCGGCAGCAGCCGGTGCTCTGGCCGGCCATCCGTTTTGGAGCATGGATATTGGTTCCCGCTCTGATCTCGGTTGCGATGTATTCTGGCCATGAGGAGCAGGGCGTGGAACGGGATGTCGTTGTGGTGCAGCCCAACTTCGAGCCCCATTACGAAAAATTCGACCGGGTGCCGGAGCAGGAGCAGGTCACCCGGTTTCTGGAACTCTCTATCCCGTTGGTGGATGAAAATACCGATTATCTGCTCTTTCCCGAGACGAGCTTCGGCCTGGTGGAAACCAGCCAGCCCAATTCCTATCCTGCCATTCAGCGCATCCGCAGTACTTTTCGGGAATTTCCCGGCCTGAACATCATTTCCGGCATTGATGCGTATAATATATTCGAGCCAGGCGAGCCCCGCAGCCGGGCCGTCCGCGAACAGGTGCGCCGCCCGGGAGACACCCTGTTCTACGAGATCCTCAATGCCGCCATACAGATACAGCCCGGAAACCAGGACGTTCAGCTCTACCGTAAATCGAAACTGGTGCCTGGCCCGGAGATCCTTCCCTACCGTGGCATTTTCTTTTTCCTCAAACCGCTGATCGAAAAGCTGGAGGGCACCACGGCCGGGGTGGGCACCCAGCCCGAGCGCTCAGTTATGAGCAGTCAGGCTGGAAAGGTGGCGCCTGCCATTTGTTATGAGTCGGTATTTGGCGAGTACGTCACCGGCTACATCAAAAAAGGGGCACAGGCCATCTTCATCATGACCAACGATGGCTGGTGGGACAATACTGCCGGCCACCGCCAGCACCTGTATTTCGCTTCCCTGCGCGCCATCGAGACGCGGCGGGCCATCGCCCGCTCCGCCAACACCGGCATCTCCGCCTTTATCAACCAGCGGGGAGATATTCTGCAGCCTACCCGCTACGACGAGCCCGTGGCCATCAAGGGCAGTATCCGCTTCAACGACGCCATCACCTTCTACATTCGCTGGGGGGACGCCATCGCCCGGGTGGCCCTCTTCGCCGCCATCATTCTGCTGCTCAATACCTTCGTCCGCAGCCGGATGAAGGAGTAGCCGCGGTGCTTTGTGGTGGATTGATGGGCAGCGTATGGAGATCGAACCGAGAGAGAGCATCCGAAGCCGCTGAAAGGGTATTTCCAGAAGGCAGGGCCTGTCATTCCAGATACATTTGAATACATGTTCTGTGGATAAACAGCACTGGGCGGGATCCCTATTCCACACCAAACATCCCCCGCCTCCGCCCGTTGCATCAGTATGGGAACAAGGATACTGCAAACGAACGAAGACATTAAAGAAGTTTTATCTCCGCATACTTTCGATGTGCATTCTGAGGACAGCCTCGGCCCTCTGATCGAGGAGATGGGGAAGGCAAAGGTGGTCCTGCTGGGGGAGGCTTCCCACGGCACGCACGAGTATTACAACTGGCGGGCCCGCATCAGCAAGCGCCTGATCGAGGAAAAAGGCTTCAGCTTCATCGGCGTGGAGGGCGACTGGCCCGACTGCTACCGCCTCAACCGCTTCGCCAAAGGGTATGAAGATGCCGGGGCGGATGCCTTCGAAGTGATGAAGGAGTTCCGCCGCTGGCCTACCTGGATGTGGGCCAACTGGGAGATGGCCGCCTTCCTCAGCTGGCTGGAGCGGCACAACCGGGGCCTCCGGCAGCCGGAGAAAGTGGGTTTCTACGGCCTGGATGTATACAGCCTGTGGGAATCCATGGAGGCCATTATGAAATACCTGAAAGACAAAGACCCCGCCGGGCTGGAAGCGGCAAAAGAGGCTTTTCTCTGCTTTGAGCCCTACGGAGAAGGCGGCGGCGGCTCCTACGCCAGCGCCGCCCAAATGGTGGACGAGAGCTGCGAAGCGGAGGTGGTCAGCCTCCTGGCCGAAATACGGCGGAAGATCCCGCAATACAATTCCGACCCGGAGGGCGCCCTCAATGTGGAGCAAAACGCAACGGTGGTGGCCAATGCCGAGCGGTACTACCGGGCCATGGTGCGCAGTTCCGCCCAATCCTGGAACCTGCGCGACCGGCACATGGCGGAAACGCTGGAACGCCTCCTGGAACACCACGGCCCCCGCGCTAAAGCCATCATCTGGGAACACAACACCCACATCGGCGACGCCCGCTATACCGATATGGCCGGCGCCGGCATGTTCAACATCGGCCAGCTGGCCCGCGAGCAATACGGCAGGGAGAACTGCTTCCTGCTGGGCTTCGGCAGCTACCGCGGCTCCGTCATCGCCGCCCGCCGCTGGGGAGCGCCCATGAAGGAAATACCGGTTCCCGAAGCCCGCGAAGGCAGCTGGGAAGATATACTCCACAGGCTGGGCAGCGAAAACCTGGCCGTACTCTTCGAAGGAATACGGGAGGAAGGGCTGCTGAAAAGGCCGTTGGGCCATCGCGCCATCGGGGTAGTTTACAACCCGGCCCACAAGATGCGGAGCAATTACGTCCCCAGTATTATCCCTTACCGGTACGACGCCTTTCAGTTCATCGATGAAACGCAGGCCCTGCACCCCCTCCACATGGAACCTGAAGGGCAGAAAATGCCGGAGACTTACCCGTGGGGAGTGTGAAGTGATGGTTTCATCCGCCGCAAGAAGGATTCGGGGAAGATCTTCGGCCATTCCGGGGCGCCCCGCCTGGGTGATCTGTTCGGCCGCTTTACCAGCCGCATCGTTTTTATGCACCTCGGCGCCTGGTTCCTGGATGTGCCCGGAGGCAGGAAAAAGATACAGGCGCTGTCCGGAGAAGGGCTTTCGCTGGACGTTGCCCATGATGGTAAGGAATTTATGGTTTGACATTTGATCTTGTGCCGGCCAGGGGGACTAAACCTTTTTTCTACTTCCAGTAGGCCTCCGGCACTTTCACCTCCTCCGTCTCACTGTTCCATAGGACATTAACGGCCTTCCATTCTCCGCCCAGCTGAACCAGCTGAAAGCTGTAAATGCCCCGGTCGATCTGTTCTCCGCCTGGTTCATAATAGGATTCGAAGACACTCCATACCTGTGCGATGCGGTTGTAGTGGTTCACACTCCTGAAAATTTCCTTCTGGTAAAAACCGTATTCTTCCACAAATGGGCCGAGATGCTCGATATAACTCTCCAGAGTAGTGGGGTAATACTGGTTTTCTCCTTCCTCATTAATGCCCATGGCGTTGAACTGGGTGCTTTCCAGGCATATCTCCCTGAGCGGGGCCCAGTCCATTTCTCCTTGTCCGGAAACGGAGCGGTAATATTTGTCGATGAGGCTGTCGATGGCGGCGGGGTAGGGGGCTTTACTTTTTGTTTCCTGTTGTGGAGCGCCGTCCTGCTCCGAAGAAGCTCCCTGACAGCCATACAGGGCAGCAATGATAAACAGTGTGTAGAAAAGTGAGGTTCGCATAGAAAACAGTTTATAGGATTAGGGGATAATAAGCTTTCAGGCCTGTCTTCTTGCTGCTAACTGATGGCATTGGATGGCTATCCGGCTTTTTTCGCCGCCTTTACAACTTCTCTGACGCCCTTTTCGTAGGGTGTGATCTCGAACTCGAAACGCTTTTCAAACTTACTGCTGTCAAAGAAATAATCCCGGTCGTACTGATAGGCCATTTCCGCCAGCTCGCGCATGAGGGGTACGAAAAGGCCGGCGAGCCGGAGCAGCCAGGTGGGTAGGGCCTGGTAGCGGGGCTCTATGCCGAGTTCCCGCGCGAAAAGTTGGATCCATTGTTTACCGGCCAGTTGCTCATGGCTGGTGGGCAGGTGCCAGGTTTGGTTGTAGGCGTCCGGGGTATTGCCGAGCAGGGCGGTGGCCTTGCCGGCATCGGGGGTGTAAGTGAAGGAGTGGTTCTTGTCCAGGCGGGCAAACCATTGCGCCTTTTTCCCCTGGAGCTGGTTTTTCAGCACCATTTCCTGCAGAACGCTGCTTTGAATTCCCGGCCCGTAGAAGTCGGCAGCGCGGGCGATGAGGGCCGTCAGGTTACCGGCCTCCACTTCATCCATGAGCATGTGGACGAGTTGTTCTCTTATCCTCCCCTTTTTGCTCACCGGGCGGAAGGGCGTTTCTTCCGTCATCCTGTCCATGTAGTCCGGGTCGTACATGTATACGTTATCGAAGAAGACGAGCCTGGCGCCGTGGGTTTTGCACGCCTCGATGACGTTGCGCATCAGGGGAGGCCAGTAGCGGCGCCAGGCTTTGATGTCGTAGGGAAGGCCGACGATGAGGTAGGCTATCTCCGCTCCTTCCACCGCTTTATCCACCTGTTCCGGGATAGTTAGGTCGGCGGCAAAAAGCTCGTCGCTTTCATTGACTTTTTCCGGATGGCGGCTGGCCAGGCGGATGTCATCGGTATAACCCCTTAGTGCTTTGGCCAGCGGGCCGCCGATGGCGCCCCCGGCTCCGAGAATGGCCTGCATGGGTTCATCGCTTTAGTTGGTTAATGCTTTGGATGTCTTTTTTGAACCGTTCGGTCAGGTCGTGCACAAAGCCCTGGATCACTCCTTTTTCGTCGCGGTCGATGCCGGCGCTGGACCGGGCCACCTCTTCCAGCATATCGATGAGGAATTGGTACTCCGGGTCGGGGCCGTTCGCCCGGCAGCGGTCGATGACCTTCAGGTAGAGGCTTTCCGGGTCGTTCCGGTGGGTGCGCTCGTAATCGAAAGACCACTTGATCTGCCGGGCCTTAGGGTGGCCCTTCAGTAATTTCTCCAGCGATTCCACCTCTTCGGGTTGAATGAGCCCGTCGGCTTTGGCTACCAGGTAGAGCAATTCGCCAAAGGCGTCGTAGATCCTTTCTTTCGGTGTCATTTTACAAGGATTTGTTAGGCCAGGTTGATCGTGCTATTCCTCAAGATAAGGAATGAAGCAATTGCCGCCAACCGACAGGGCCATTATTCTGAAAAGTTTTCGCACAATAGCGGTTTTCTGTTTTTGGAGAAAGCATTTCCAAAAGCAAGGCCTTCAATACTCTTGTCTTTTCGGCATTCTGTCGGCGGCATGCAAAAAAAATGGGAAAAATGCTTTCCGGAGAAATTTTTTTTTAATTTTGACCATCACTTCCAAACATGCCTGAGAAAACAATGCCTGCTTCAGGCGCTTACCCGGCTTCAATCAAAAAAAACAATACAAACGCTGATTACCTAACGAGATAAGGTGTTGCCAGTCGGCGGCATAGGCTTTGTATGCACTTTTCCAATAAGAATGATGTCAGATAAAACCAAATTCTAAATTCACTCAATTCTGCCTTATGCAAAACATTAAACACCTCGCACTATTGACTTTTTTATTGTTGGCCGCACTGAGTACCGTGAGCCATGCTCAGGTACGCAATTGCGCCACCATGGAATATCTGGACCAACAGATACAGGAAAACCCGGAACGGAAACTGCGCCTGCAGTATATCGACCGGCAGGCTGAACGGGTGATCGGGCAAAACCAACGGGTTGTCGCCAGCACCATTACCATACCGGTTGTGGTGCACATCGTCTACAAAAGCGGCGCCGAAAACATCAGCGACGCCCAGGTGCAATCACAGATCGATGTGTTGAACGAAGACTTTCGGCGGCTCAATGCCGACGCTTCCAACACGCCGTCGGACTTTCAGGGCGTGGCCGCCGATTCGGAGCTCGAATTCTGCCTGGCCACCGTTGACCCTAACGGCAACTCAACCACCGGCATTACCCGGACGGCCTCCACCCGCACCTCTTCGTTCGGAACCAATGATGCCGTGAAATTCAGCTCATCGGGCGGAAAGGACGCCTGGCCGGCCGGCGAATATCTCAACATCTGGGTTTGCGATATCGGGGGCGGTATCCTGGGCTACGCCCAGTTTCCCGGCGGTAGCGCCGCCACCGACGGCGTGGTGCTCGACTATCGCTACACCGGCCGCGGCGGCTCCGCTCAGGCGCCGTTCAACCTGGGGCGGACCGGCACCCACGAGGTCGGCCACTGGCTCAACCTGCGCCACATCTGGGGCGACGGCAACTGCAACGCCGATGACTTCGTCAGCGACACTCCCACTGCCGGCGGCCCCAACTATACCGGCTCGCCCTGTTCTTACCCCGGCCCCAACAGCTGCAACGACGGCGGCGGCGACCTTCCGGATATGTTCCAGAACTATATGGATTATTCTGACGACGAATGTATGAACCTTTTTACGGTGGGCCAGAAAAACCGCATGCGCGCTCTGTTCGAGCCGGGCGGCTTCCGCGCCGGCCTGCTCAGCTCCAACGGCTGTGGCCAGGGTACGCCGCCCTCCTGCGATGACGGCATACAGAACGGTGACGAAACCGGCGTCGACTGCGGCGGCTCCACCTGCGCGCCCTGCCCCTGTAATGACAACGCGCTTACCCTCACCATCACACTGGATAACTACCCCACGGAAACCACCTGGCAGTTCACCGACAACGGGGGCTCTGTCGTGGCTTCCGGCGGGCCCTACAGCAATACCCAACGCGGCGCTACCGTGGTAGAGAATGTCAACCTGGCGGATGGCGATTTCACCTTCACCATCTTTGACTCCTACGGCGACGGCATCTGCTGCGCTTATGGAAACGGTTCTTACACCCTGAGCGACGGCGCGAATACCATCGCTTCCGGCGGCGCCTTCGGGTCTTCAGAGAGCACCGCATTCTGTACCGGCGGCGGCGGCGGCCCCACCTGCGACGACGGGATACAGAACGGAGATGAGACAGGCGTTGACTGCGGCGGCCCCGACTGCCCGGCCTGCCCCACCTGCGACGACGGGGTGCAGAACGGCAGCGAGACGGGCGTTGACTGCGGCGGCCCCGACTGCCCGGCCTGCCCCACCTGTGACGACGGGGTGCAGAACGGCAGTGAGACGGGCGTTGACTGCGGCGGCCCGGATTGCCCGCCCTGTAGCGGCGGCTGCCAGGAGAACAGCCTGGCCCTCACCATCGTGCTGGACAACTACCCTGAAGAAACGAGCTGGGAAATCAGAGATGCCGGTAATGCGGTAGTAGCTTCCGGCGGCGCCTATGGCGCCAACCCGGATGGATCCACGGTTGTGGAGAACATCTGCCTGCCGGACGGCTGTTATGACTTCATCATCTATGATTCCTACGGCGACGGCATCTGCTGCAGCTACGGCTCCGGCTCATACACCCTCACCGATGATTCCAGCGGAAGCACCCTGGCCTCCGGCGGCGCCTTCGGCTCTTCCGAAACCACTAACTTCTGCCTGGGCGCAGGGCCGGCGCCCACCTGCGACGACGGCGTCCAGAACGGTGACGAAACCGGGATAGACTGCGGCGGCTCCACCTGCCCGGCCTGCCCCACCTGCGATGACGGCATACAGAACGGTGGCGAAACCGGTGTTGACTGCGGCGGGCCCTGTGCACCCTGTGGCGGCGGCGGTTGTACTTATGCCACCCTTGATTT
Organism: Phaeodactylibacter sp.; assembly: GCA_024103175.1. Taxonomy (GTDB): domain Bacteria; phylum Bacteroidota; class Bacteroidia; order Chitinophagales; family Saprospiraceae; genus JACJXW01. The sequence goes on from JAGFJE010000456.1 coordinate 14,356, forward strand.
CAATGACTTTGAGACCACCTGGGGCATCTGGAACGACGGAGGGTCCGACGCCGGCGTTTACAACACACCCTATGCCTACAGCGGCTCCAATGCCGTTCGCCTGAGGGACAACTCTTCCTCTTCCGTCATCACCACCGATAACCTTAACCTTACGCCTTACGAGGAGTTGACGGTGAACTTCACTTACGTCCCGGTCAGTATGGATAATGCAAATGAGGACTTCTGGCTCCAGGTTTCCACCAATGGCGGCAGCACCTATACCACCGTCGAAGAGTGGAACCTGGGCGATGAGTTCCAGAACAACGTCCGTTACTTTGAGTCGGTCGTGATCACCGGAACCTTTTCGTCGAACACGCGCCTGCGTTTCCGTTGTGACGCCTCCGGAAACTCCGATTACGTCTACATCGATGATATCGAGATCCGGGGTTGTACCAGTAGCGCGCGCCAGGGCAACCCAATAGCCGGAATTTCCGATGGGAAGAAAGGAGAAAGCGATGCCGGCTACCGCGAACAGGTTCAGGTTACTCCCGAAGGGCCGTCCTCCTACCTGAAATTGCTCCCGAACCCCGTACGGGACGAACTGACCGTGGCCTTCCACCAGCAGGAGGCCGGGCCGGTGCAGCTGATGGTGACGAACCTGGCAGGCCAGCAGGTTGGCCGGCAGGCTTTCCTTGCCGATAAAGGCCGGCAGGAAGCCAAAGTGGACGTCAGCCGGATGGCGCCCGGCGTCTATGTCATTCACCTGCTGAGTGAAGGGCAGGCCCTGACGAAGAAGTTTGTTGTGGCGCGGTAACGCCGTGTTCAGGGACATCCCGAATGGGTGTCTCTTTATGGGATCCATTAACTGAACAGCCTCGGGTGGCCATCAACCCGGGGCTGTTCTCATTTTCGGGCATCCAAACCCTTGTCTGTTAGCCAATTGAACAGTATCCGTTTTTTCTATTTTAAAAACCGCCATACTTTAGTCTAAAAAAAATTTCCGAAGTAAAATTATTTTCTATTTTTAGGCGCTTTAGCGATATATCCGGAAGCGGCCAAGCGATATTTTTTCCGGGTTTTGCCCAGATCACCAGGTGAATATACATTGTCACGTTTCTTAATTGGTGTATTTTCAGGATTTGCGGGCGACCGTCCCGGCCCTGGAAGTATTTCCATTTTCAACTCCATTAATGACTCCCGACTCCTACATGCCTGCCCTTGCGGTTTGCACCGGGCGAGGCGATGTGTTTGTATTGCCCCCATCAAACGGTAAAGAGAAAAAATTATTTAACCACTTCTAATTCTGGACAAATGACAGTAAGTAGACAACTCGCTTTATGCATCATGTTCCTGTTTGGCCTGAGCATCCACAATTTCGCTCAGGTCCGCCAATGTGGCACCATGGAGTATCTGGAGCAGCAGATTCGGGACAATCCCGAACGGGCATTGCGCCTCCAGTCCATTGACCGGCAGGCGGAGCAGGTGCAGCACAGCCTTCAGCGCGGCGTTTCCGGGACGGTTGTCATTCCCACGGTCGTACACATTGTGTACCGGAGCAGCTCGCAGAATATCTCCGACGCCCAGGTACAGTCGCAGATCGACGTGTTGAACGAGGACTTCCGCCGGCTCAACGCCGATGCAGCCAACACGCCTTCCGTATTCCAGGGTGTGGCGGCTGATACCGAGATCGAGTTCTGCCTGGCCAGCGTTGACCCCAATGGCAACCCCACCAGTGGCATCACCCGGACCGCCTCCACCCGCACCTCTGCATTTGGCACCAACGACGCCGTCAAGTTCGCCTCTTCCGGCGGCAAAGACGCCTGGCCGGCCGGCAACTACCTCAACATCTGGGTATGCGAGATCGGCGGCGGCATTCTGGGGTACGCCCAGTTTCCCGGCGGCTCGGCCGCTACTGACGGGGTGGTGCTCGACTACCGCTATACCGGCCGCGGCGGCTCCGCTCAGGCGCCGTTCAACCTGGGCCGCACCGGTACCCACGAGGTCGGCCACTGGCTCAACCTGCGCCACATCTGGGGCGACGGCAACTGCAACGCCGATGACTTCGTCGGCGATACCCCGACGGCAGGGGCGCCCAACTATACCGGCTCCCCCTGTACTTTCCCCGGCCCCAACAGCTGCAACCAGGGCACCGGCGACTTGCCGGACATGTTCCAGAACTATATGGACTACTCCGACGACGCCTGCATGAACCTCTATACCCAGGGCCAGAAAACCCGAATGCTCGCCTTGGTCCAGCCGGGCGGCTTCCGCGCCAGCCTGCTGAGTTCCAACGGGTGCGGCCAGGGCGCGCAGCCGACCTGCACCGACGGCATTCAGAACGGGAATGAAACCGGCGTTGACTGCGGCGGCTCCTCCTGCCCTGCCTGCCCTTGTTTTGGTAACGCCCTTACCCTGAGTATCACGCTGGATAATTATCCTACTGAAACGACCTGGCGGATCACCAACTCCGGCGGTAGCATCGTCGCTTCCGGAGGGCCGTACAGCAGTGGCCAGCGAAATACTACCGTCACTCAGAATATCAACCTTACCGGCGGCAATTATACTTTCACCATCCTGGATTCCTACGGCGACGGGATCTGCTGTGCCTACGGCAATGGCTCCTATACGCTGAGCGACGGAACCTCCACCATTGCTTCGGGCGGCGCCTTCGGTTCCTCCGAGAGCACGCCATTCTGCACCGGCGGCAGCGGCCCAAGCTGTACCGACGGCATCCAGAACGGGGATGAAATCGGAGTGGACTGCGGCGGCTCCTGCCCGGCCTGCCCCGTCATCTGCGATACCCCGGCCGGCTTGTCCGCCACGCCGGCAGGCGATCAGGCCAGCCTGAGCTGGAGCCCCGCCAACGGCGCCCTCAACTACAACGTGCGCGCCCGCCAGATAGGAACTTCCACCTGGACACAGGGTTCCAACCTCACTCCACCCGTCAACTATACCGGGTTGGCCGCTTGTACCGACTACGAATTCCAGGTGCAGTCTAACTGCAGCGGCGGAACCACGAGCAACTGGAGCGCCTCCTATACCTTTACGACCACCGGCTGTAGCGGTTGTGCCTACTCCACCATCAACAGCAGTAATTTCGACGGAGGCTGGGGAATATGGGCCGACGGCGGCACGGACTGTGCCCGCGTCAACAATTCCACATACGCCAACAGCGGTTCCTACAGCATCCAGCTGAGAGACAATACCTCTACCTCGGTCATGACTACCGGCAACCTCAACCTGACGGCCTATAGCGAACTGACGGTCGATTTCACCTACGTTGCGGTGAGTATGGACAATTCGAGCGAAGACTTCTGGCTGCAGATCTCGACTAATGGCGGTAGCACTTACACCACTGTCGAAGAGTGGAACCGAGGTGATGAATTCGTGAACAACGTCCGCTATTTCGACGCCGTAGTGATCCCCGGGCCCTTCACTGCCAATACCCGTTTGCGCTTCCGCTGCGACGCCTCCGCCGATAACGACTACGTCTATATCGACGACGTGGTGATCAGCGGTTGCGGCGGCGGCGCCCGCCAGGGGGCTCCGGAATTGGCAGGCGCAGGAGAAGCGCCCGCCGCCAATGAGGAGGAGCATCGTGAACAGGCCGAGCCCGATAGGTTGTCCTATATGAAAGTATTCCCCAACCCGGCTACCGATGAGCTTTCGGCCGTGTTCAATCAGCAGCTGGCCGGCCCGGTGCAAATGACGGTAGTGAGCACTACCGGCCAGGCCGTTTACCGGCAGGCCTTCCAGGCCGATGCCGGGCGGCAGGAAGTAATCCTCGACGTAAGCCGGTGGACGCCGGGCGTTTATGTCCTTCACCTCGTTACGGACGGGCGCACCATGACGCAGAAATTTGTGGTGACGGGAGAGTGAATGAAGGCCCGTCCTCATACTTCGGCCGGGTAAAAATGAAGGAATCTTGCCCGGCCGTATGGACGGGTTTAACCGGCCGAGCCGAAGTGAGGACGGGGAAGGAATGATTTAGAAGCAGTAAGGCAGCTCTGGGAGCATCCTTACTGCTTCTTGCATTTTACCGGCCCACTTCTATACCGGGATTATGGGATGGAATAGCCAGTTTGTACCGTTCCGCCGGCAGCATCCGGTTGATGGCTTTCAGCACGTCCTCGAGCTGGCGGGAAAAGGGCTGGTCAAAGGAGTAGCAGGTGATCTCTCTGCCTTTGTAGGCGATTCGGATCTGGGTCTTCAATTTCGTACGGGT
>JAGFJE010000477.1 GCA_024103175.1 Phaeodactylibacter sp.
TCTTCGCCCAGGTGGGTGAGGATCTCGCTGAGGTGCATCTGTTTTTTGCTCCAAATCTAGGAAAAAATCCTGCGATCCATTACCAGAACCACATCCGCGCTGCTTTTCTTGCCAGCTGCCCCATAAACCAGCGGCTGGCGGCGATCATGGCGGCAAAAGCAGCCACGGCAGCGATCGCTTTGTCTTTCCAGGTTTCTTTTTGGCCTCTTGTTCTCATAGATAATCAGAGTTTGATGACCTATGAAACTTAAACCATATCCTGATAGAAATAAAATTCTTGTAGCAGATAGGGCGGTTTTTGTAGGAGAAAGGGGGGGCTTGGAGGGTGGAAGCGGGGGAGCGGGAGACAAGGTGAGGGGGAGCTGCCTTTTTTATAGAGACTGTTTAGAAATTTGTGCCTTAAAAGGGGAGTGTTCGCAATTTTCACCCGGCCGAGGTACGAGGACGGGCGCTGTTCGCAAGGAGAGTGTTCAGGAATGTGTGTCTGCCTGCATGTTTTGAAACACAAAGCTTGCCCGGCTGGCTAGACGGGATCACAGACCTGCCTGCCGCGAGGCGCGGCCTTGCAGGCAGGGAAACACAGAGTATTCGCTTGACAGCGAATGCTTTATGCCGTCTTTGCGCAACTCTGTGCCACCTGTAGCCAGAAACAAAAACACAACGTTTTGAACAGTCCCTTCGCAAGTCCCTGAAAATCAAGGGGCGTTTTTGAGAAAAGGCTACCCGTCTAAGGCTGGACAGGCCCGTACACCGTACACGCCTGTAGGCTGCCATTGACCCGAACATCGTACACGCCCCCGGAGCTTTCCGTCCAGCCTTAGACGGATGCCCTTAGAAAAGGCTACCATTCTAGCGCTGGACAAAGTCGGAAATCGGAAATCGGAAGTCGGAATGGCTTGGGACGTTCCGCAACATCTTGGCTATCAATAGTGTCCAACGTTAGACGGGTGGCCTGAGAAAAAACCTCACAGCGCCTTCTTATACGGGACTTGCAGGTAGGGAACCTCTCCCCCTTACACCCAAATGACCCCTTCCATATACGTCACTGCCTTACCCGCCAGGGCCACCCGCTCGCCCAGCATGGTGCAGCGCACCTCCCCTCCGCGGCGGGAGATCTGCCGCGCCAGGAGCTCCTGCTTGCCGAGGCGCTCGGCCCAGTAGGGCGTCAGGGTAGTGTGGGCGGAGCCGGTGACGGGGTCTTCGTCGATGCCGGCATTAGGGAAAAAGCAGCGGGAGACGAAATCCACGGCCTCCCCCGGGGCGGTAACGATGACGCCGCGGCCCTTCACCTGCTGCAGGAGGCGGAAATCAGGGCGCAGGGCCGCTACTTCCGCTTCCGACTCCAGCACCACCAGGAAGTCTTCTCTGCCGGTGAATACTTCCCGGGGCGTGGCCTGCAGCGCTTCCGTCAGTACTTTCGGCGCAAGCGTGGGTTCCAGAATATCAGTAGGGAAGTCGAGAATATAGTGCTCGTCTTCGCGGGAAACGCTCAGCAGGCCGCTGCGGCTGTGGAAATTGATGCTGGGCTCCCGGTATCCGAGGTGTTCATAGAGCACATGGGCCGTGGCCAGGGTGGCGTGCCCGCACAGGTCAACCTCGATGGCCGGTGTGAACCATCGCAAGTGGTAATCCTTTCCTTTGGGTACAAAAAAGGCAGTTTCCGAGAGGTTGTTCTCGAGGGCGATAGCCTGCAGGGTGGCGCCGGGCAGCCATTTGTCCAGCGGACAGACGGCAGCGGGGTTACCGCGGAAGAGTTCGCCGGTGAAGGCGTCGGCCTGGTAGATGGGGATCTGGGTCATGGGTTCATTGTTATATTGTTATATTGTTGGGGCTTTGTTGGGGGCCGGAATTTCCTGAATGCGTAACGATTTCGGCGGCTTATTTGTTAGTAATAATATCACAAACAAAAATTTGGTTGAGATAGCCGTCAGGCAAAGCTTGGCTTTGGGCCGAAATAATCGTACATTGGAATCTGGAAAAAATGACTGAAATGCCTTCATCTACTGAAATATCGGGTTACGAAGTTGAACGGAATAAACCTATGCCCTCTCTGAATCATGGCCTTATTCAGGCAAACCTCATTTTTGCCCTCAAGCTGGGCTACAAAGACGAATACAGCGTTGTTTCCGAACTAAGCCTGGACCTTTCCGGCTGGGAATCAGTTCCCGATGTTTGCATCCTTCCCAAAGTGGCTATTAACCCCCGCCAGGATGTGGCTACAGTAAGAGAGCCTCCGCTTTGCGCCATAGAGATTATTTCTCCCAGTCAATCCGTTAATGAACTGATCGCTAAAGCGGAAAAGTATTTCCAATACGGAGTGAAGTCCTGCTGGATCGTCATTCCTGCCTTGGAAAACATTTATGTTTTTTCCTCTCCCGACAACTACGAGATGTATAAGGTTTCAGAAACCCTCTCTGATCCCATTCTGAGCATTGAATTGGAATTGGCGGAGGTGTTTAGCTGATGTGCCGCCTCCCCGTCTACCGCCCCCCATCCCCCATCTGCTCCTCCACCCGCTCCTGCTCAAAAATACGCTGGCGGATAATCTCCGTATACGTCCGGGCATTCTTATTGCCAAAATCGGTATAGGCCCGCCTGGCCCATTGCAGGGCGGCGCGCAATAGGCCTTCCCGTTCGTTGGCCACCGCCATATTGTAGGCTGCCCGCCCCCGGTTTTTAGGATCGGCGGCGGTATTCACGATGGTTTCCCACATCCGTGTGGCCAGGCCCCAGTCGCCGGCGTGGGCATAGCGGGCGGCGCGTTTCATGTTGGCTTTGGCATTGCCCTTTCCCTTGGTGTACCACTCCCGGGTGATGGTTATCCAGACCGGAGCGATGCGCATACCGTAGAGTTCGCCGGCGGCGAAGCTCACATCCTGGGTGATGGCCTCGGGAGCGGGCAGGTTGCCTTTGGCGGCGTCCTCGGTGTCGCCGCGGGCGTTGCTGCTGGCGTCTTCCGTTCCGGCAAACTGGTCGATGATGTGGCGCTCCCGCCGGTCGTAGAGGCGCCAGCCGATGCGCACCTGGGTGCGCATATCGGCCACGTAGTATTGTTCGGTGTATTCATTGCCGTCCTTATCCTTCTTTTTGTCCTTGCGCAGATCAGTACTGATGAAATTGTCGCTGTCGTACAGCTCCATGGTGATCAACGCATCGGCGCCATATTGACGGCAGATGCGGTTGACTTCCTCCCAGGGCAGGGGAGGGGGGTAGCTGTTGCCCGCCGGGCTGCCCTCCATTTCTAGGCCGGTGGTTTTGACGTTGAAGCGCGGCGTCCGGGTCAGGGTCATGGCCAGCCCTTCCAGGGCGCGCATGCGGCCGCGGCGGTCCTGCCCGATGCCTTCGCCGGTGACAATGCCTTCCACCACGTTGTTGAACCCTTTCGAGGGGCGGCTGCGGCTGGCCAGGGCAATGGTCTGGATGTGCTCGGGAATGTACAGGTCCGCCGGCTGAAGCGTCTGCAGTTCGATGGTGGAGGTGCAGGATGAAACCAGGGCGCTGAGCCATAAAAATTGGAAAAAAGACAACTTTTTCATAATGCTAACCTTAATCAACGAATACACGATTCAACCAATCAACCAATAAACCAATAAACCCTCCCTTCCCCCGCCTCCAGCTCATTCAACTGATATTGTTTTCCATTAAAGAGCAATTTCTCCGGCTGTATCTCCTCCCGGTGCGTTGAAAAATGCAATCGGGGCGCAGGAAGCGTATCACTTTGCTGCAGCCGGGGAATTTTGATGTTAACCGCAGCTTCCTTTCCATCCAGGTTGACGACGAAGAGGTACTTGGGAGCCTGCGCCTGCGTCCAGGCGATCACCCGGGTGGCGGCGGTGGCGTCGGGCGGAAGCAACCAGAGGGTGTCGGCCCGGATGATTTGCGGAAGGATGCGCTCAGCGGAAAGGCGCAGGCGCGACAGGCGGTGGTAAAGCCGGGCGTTTTTTCCAAACACATAGGGCCCTTTCGTCGCCTTTTCTCCACCGGTAATGCGGAAGACATAAAGCTTGGTGTAGTGCTCGTTGGGCGCCGGAGTGGGGTGGGGGTCCCGGCATTCGAAGCCCAGCGCCATATAGCTGGGCATATCGGTGAGGAACAGGGCGGTAAAGAGGCGCGCTTCGTTACCGCTGAGGTAGAACTCGTCGAAGCGGGGGTCGTCCTTATCGCCGGTCATGATGGTGAAATTGGGGGCAAAATCCCTTGTTTTCAGGATGTCCAGGTACCAGCGGAAGTTCTGCATGAAGCGGGGGCTGCCCACTACCATGCTTTGCAGGTCGCCCAGGGTGGAGTCTGCATCGGCCTGTTCCAGGTGGTCCACCTCGTTGCCGTAAGCGATGAAGTTGGGGCCGGCCAGGAACGTCTCGGCAAAGTAGCCGAAGTAGGGCTTAGCCGTGCGGATGTGGGCGCGCACAGCCTTGTGCAGGTCGTAGAAATTGTCCGCCTGAGCGGGCACGCCCTCCGGGCGCATCTGCACATGCGACATATCCCCCCGCATGAAGTCGAAATTGTACTCCTGCTGGATGCGGTAGAAATGCCGGCAGACATAGTCCCAGGTAGCTGTGCGTGGCCGGGAAAAGTCGATCTCCCAGTTCTTGTTGTCATCCAGCCGCTCGTAGAGTTTATACCGCGTCAGGGGGCCGAAAACGCGGGACATTTCCTGTGGTTTGCTGATCTTATATTCCCGCCAGATGCGCCCCTCGTTATCTACCGTTTTTGCCTTGTCGCGGGTATCCACCTCCAGCCCCCGGTAGGGCGGCCCCATGGTGGCGGGTACGGGCTCGAATCCGTCCTTGTATAGTGCCTGCATCAGCCAGCCGCGGCGCTGGGCGCGGCGGCCGTAGTCTTCCGGGCTGCCGAAAAGCAGTTCAATCCGGGCGGATTCCGGGTATTCTTCCGAGAAAAATTCCTCCGCATCGGCGGGCAGGTCGATGCCGTCGCGGGCAGGGCCCTGTTCCTTCAGAAAGCGGAAAACGGCCTGTTCTACCGCCTCGTGCAGGGTGGCGCGGTGGCTGGTGATCTTGTCGTCGCGCCTTTGCAGCCATTCGAAGTGGCCGGGGTTGCCCAGGACGATCTCGGAATAGCGGTCGGTATGAGGAATGACGTCCATACCTACGGTGCGCCCGGCGGCGTGTAATAAGTTAACGACTACCTTGAGCTGTTTTTCTATGGTATCGAGGTGGGAATAAGCCTCGTACAACTCCCGGCTGAAGAACTCCGGGTTGATGTTCCAACTGGCCATGCCGTACAGGCTGGCCACCACCCCCGGCTCCCAGATGGGCAGCAGGTGGACGGATTGCTGCGCCTCCGGCACGGTGAGCATGTATTTGATGACATTCCAGAAGTTCTGTATCGTCCGCACATTAATGCCCACCATGTTGGTGCGCTTGATCCAGTTGGTGGTGCGCAGGCCCGCCAGGGGGCTGGGGACGGTTTGCTGCGGGTCGAGGGCATCCTGAACTAACCCTTTGCCATACCGGCTGCTCAGGGCCTGGACAACCTGTGGGGTAGAAAACCCCAGCGCCAGTTCCGGCAGCAGGAAGGGTAAAAAGGACGCCCGCCCCTCCCGGTAGTCGGTGGTGAGCGCATCGGCGTTTGCCTGCCAGTAGGATTTCAGGCCGGGGTAGTTCATCTGTAATTGGCTTTGCTGCCAAGATAAGGAAAGTATGGGCTAAAATAAATCCTGTTTTCTTCTTAACTTCTGCCTGAAAAATTTGCCATAAAGATATTTAGAGCACAAAGCCTTTGTGTCCCGTCTGGCCAATTGGGCAAGTTTCAGGCATTAATGCCTGATTTACAACCATATTATTATGGCCGCCTCGGCTATCCGTCTAACGTTGGACACTGTTAGAAACAGGCAAGCCCAAGCAGCCTGCCGCGGTTGCGAACAGCGCCCGTCCTC
>JAGFJE010000491.1 GCA_024103175.1 Phaeodactylibacter sp.
ACTTCGCCATCATACGCTCTATGCCGGTCCAGTCGTCGGGCACCCCGCTGGCAATGCACTCGAGGGTTTTGTTGAGGAAGAGCTGGGTGGTGGCGTCATCCGGATTTTCTTTGAGCACGGCCTCGAAGGTGCGGTAGGCTTTGGCGAACTCCTTCTGGAAGTAATAATCCCTGGCTTGTTCAAATGCCTGTAATGTGGCCCGTTTCTTTTCGATGATCTCCGGCGGGTCTCCATCGAAGCACTCGTAGAGCTGAACGGGTACTTTTTTACCTTTCATCTGCACCTTTCCCAGCCGGCGGAAGTGGAAAGCGTCGGGCTGAGGGACGTCCTTCAGGCTGTCTTCACTGAGCAGTATGCGGGTGCCGTAATATTTGTTGAGGCTCTCGATGCGGGCAGCGGTATTGACCGTATCGGAGATGGTGGCGGCATCCAGCCTTTTTTCGTCTCCGATGATTCCCATGATGAGGGGCCCGCTATGGAACCCGATGCCGGATCGGATCGGGCGCCTTTTCTTCTGCCCCCGGGTGAGGTTGTACTCCTGCAGGGCTTTCTGGATCTCGATGGAAGCCCGCAGGGCATCCGCCGGGCTGAACTGGAATATGGCCATGATGGCGTCGCCGAGATACTGGTTGACGAAGCCCCGGTTGCGGTCGATGATGGGCCCCATACGGCGGTTGTAGGCATTGACGAACTTGAAGTTCTGATCGGGCGTCATCGATTCGGACAGAGTGGTATAATCGCGGATGTCGGAAAAGAAAACAGTCACCTCGCGCTCCACCTGGTCGCCCAGGCGCACCTCGGTGATGTTCTCCCGCCCGAGAGAGCGCAGGAAGGCGTTGGGCACAAAGCGCCCGGTAGCGCGGTTGATCTGGTGGAGGTTGAGCTGCGTTTTCACCCGCGCCAGAAATTCATCGCGCGTAAAAGGCTTGGCCAGGTAATCGTTGGCGCCGGTATTGAGGCCGGCAACGAGGTCTTTGACCAGGTTCTTGGCGGTGACCATGATAATGGGCAGTTCTGAGGGCAGGTACTTCTCCCGGATCTGTTCACAGACTTCGTAACCCGACATGCGCGGCATCATGATGTCCAGCAGCACCAGGTCAAAATGTTTGCCCGATTCGAGGGCTGCCAGGGCTTCCTCCCCGTTCATAGCGGGGGTAATGGCGTAGTAATCCGAGTCCAGATGGTTCCTCAGGACATGCTGGTTGATCGGCTCGTCATCGACGATGAGGATATGGATGCGCTCTCCGGAAGGGAGAGGGGCCGCCGGGCCCGGTTTGGCTTCTTCCTTTTCGGCTCTTGGCGGCATTTGCCGGGCATTCTCCTTGACCTCCCCTACAGCCTCTTCCGGCTGCCCTTCAGAAACCGGAATGGTGAAGAAGAACGTCGTTCCCTGGCCCGGCTCGGATTCCAGCCAGATCTTTCCGCCGTGCAGTTCGATGAGGTGGCGGGTAATGGAAAGGCCCAGCCCGGTGCCTTCGTATTCGCGGGCCGCCGAGCCGTCGCCCTGTTGAAAGGCCAGGAAAATGAACTCCTGTTTTTCTTTGGGTATACCGATGCCCTCATCATTGATGGCGACCTCCAGTTCTCCTCCCCTTTCCCGGGCGCTGGCCCTAACGGTTCCCTTACTGGAAAACTTGATGGCGTTGCTCACCAGGTTCTGCAGGATCTGCTGCAGGCGGTCTTCATCGGCCATGGCCGGCGGCAGGCCGGGCGGCACGTCATTGACCAGCTGCAGGGATTTGCCCCGGGTCAGGGGCAGGTTGATGCGCAGGATGATGTCGACGAGGGAACGCAGGTGAAGGGGTTTGGGGTGGAGTTGCAGCTCTGCGTTCTTCAGGCGGGAAAAATCCATGATGTCATTCACCAGGTTGTTGAGCCGCTTACCCGAAGTGATGACCACCGACAGGTTTTCCTCCAGAATCTCCGGGCTGGCCTCCGTCCTTTTTTCGTACAGCCATTCGGCAATGCCGATGATGCCGTTGAGCGGGGTGCGAAGTTCATGGGAGGTATTGGCCAGGAACTGGTCTTTCAGCTCGTCGATCTCCTGCAGGCGCTCAGCGCGCTGCTTTTCGATCTCCGCCAGTTTTCTTTGCTGGGTGAAACGATAGCGCTGCCAGACGGCGGCCAGCAGCAGCAACAATCCCACGGCAATGGCAAAGATGCGGTTGCGCATGGCGCGCTCTTTGCTCAGCTCCAGTTCCAGCAGAGCCGCGTCCTTTTCCATCTCGGCGGCCTCCCGCTCCAGTTCCGCTTTAGTCTGGGCCAGTTCGGCAGCCTCTTTTTCAGCAACGGCCAGCTGCGTTTCCTTCAGCAGCTTTTCGGCTTCGGTGAGTTTGAGTTCTCCCAAGACAGCGTCTTTTTCCTGAGAGATCTGTTGCTTTTCCTGCTCTACCTGCCCCAGTACCTGGGTGGTGGTTTCAAACTCTTTTTCCAGTTGCGCCAGCTGTTCGGAAGTTTGAGCCAGGTCGACCTCCTTTCTCAGCCGCTCGTATTGATCCCGGTATTCGGCCATCTTTTTTTCCCGGCCACTGACCTGATAAATAGTCTGGAGGATCTTATACCCTTTCAGTTGGGCCATCTTATCGCCGGCGGCCCGCGCCGCAGCCAGGCCCTGCTCGCCGTAGCGGATGGCGCGCCGGGTGTTGCGGTTATCCCGCTCGGCAATCGCCAGGAAGAAAGCGCCGGCGAATACCCCCGAATGGTAACTCAACTGCTCACTGAGTTCCAGGGCCTGTTCGGCATAATCTACCGCCTGGGCAGGCTGGCTGAATTTCACCTCCTCCACCAGGGCGGTGAGTATGTCAACGCGTTCCCTGCCCTCCGCCGAGGCCAGGGCCGACTGCAATTCCTGGGCTGTCCGCTCCTGTCCGAAAGTTAAGTGCGGAAAAAAAAGCAAGAGAAACAGGCTGAATAGTATAGTCCTCATAATCAAAGGGCATTGGGTGTACACCGTCGTAAGGGTACATTTAGTTTTTGTTGAATGCAAAGGCTGCCTTCCGCCGGGCGGCAGGCCCACCTCCGTTCTCTTCACCAGTAAACCTACAAGAGCCTTTCAAACAGATAGTACGGATAAGCCGGTTAAATGATACACGCTCCGACAGGGAACCGTATCGGCACGAGGCATCTAATACAAAAATGGGGACACTAATTTACACAAATTGCAATTGTATGCCATTCCGGGCCGGATTAAAAAATTGTTAAGCCAAAAGGCAAATAGCTTTATGGCATGGTATCTTCACCAGCCTGAGGGGATAATCCGCAACTGAAAATTTAACATTTGCGGCATTGAACTATTATGCCTACCTTGCGTGTTATTCTGAAGTATCCACAAAAAGGGTACTATACTTGAACAACAGAGGGATATTTCCTCACAGAACACAACTGCTGATCCAGAACCCACCATAAAATTTAGGAGTTTTAACCAGCCGTTCTCAATCAAAGTAATGACATTTCAAGACCTTCATCTCATCGAGCCCATCCAGCGGGCTCTAAAAACGGCTGGATACCAAAAACCAACACCCATTCAGGCACAATCGATCCCGCTGGCTCTGCAGGGCAGAGACCTGCTGGCCTGCGCCCAGACCGGCACCGGCAAGACGGCCGCCTTCGCACTGCCCATCCTGCAGTTGCTGAACGACCAGCAACCGGGCAGTAACCGCCGCCGCTCCGTCCAGGCGTTGGTCCTGGCCCCCACCCGGGAACTGGCCATACAGATCGGAGAGAGCTTCGATGCTTACGGGAAACACCTCAAGCTGCGCCATACCGTCATTTTTGGCGGCGTATCGCAAAACGCTCAGACGCGGCAGCTGCAATCTGGTGTTGACATCCTGGTGGCAACGCCGGGCCGCCTGCTCGACCTGATTAACCAGGGCTATGTCAGCCTCGATCAGATCGAGTTCTTCGTCCTCGATGAGGCCGACCGCATGCTCGACATGGGGTTCATCCACGATGTGAAGCGGGTGATCCGCAAACTACCGCAAAAACGGCAGACGTTTTTCTTCTCGGCAACCATGCCCTCCGACATCGTCAAGCTGTCGGCTGAGATCCTGGACCGCCCCGCCAAGGTGCAGGTAGATCCGGTTTCTTCCACCGCCGAACGCGTGGAGCAATCCGTCTACTTCGTGCCCAAGAAGCAGAAACGCAAACTGCTGCTCCACCTCCTTCGCCATGAAGACATCTCCGAAGCCCTCGTCTTTACCCGCACCAAACACGGCGCCAACCGCGTGGCCAAGGATCTCACAAAGAGCGGTATCCGCGCCGAGGCCATCCACGGCAATAAATCCCAGAACGCCCGCCAGCTGGCGCTCAAGAACTTCAAGGACCGGCACACCCGCGTACTGGTCGCCACCGACATCGCCGCCCGAGGGATCGATATAGACGAACTCTCCCACGTTATCAATTTCGACTTGCCGAATATCTCGGAGACCTATGTGCACCGCATCGGGCGCACCGGCAGGGCCGGCGCCAGCGGCATCGCTTTGTCTTTTTGTGATACCGAAGAACGCCCCTACCTGCGCGATATCCAGAAACTGACCGGCCTGCGTATACCGATCGTCGACGGGCACCCCTTTACCGCCGAGGACGAAGATAGCCAGCCGGCCCCACAACCGGCAGCTCCTGCCCGCCAGGAAAGAAGGAACGGTAATGGGAACGGGAACCGCAACGGCAATAACCGCAGCAGAAAACGTGGAAATAAGAATCGGAGGAGCGGCTCGAAAGCTCCGGGGGATAACCGCCGGTAAGAAACAACGATAATACAGAGGGCCCCCGCTCCTCAATAGATTTAGAACATGTTTGGAAGCCGATCTTTGAGCTGCAAAGATCGGCTTCCAAACATGCTCTATGCATACAAAAAATCTATACACAAAGCCGCTGACCAGGAAAAAGTAGGCGTGCCGCAGGCCACCTCTTCCGTTTGCTCCATACGCGGGTCGAAATACTCGTAAATACCGTACTTTTCCAGCAGTTCCAGGCTATGCCGGCGGACGCGTTCGGCCATGTCCTCCATATCATAGCGCAACAGGCCGTGGTAAAGCAGCCAGTTCATATTGATCCAAACCGGGCCGCGCCAGTACTTTTTGAAGTCCACATCATCGGCCAGCAGGCTGTAAGTGGGGCAGAGGTAGATATCGTTCCTTTTCCCTCCAAACATTGCTCCTTCCAGGGTGAGCAGCATCTTTTCCGCCTGCTCCTGGGTGGGCACGTCTCCGCACAGGGGCATCAGGCCGGAGGAGGTGTGCACGGGGATGAGCTCCCGGTTGCGCAGGTCGTAGGCGTTGTAGATGCCGCGTTCTTCGTCCCACAGCTTTTCGTTCATGGCATACTTCGTCATTTCATCCCAGTGGAGGATCTCAGCCACGTCTTCTCCCAGCAGCCCGCCGATCTGGATGAGGCATTCGTTTGACCAGGCCAGCACGCCGTTGAAGAGGGGGTCCTGTATGAGGAAGGGGCACTGTTCGTAGATGGCCGCATCGTCGTAGTCGTTACGGCGGAAAAGGCCTACCAGGTAGGCGTAGCGGTCGTAGTCCTCATCGGTGGGGCGGTGTTTGGCGGCTTTGGGGTTCTGCAGGTCCTTGCGCTCGTAGGGTGGGATGTCCAGCTGGGCGATGTTCATGCGCCGCAGGGCGCTGTCCCAGATGGGGGAATTGTCGGCGCCGCCCTCCCAGGGATGGCGGATATAGACGAGGCCTTCTTCATGAGGGTCGCGGTACTGGTAGAGGTAGCGGTGGAGGGCCACGACTTTGGGAAACATTTCTTTGAGAAAGGCCTTGGCCCGCTGCTTGTCTTCGGCGATCTCGTATATGCGCCAGAGAACGAATCCGTGGACCGGCGGCATGGTGATACCGGAAGTACGAGGCGATTTCGGAGCATGGGGGGAACGATCGGCCTGCCAGAAATCGGGCCCGGGGAAATAGCGCGCGCTGGGGTCCTCCCCAAAGACGATCTGAGGCAACAGGCCGTTGGCCCACTGAGCGCTGAATAGGTGGCGGAGGTCCGCCTCGGCCCTGTCCATATTATAATGAGCGTTGCCGATAGCGATGAAACCGGCGTCCCAGTTCCATTGGTGGGG
>JAGFJE010000503.1 GCA_024103175.1 Phaeodactylibacter sp.
ACTATTGTTCATCAAAACCGGGGCGAATAAATTTTTCCGCATCCGGAAAGGCCTGTTTCAGCCCTCTGCGCGACCGTTCTAATAATACTAACAAGCCAAGCAGCTCATCGGTGCGATCGGGAAGGTGGTTTAGAATAATTTTCCAGGCGCCGAGGCTCCGCTCGATGCAGATCAGGGCCATCTTGGCCGAGCCGTTGGCGTCGCTCTGGTGAGGGCCGGCCCAGAAATCTTCGTCCATATCCTCATAGCCTTTCAGGGCACGGAAGGTTTTAGCGCTTACCATCCCGGCGTACCATTGCACCACGGAAAGGGCTTCGCCCAGCTCCACCCCCTCCGTCCGCTTGTCAATACCCATCCGCAACTGCCGGTTGATCTCAGCCTCCACCTCTTCAAAAGCATCCCGGTTGTTTTCCAGCCATTTGATGCCGCGGACGGTATAATCATGGGCGGTTTGATACAATGCCTGATGGTGGGGCGGCATTTCCGGCTCCGGCTCTTCGGCAGCTTCATCTACCACGGCGTCCAGGTCGATACCCTGCTCTTCGGCGGCCTTGTACAGCAGTTCGATGGCCTTCTGGAAGCTCTCGCTGATGACCTCCCAGAAAGCGGGGTTGCCGGGGTCCTTCTGCTCTTCGGTAAGTTCCTGTTCCTGGGCGTAGAGCAGGCAGCGGCCGGTGAAAGGACAGCGTTCGCACCAGCGGTCGCAGTAGTTGTAGATGCCGGGGATGGTTGATTGTTGCATGATTTGATTGTTGGATTGCTGGATGATTTGATTGTTGGATTGCCCTGGAGCCCATCACTTTACGGCAGGCCAATCGCCGGGCTTCGCCTGCAGGTAAAGATCAAAAAAATGCTGTGGAACTTCAAGGCCAGTTGGCCGGGAATTGAGAGCGGTTAATTCTCGGAAAAACGCACATTAAATTCACATAAAAATTTGATATGCAAACCTTTACACACCTCCGTCCCAGCCATTCTGTAAATTTTGGAGCGAAGATTTTACACCTAAAACCAAAATGTTTCCCTACCTTCATCAGCAAAGATCAAAACATCCAATCCATGAAACCGGCCCGGCAAGCTCTGTTTTCCGTTCTGTTACTTTTCACAACTTATTCGGCTACAGCCCAGCTGCAGTACCTCCACTGCGGCCGCCTGATCGACTGCGCCGGCGATGAGGTGCGCGAAAAGGTGACCGTCATCGTCGATGAAAAAACGATCAAAGAGGTGCGCGACGGCTACGCCCGGGCGGGAGAAGAGGTAGAGATCATCGACCTGACGGAGTACACCGTGCTGCCCGGCCTGATGGACATGCACGTGCACCTCGAAGGAGAAAGCAACCCCAACAGCTACCTGGACCGCTTCCGGCTCAACGATGCCGACGTCGCCCTCCGGGCCACCGTCTATGCCCGCCGCACGCTGATGGCCGGCTTCACGACGGTGCGCGACCTGGGCGGCTCCGGCGTCAACGTCTCTCTGCGCAACGCCATCAACCAGGGCTACGTCGACGGCCCCCGCATCTTCACCGCCGAGAAGGCCATCGGCACCACCGGCGGCCACGCCGACCCCACCAACGGCGCCCGCAAAGGCCTGATGGACTACGCCGGCCCGGAAGTGGGCGTCATCAACGGCCCGGACGAAGCCTGGCAGGCCGTCCGCCAGCGCTACCAGAACGGGGCCGACCTCATCAAGATCACCGCTACCGGCGGAGTGCTCAGCCTGGCCAAAGACGGCAGCAACCCCCAGTTCACCCTGGAAGAGGCCGCCGCCATCGTACAGGCCGCCAAAGACTATGGCATGACGACCGCCGCCCACGCCCACGGTTCCGAAGGCATGAAACGGGCGGTACTGGCCGGCATCACTTCCATCGAGCACGGCACTATGATGACCGAAGAGGTGATGGACCTGATGATAGAAAAAGGCACCTACTTTGTGCCAACCATTTCCGCCGGTAAGTTCGTGGCCGATAAGGCGAAAGAAGAAGGATACTTCCCCGCCATCATCGTGCCCAAAGCGCTGGCCATCGGCCCGCAGATCCAGGAGACGTTTGCGAAAGCTTACAAAAAGGGCGTGAAGATCGCCTTCGGTACCGACTGCGGCGTCAGCCCCCACGGAGACAATGCCAAAGAGTTCCTATACATGACGGAAGCCGGCATGCCGCCCATGGAGGCCATCCGCTCCGCCACCGTCGCCACTGCCGAGTTATTAGGGATCTCCGGCCGGCTGGGCACTATCGAGGAAGGCAAGCTGGCGGATATCATCGCGGTGAAGGGCAACCCGCTGGAGAATATCGAGACATTGCTGGAAGTGGAGTTTGTGATGAAGGAGGGGAAGGTGTATAAGGGGAAGGGGAGATAAGGGGGATCGGAAGTCGGAAGTCGGAAGTCGGAAGTCGGAAGTCGGAAGGCGGAAGGGGGAAGTTTACTCGGAAGAGCCCCATACTTCAAAGAAGTCGGGGCGAAGACGGGTCGGAAGTGGATAAAACCTGCGGATGGTTCATCCCTTACTGTTCCAAACGATTATTTCTATCCGACATCTGTTCTCCCGGAGCAGGATCCAATGCCTGAAAAATGGCGATACCGAACTGTATAGAAAATTCCGCTCCGTAGAAACGTTTGCCCACCCGATTCAGCGTATCAGTGAAATGTAGATAACGCCTGGGGTCTTTGTCAACTAAAGGTTGAATGAAAATGCGCCAGTAGGAAAGGTACATTTCAACGATCTTCATCACTTTTTGGCTCTCCATCATCAGGATATATTAGTTCATCATTTAGAATTAGGATTTCATCAATCATGGCTAACAATTTCGCCAAAAGAGCAGGTTGATCAGCCATTCTTTCCAAGAGAGCCTGCCGGATAATTTTTAAGGCTTGTTCCCTTCCGTAACTAATAGCCTCTCCATTTCTCACTTTTTTCAATTCTCCCTGAAGAAAAATCTCCAGATTACTCGGAGACATCCTCATCAACTCTACTCCAGCCGCTTCCTCATAACTGGGCGCCGGCTCGTAGACATTAGGTAAAATTACCTGTTTTAAAGCAAAAAATAAACCGATGCAAAGTATTGTAGCAATGGCAACGGCCTGAAACTTTAGAGATGCCGTCATCCTGGGGGGATTTTCACATATAACAATAATGGCC
>JAGFJE010000511.1 GCA_024103175.1 Phaeodactylibacter sp.
TCGATCTCCTTCCGCCGGCGCAGGAAAAGGAAGATCCAGGCTACATACAGGATGCTGGCAACCAGGAAGATCAGGAAAATGCGAACGTCATAGATCAGCAGGACGGCCCCGAAGACCACCAGGTTGAAGGCAGAAAAGAGGAAACTCAGGGTGGAATTGGACAGGAAAGCCTCGATGCGGTCCTGGTCGGCAATGCGCTGCAGGAGGTCGCCCGTCATTTTGGCGTCGAAATAGGCGATGGGCAGCTTCATTAGTTTGGCCAGGAAATCGGAGATCAGGGACACATTGATCCGGGTGCCGATGTGGAGCAACAGCCAGTTCTGGATCACCGAGACTGTTGTCTGCCCGAGAAACAGCATCAGCTGGGCGATCAGGATGAGGTAGATGAAGCCGATGTCCTGGTTCTGGATGCCGACATCGACGATCGCCTGGGTAAGGAAGGGGAAAATGAGCTGGAAAAGGCTGGCCAGGAAAAGGCCGATCAGCAATTGGATGAAATACCGGCGGTAGGGTTTCAGGTAAGTGAGAAAAAAGAAGTAATCGATATTTTCCCGCTGTCCCTCCCCCTTTTTGTAGAATTCGGGCGTAGGCTCCAGCAACAGGGCGATGCCTTCCTCGCCGTCGCCCTGCCAGTACTGCCGGAAGGTATCATGGTCCAGCTTGAACTTCCCGGCGGCCGGGTCGGCTATCCAGACATACCTTTTACTGATCTTGTAAACCACCACGAAATGCCGCTGCCGCCAGTGGACGATACAGGGCAGCGGGGCGTCCGTCAAAAAAGCATCGCCCCGGCTTTTGCGGCTGAAGGGCAGCTTGGCCGGCAGAGAGCGCAGGCCGATGTGCTCCGCCGCTTCGATGATGCCCCGCAACGATACGCCTTCCCGGTCGATGTAGCTGTGCTCCCGCAAATACTGGAGGGAGTAATCCTTCCCGTAGTGCTTGGCCACCATCCGCAGGCAGGCAGGCCCGCAGTCCATGGAATCCAGCTGGAAGTAATGTGGAAATCGGTCGAGCATCGGTGATGAGCGGTTACCGGGTGAACAATGGCCAACAATTTGTTTGGAGGCCAATCTTTACGCTAAAATGGCTGCCAAACAGCTTTTTAATGATCGATCTCTTCCCAATCATCGAAATTGTTGTAAAACCTGGTCCAGTTTCTGTTCCCGCAGCTGACTCCTTTTCCATCAAACTTAACGTAAAGGATGAGTTGAGTTCCTTGAGTTGACCCAATATTGAAGAGTTGATATTCTTCTAAAAGAGTATCTCTTTTAACGACCAGAAAGCACCCCCATTTCCCGTCAAACCGGACAGTGAGAACATAAGTCAAATCGGGAGTAAATACTTTTTCTAATTGAAGTAGGGGAATATTAAACTGAGCGCTGAAATCATATTTTTTCTTTTGGCCGGTTGCTGTTTTCACCTGTATCCTGGAAAAATCTCCGTTTTGATCCTTCACAACAAAAATGTCATCCCCAATATCAACTTCCGGAATCGCCACATTCCATCCTTTAACCAAAAACTCCGACATTACAACGAACTGGCCAGCTTTACCTAGATAAAGGTTCTTCTTTTTCGACATAAGGGTCAGGCTTCAACTTTTTGTTGAGTTGCTGAGTCAACTAATTCAACCTCCAATTCAGAAGCCGTCTGCTCATCCAAACCTGAAAGAAAAGGGAAAAGATACTTTTTTATAGATCCAAATTTTTCTTCAAAATCTCCTTTCACGTCAAAATTTACAAAAATGCTGGCCACCGGATTAGCATCCGGGAATTTTTCTTTTATCCGGGCCCTTTCACGAGGCGATAAGCTAAATGTGTAGCCTTCCAGCTGTTTATTTAAATTAACAACAATATTCATCTGCCTTCATTTTGTATATATTGTAACCCTAAATTTACGAAAATTATTTCATTTTTCCCCTTATTGATTCGATGCGAAAACTCAGCCTGAAAGAACTCAACCGCCCCAGCGTCGCCGAATTTAAAGCGCAGGAAAAAGCGCCTGTCTGCCTGGTGCTCGACAACATCCGCTCGGCCCTCAACGTGGGCTCCGCCTTCCGCACCGCCGACGCCTTCGCCCTGGAGAAGATCTACCTCTGCGGCATCACCGCCACCCCGCCCCACCGGGAGATCCTGAAAACGGCCATCGGCGCCACCGAGTCGGTCGAATGGGCCTACGAAAAGGAAGTAGTACAGGCCATCCGCCGGCTGCAGGAGCAAGGCTACCGGGTGCTGGCCGTCGAACAGGCCGACAAGCGCACCTTCCTCCAGGATGTCCGGGTGGATCAGGGGCAGAAGTACGCCCTCGTGTTCGGCAATGAGGTGCAGGGCGTCAGCGAAGAGGCCATGGCGGTTGTGGATGGTTGTGTGGAAGTCCCCCAGTTCGGCACCAAACACTCCCTGAATATTTCTGTCTGCCT
>JAGFJE010000552.1 GCA_024103175.1 Phaeodactylibacter sp.
TTTTTGATTTGCGATTTTTGATTTGCGATTTTTGATTTGCGATTTATGGCCTCCCCGCTGCCAACTGCCCCAGGATGGCTGCCCCACCAGGACACATCGAAAATCAAACATCATAAATCGCACATCAAAAATCAATTGGCCTTATCACTTTCTACGAATTGGTTATTTACACCAATCCAATTCTTTCCTTTCTTTGCAGGAAAAAGAATTTCCGCATATGCCAAAACCTTACTTACAAGAACCACCGAACAAGCTGCGCCGCAAGGACCGCGCCGTAGAAGATGAAGCCTGGATCAGGGCATTCCTGGCCCGGGCGCCCTTTGGGGCATTCGCTTTCAGCCAGGACGGCCAGCCATTCGTCAACAGCAATATTTTCGTTTACGTCGAAGGCCGGCATGCCATCTACTTTCATACCGCCCGGGAGGGGCGCACCCGCAGCATCCTGGAACAAAACCCCAGGGCCTGTTTCAGCATCAGCGAGATGGGGCGGCTATTGCCGGCCAAGGAAGCGCTGGAAATGAGTGTGGAGTACAGGGGGGTGACGGCGTTCGGAAAAGTGCAGGTAGTAGAAAATGAGGAAGAAGGCTTTGAGGCGCTGCAACGATTGCTCGACAAATATTTTCCGCACCTCCGGCCGGGAGAAGATTACCGGCCCACCACGCCGGAGGAATGGAGGCGGACGGCCGTATTCCGCTTTGACATCGAGCTGTGGAGCGGAAAGGAAAAGAAAGCAGATGCGGATTTTCCGGGCGCCTTCCGCTACGGTGAAGGGCTATGAAAACTGCTGCGATGGTGAATGGCCGGGCGGCATGCCCGTTCGATGTGCCTGAGAAATCACCCGACTAATTTTTTAAAGACAGGCATGGCTAAAGGAGGCAACGCCCTGGCCGCCACCTTGAGAAGGCAGGCAGTGTATCAGAGAAAAGGGAAAAGGGCCCTGATACACTGATACACTACCCCACTGTTACACTACTTCTTATAATCGATCTGATAGACCTTAGGCAGCTGCTTCATGGAGTTCACCGTCAGGTCCAGGTCTTTGATCAGGCCATCCTTGAGGTTGTAGACCCAACCGTGGATGTAGGGGAACTCGCCCTTTTCCCATTCCTCCTGGATGAAGGAAACCTTGGCCAGGTTGGTCACCTGTTCCTGTACGTTGATCTCTACGAAGCGGTTTACACGTTGGGTTTCGTCTTCGATGGCGTCGAGTTCGGCCTGATGCAGGCGGTACACATCTTTAATGTGGCGCAGCCACTTGTTGAGGAAGCCGTAATTTTTATTGCCCATGGCGGCAGCTACTCCACCACAGCCATAGTGCCCGCAGACAATGATGTGTTTTACTTTTAGTTCCTTCACAGCGTAATAGACCACGCTCAGCAGGTTCAGGTCGGTACTTACGACCATGTTGGCGATGTTGCGCTGGACGAAGATGGAGCCCGGCTGGGTATTGGTGACCTGAGTGGCGGGCACCCGGCTGTCGGAGCATCCGATCCACAGGTAATTGGGGGATTGCCCGTGAGACAGTTTCTCGAAGAAGTCGGGCATCTTTTCCAGTACTTGCTTTTCCCACTCCTGGTTACCTTTGAGGAGTTCCTTGTACGTTTCAGGCATAAGTTGTGCTTTTTAAATGACAGAATGCAAGATAAAAATTCAAACAACGCCTCAGGATCTTTGTTCGTGAAATCGAAACGCTAATTGCCGGATCCCGGATATTCTGTTTCGGGAGGCCGGTAAATGGTATGGGTTCTTTACCTTTGCGGGAAACCTCCAGGTATAATTGTGGAAAGGTGTAAATGTGTAAATGGCCGCCAGCTTTTATATGCTTGTACCTCGCCCTCTTTTACACCTTTACACTTTTACACCTTTACACCTTTACACTTTCACCATGAAAACAGGCATCATCGGTTCCGGCTCCATGGGCTCAGGCATTGCGCAGGTGGCCGCTACGGCGGGCCACGAAGTACTCCTTTATGACAACAACCCGGACGCGCTGAGGCGGGCGAAGGCCAACCTGGAAAAGATCATGGCCCGGCTGGTGGAAAAGGGCCGGCTGGAGCAAGAAGAAGCAGAGGCCATCCTAAGCCGCATCCGGTTCGTCAACTCTCTGACCGATTATAAAGATGCAGGGCTGGTGATCGAGGCCATAGTGGAAAACCTGGATATCAAAAAGACGGTATTCCAGCATGTGGAAGAGATCGTCTCCGAGGATTGTATCATCGCCACCAATACCTCCTCCCTTTCCATCGCCTCTATCGCTTCGGCCTGCCAGGACCCCTCCCGCGTGATCGGCATCCACTTCTTCAACCCCGCCCCGCTGATGAAGCTGGTAGAGGCCATCCCCGCTGTACAGACGAATGAGGAAACGCTGAAAAGATCTATTGAACTGATCCAAAGCTGGGGCAAAACCACCGTCGTGGCCAAAGATACCCCCGGCTTCATCGTCAACCGGGTGGCGCGCCCCTTCTACGGGGAGGCCCTGCGCATCCTGGAGGAAGGCCTGGCCGATGCGCCCACCATCGACTGGGCCATGAAGGAGATCGGCGGCTTCCGCATGGGGCCCTTCACCCTGATGGACTATATCGGCCACGACGTGAACTACAAGGTTACGGAAACGGTTTTTGAATCTTTCTACTACGACCCGCGCTATAAACCCTCCTTCACCCAGAAGCGCCTGATGGAAGCCGGCTGGCTGGGCCGCAAGACAGGGCGCGGCTTCTACGACTACCGCGAGGGCGCCAAAACCCCGGAGCCCACCAAAGACAAAAAACTGGGCGAACAGATCGTCTGGCGCATCCTCGTTATGCTGATCAACGAAGCGGCCGACGCCCTTTACCTCAACATTGCCTCCCGCGACGATATCGAGCTGGCGATGACGAAAGGCGTCAATTACCCGAAAGGCCTTCTGCAATGGGCGGATGAGAAAGGGATCAACCACTGTGTGATCACACTGGACCGCCTGCATGCAGAATACCTGGAGGACAGGTACCGGTGCAGCCCACTGTTGCGGAGGATGGCGCGGGAGGGTCGGCGGTTTTATTAACCGAAAAACAGGAAAATGTAGAGTTTAAAATGTAAAGTGGCTTACAGGGGGCCAAAAGCCCCTTAAACCCCTTCAAACAGTTCCTTCACTTCCAGGTTGAAACTCACGGAACCACAAGTTACCTTTTCGCCCGGCAGGAGCACCTCTTTTTTCTCATAATCCGAACCTGCTGGTAGCCGAAATACCTCAAGCTGTTTGTCGGGAATGTTTACGATCCAGTATTCCGGAATGCCGGCCTCAGCATAAAGTTCTTTTTTTGTACTTCGATCGTATTCCAGTGAACTGTCGGCGACTTCAATGATCAATGATACCTTGGAGGGAGTAGGATGGCCGGAGCGGTAACTGTCTTTGCGATAGGCGGCTACCACGATATCCGGTTCCGGTTCCGAGTACCTGTCAAATGCCACGGGATTTTGCCCGATTACGGTATACTTTTTATGAAGCTCTATGATCAGGCGTTCAAGCAGGAAAGTGACAATACCGGAGTGCGCGCTTTTTATGGGTGTCATTTTTATGATCTCGCCTTTGATCAGTTCCCAACGGCCACCCGGCTCCAGGATGCCGACATCCGCCATCTTGTGGTAATCCTCTATTGTGAATAATTTCCGCTGGGTTGGGAATGCCATGATCGTTATCTTTCAACAGTTTGTTCAAAGATAACAAAAAACCTACAGATTCTTTTATTTCTATAAACCTTACTTTTAGGCCATGAAACTCAACCTCGACATCACCGTACCGAAAAGCCACTGACAATTACCTCGATATCGGCGCCGGTATTGGCATTTTTCCCACCTTTCTCAAAGATGCCGGAAAGCTCAAATCGCCCCCACTGAGCCTTAATCTGGATTACAAGCTCGCCAGGCATTTCGGGACTGTTCACGCAAGTGTATTTTCTCGCAACGGCGCAGCGACGCGACGTCTGATAATCAGTCGAATATGAAATTCGACTGATTATCCTGACACAGTTGAATGAACAGTCCCTCGGAAGCCCTCCTCCAAAAGAAATGGCGGTCAGGCCCCGTCTACCTCCGCCACCAGGTGATAATACGCCGCACAGGCCCCCTCCGACGACACCATCGGCGCCCCCAGCGGGTTTAGCGGCGTGCACTTCTTGCCGAAGTGTGGGCAGTCCAACGGCTTCTTATGCCCTTTGAGGATCTCCCCGGCGATGCACTCCTGGCTGTCGGGAATAACCCGGGGCGCCAGGCCGAACTTCACGTTCGCATCATAGGCGGCGAAGGCCTTTCGCATCTTCAGGCCGCTGCCCGGCATAACGCCGATGCCGCGCCATTCCTGGTGGGTGGGTTCGAAAACCTGCCAGATGGCCTTGCGGGCGGAGGGGTTGCCCTCGTAGGGCACCACCCGGCTGTATTGGTTTTCCAGCCGGGCTACGCCTTGTTCCAACTGCACGACGAGCATGAGTATCCCCTGCAACAGGTCGACCGGCTCAAAGCCGGTGACCACGATGGGAATGTGGTAGTCTCTGACGATTGGCTCATAATCTTCCAGCCCCATAACGGAGCAGACGTTGCCGGCGCCGAGGAAACCATCGATGTGGCCTTCTTCATCCTCGAGAATGGCGCGCATAGCAGGCGGTACCAGAACGTGAGAGGTGAGCAGGGAGTAGTTTTTCAGTCCATACTGCTGAGCATGGAGAACGGACAAGGCATTGGCAGGGGCAGTGGTCTCAAAACCTACAGCGAAGAAAACCACCTCCTTATCCGGGTTGTCTTTGGCCAGCTGAACGGCTTCCATGGGAGAGTAGAAAAAGCGCACCTCGGCGCCTTCGGCCTTTGCCTGCAGCAGGCTCTTCTCGGTGCCCGGCACGCGCAGCATATCCCCGAAAGAACAGAGGATCACATTTTCTTTAAAAGCCAGTTGGAGCGCCTGGTCGATCACGCCGAGCGGCGTCACACAGACCGGGCATCCCGGCCCGTGCACCAGGCGTATCTTATCGGGAAGCATATTGATCAGCCCGTTCTTGACCAGGCTGTGGGTCTGCCCGCCGCAAAATTCCATCAGCGCCCAGGGCCGGGTGGTTACCTTTTCGATCTCTCGCAGGTACTTTTCCACCAGCTCCGGGTCACGATATTCCTTCAGATATTTCATGTTTGTTATAGTCTGATTTG
>JAGFJE010000657.1 GCA_024103175.1 Phaeodactylibacter sp.
GAATTGTTGATGCCGGAGCCCAGCATCCATATTCCTTCCGGGGTGCGGAATTCGGAGGCCTTGGCCTGCATGCCCACGTCTCCGCCGATGAGCACCACCTGTACGCCCCGTTTTTGCACTTCCACCAGCCAGGGATACATCTTGGCCGTCACCTCTGATTCCGGATCGCAGGTACCGTAAATGGGGGCGGCGTTGACGTTGAAGGCCCGGAGGGTGTCGCCGGTTTCGGTGACTTTCAGGTCATTGAACAGGCCCAGGTGGTGCAGGATGATGAGGTGGGAGGCTTCCCTAATGGTATCGGCTACGGTGCGGATCATTTCCCACTGGGCGGCCTTCTGATCACAACCCTGCTGAGGCGGTTTGGAAGGGTACGGCCAGAAATAGTTGGTATTCAGCACCATGAGGCAGTAGCCGTCCTGCCAGCGGGTGTAAAAGGAAGGGCGCCGCAGGTAATCCAGAATGGCGTCCGGATCCCCGTAGTCATAATCGTGATTGCCCAGGGCCCAGTGCACCCTGTCGAGGTTGAAAATACTATCCAGGTAAGGAAGCACTTCCGGATGCCCGGCGGCGTGTGAGCACACATCGCCCCCCAGCCATATCTGGGTGTAGGAGCTGTAATCCAGGCGTTCCAGGCGGCTGTCCACCCGGTCGGGATAGTTCCAGTCGTAGGGATGGCCGAGGAAGAGGTACCGCTCCGGGGCGGAAGGGCCGGCCGTTGAGCCGGAGCAGGCAAGAACCGCGGCAAGCAGGCCTGCGGCCAGGAGCCAAACAAGGAGCCGGGCAGGAGAGAAACCCCCATTTTTCAGGCCGATAATGTCTTTCATTACCCGTTTTTTGTTCAACATAACAATATATGCGCTTTCACAAGAGCAGGCCTCAGGGCATTTTGCAGACAAAATGATGACAAAAGTCACCCTTTTACCTGACAAAGATCATCAATTCGAGCCTGATGCCACACCTATCTTGCACACCATATTGCGAAATATCGAGGTATTCAAGGTAATTGTAAGAATTGACACAAGGTATGAAAATCATTTTCCTTCTCATCATTGTGAGCCTCATCGTAGCATTGGGATTCCTGGGAGCCTTCCTGTGGGCGGTTCGCAGCGGGCAGTACGACGACGACTACAGCCCCGCGGTCCGCATCCTCTTTGACGACGACGGGCAGGGCGCACAACGCGAGGGCGCTCATTCGCACGATACCACTCTTCAGCAAACAGAAAACAACCATAACACATCAAAATCTTGACCTAATGGCACAAGTTGAGAAATTCAGTTACGACAATGCCATCGTCCGGAAGTTTACCTACGCCACCATCGTTTTTGGCGTGGTGGGCATCCTGGTGGGGCTGATCGCCGCCCTGCAGTTGGTGTTCCCTTCGTTGAACCTCGGCATCCCCGAGACGACTTTCGGCCGCATTCGCCCGCTGCACACCAATGCAGCGATCTTCGCGTTTGTGGGCAACGGCATTTTCATGGGAGTCTACTACTCTCTGCAACGCTTGCTGAAAACCCGCATGTACAGCAAGTTCCTCAGTGAATTCCATTTCTGGGGCTGGCAGGCCATCATCCTTGCCGCCGCCATCACCCTGCCGCTGGGCATCACCAGCGCCAAGGAGTACGCCGAGCTGGAATGGCCGATAGACATTGCTATTGCCCTGGTATGGGTGGCTTTCGGCGTCAACATGTTCGGCACCATCCTGAAGCGCCGCGAACAGCACCTCTATGTAGCGATCTGGTTTTACATCGCCACCTGGGTGACCGTCACCGTGCTCCACATCGGCAACAACCTGGAGCTGCCGGTGAGCCTCTGGAAGAGCTACCCGGTATTTGCCGGCGTACAGGATGCGCTGATCCAGTGGTGGTACGGGCACAATGCGGTGGCCTTCTTCCTGACCACCCCCTACCTCGGGCTGATGTACTATTACCTGCCCAAGGCCGCCAACCGCCCGGTATACTCCTATAAGCTGTCCATCATCCACTTCTGGGCCCTCATTTTCATCTACATCTGGGCCGGACCGCACCACCTGCTGTACACCTCGCTGCCCGACTGGGCGCAGTCGCTGGGCACCGTCTTTTCGATCATGCTCATCGCCCCTTCCTGGGGCGGTATGCTCAACGGCCTGCTGACCCTGAGGGGCGCCTGGGACCGCGTGCGGCAGGATCCCGTGCTCAAGTTTATGGTGGTGGCCGTGACCGCCTATGGTATGGCCACCTTTGAAGGGCCCATGTTGTCTATTAAGTCAGTTAATGCCATTAGCCACTATACGGACTGGACCATCGGCCACGTGCACATCGGCACCTTGGGCTGGAACGGCTTCCTGACCTTCGGTATCCTGTACTGGCTGCTCCCGCGGTTGTTCAATACGAAACTGCACTCTCAGAAGCTGGCCAACGCCCACTTCTGGATCGGCACCCTGGGCATTCTCTTCTACGCCATCCCGCTTTACTGGGCCGGCTGGACGCAGAGCCTGATGTGGAAGCAGTTCACGCCCGACGGCTTCCTGCAGTACGGCAACTTCCTGGAAACGGTCACGCAGATCATCCCGATGTACGCCCTGCGCGCCCTGGGCGGCACCTTGTATGTAGTGGGATACTTCGTCATGATCTACAACCTGGTCAAGACCATTCAGGCCGGTTCCTTCATCGGTGACGAAGAGGCCGAAGCGCCGCCCGCCTCTACCTGGGCCGTTCATACCGGCAAAGAACACTGGCACCGCTGGATTGAGCGCCGCCCGGTTCAGATGCTGATCGCCGCCACCATCGCCATCCTGATCGGAGGTATTGTGGAGATCTTCCCCATGGCCATGATCGATGACCAGGTGCCCAAGATAGAATCCGTAACGCCGTACACGCCGCTGGAACTGGAAGGCCGCGACATCTACATCCGCGAGGGCTGCCTCGGCTGCCACTCCCAGATGGTGCGCCCGTTCCGCTCGGAGACCGAGCGCTACGGCGAATATTCCAAGTCGGGCGAGTTCATCTACGACCGCCCCTTCCTCTGGGGGTCCAAGCGCACCGGGCCCGACCTGCACCGCGTCGGCGGCAAATACCCGGACAGCTGGCACTACAACCACATGCTCGACCCGGAGACCACTTCGCCGGGCTCCATCATGCCGCCTTATCCCTGGCTGCTGAGAGACGAGCTGAATACCGGCAATACCGCCGCCAAGATCCGGGCGCTGCAAACGCTGGGCACGCCCTATCCGGAAGGCTACGACCAGATCGCGGTGGATGACCTGCAGAAACAGGCCAAGATCGTGGCGGACAACCTCCGCAAGGACGGCATCGATGATGACAAGCTCGAAGAAAAAGAGATCGTCGCCCTGATCGCCTACCTGCAGAAGCTGGGTACGGATATTAAGCCCGCGCCGCAGGCGGGGAATTGACCGTGGCTCGCTATTCGCCATTCGGTGTTCGGTATTCGGCGCCTGCGGGCGTTGACGAACAGCGAACGGCGAACGGCGAACCGCCAAAACCAAAAAAGTAACAAGCCATGTTCAAATACCTTCTCGAAAGCGCCGGAAACATCAACTGGATGGCCATATCAGCGCTGATCACCTTTATGGCAGTCTTCACGATCAGTGTGGTGTTGGTGTTCAAGCACAATTCAGCCTATATAGATAAAATGGCAAGCCTGCCATTGGATGACTCCAATCCTGTTAACTCTGAAAACGACAATCATGAGAAATAAAACTCTTAAGTTGATACCGGCGGCCCTGCTCCTGCTGTTGTCTTCGGCCAACGCCTGGGGCCAGGCAGCGGGAGAGGCAGGCGCCACGCCCTACTTCTACGACAATATGCTGTCTTACGGGATGCTCGCCCTGGCGGCTGTCGTCTTCATCGCTACCCTTACAGCCCTGTACAACCTGCTCAACATAATGGTCAAGGTGCAACAGATCCGCATCTATCAGGAGCAGGGGATAGAGGCATACCAGGAGGAAGTTTCCAAACCGAAAGAATCCATCTTCCAGCGCCTGTACAAGCGCATGACCAGCGTCGTGCCGGTGGAAAAAGAAGAAGACATCCTCTTCGACCACGAGTACGACGGCATCCGCGAGCTGGACAACGTCCTCCCGCCCTGGTGGGTGGCCATGTTTTACGTCACCATTGCCTTCGGAGTGGTTTATTATACCTATTACCACTTCACGGGCGCCGGGCCGAGTTCTGCCGAGGAATATAAGATGGAGATGGAACGGGCGGAAAAAGCTGTACAGGCCTACCTGGCCACCCAGGCCAACCAGGTCGATGAAACCAACGTAGAACTGCTTACCGACGAGCAGGCAATAGCCGCCGGAAAGGCCATCTACGAAGGCAAGGGCACCTGTTTCACCTGCCACGGCATGTTTGGCGAAGGAGGCATCGGGCCCAATATGACCGACCCCTACTGGATACACGGCGGAGGCATCAAAGACCTGTTCAAGACCGTCAAATACGGCGTTCCCGAAAAGGGGATGATCTCCTGGAAGGACCAGCTTAAACCCGTGGAAATGCAACAGGTGTCCAGCTACATCCTGAGCCTGCAGGGCACTAACCCGCCCAACCCGAAGGAGCCGCAGGGTGAGCTCTACCAACAGGTGGACAACGCCGCCCCGGCCGACACTTCGTCTACAGAGGTGAGTGAGCAGAAAGGAGATGCAATTGGAATGAGTGAGTGATTGAAGGATTGAAGGAATGAAGGAATGAAGGAATGAATGAAGGAATGATTTGGGGCCTCATTCAATCCTTCGTTCCATCATTCCATCATTCCATATCAAATAAACGCCCATACTCGAACCTCGAAATAAAGAAGTATTATCATGAACGCAAGCGAGCCAATTAAAGATACCGAAGCCTATCGCGATAAGATAGCGACGGTTGACGAGGCGGGCAAGCGGGTATGGATCTATCCGAAAAAGCCCAAAGGGCCTTACACCAACGCGCGCACCTACGTGAGCTGGGTACTGCTGGCTTTCCTTTTTGGAATGCCTTTCATCAAGGTCAACGGAGAGCCGCTTCTGCTCTTCAATGTTCTGGAGCGGAAGTTCATTCTGTTCGGCGTCACGTTCATGCCGCAGGACTTTCACCTCTTCGTGCTGGCCATGATCACCTTTGTCGTTTTCATCGTGCTGTTCACCGTGGTATGGGGGCGCCTGTTTTGCGGTTGGGTCTGCCCGCAGACCATCTTCATGGAGATGGTGTTCCGAAAGATCGAGTACGCTATCGAAGGGGACGCCAACGCCCAGCGCCGGCTCGACGCCGCGCCCTGGACGACCGACAAGATCATTAAGAAGGTGTCCAAGCAGGCTATTTTCTTTGCCATTGCCGTCCTGGTGGCCAACACCTTTCTGGCCTACATCATCGGCGTCGATGAAGTGATCAATATCGCTACCGAGCCCCTGTCGCAGCACTGGAAAGGCTTCGTCGCCATGATCCTATTTTCCGGGGCATTTTACTTTGTTTTTTCCTACCTGCGCGAGCAGGTCTGCGTGGCCATCTGCCCCTACGGCCGCCTGCAGGGCGTCATGCTCGACCGCAACTCCATTGTGGTGGCCTACGATTTTGTACGGGGAGAACCCCGGGGCAAACTGAAAAAGGCCCGTAAGGAGAAGTCCGCCGGCAGCCCGTTGTCTAAGATCGAGGGCGAAGTGGCCACCGCCGCCAAAGCCACCAACGGCAACCCGGCGGCCGAAGCGGTGAAAGCCGAGCTCGGCGACTGCATCGACTGCAAGCTCTGCGTGCAGGTATGCCCCACGGGGATCGACATCCGCGACGGCACTCAGTTGGAATGCGTCAACTGCACCGCCTGCATCGATGCCTGCGATGAGGTGATGGTCAAGGTCAACCGCCCGAAAGGCCTCATCCGCTACGACAGTTATAACGGCATCGTTGAAGGGCGCAAGAAGCTCTTCACCGGCCGGGTGATCGCCTACACCGCGGTGCTCGCCATCCTGATCGTGGTGAATATCGTGCTGCTGGCCGCCCGCACCGACGTGGAAACGCTGCTGCTGCGCACGCCCGGCGTCCTCCCTCAGAAGGTGGACGAGACGCACGTCAGCAACCTCTACAACTACCAGGTGATCAATAAGACCAATGAAGTGATGCCGGTGGAATTCCGCCTGGCGGAAGGAACGGCAGGCAGCCTCCAACTGGTGGGAAAACCGCCCACCGCCGAAGCCGGCCAGGTCGCCGAAGGCGCCCTGTTCATTATCCTGGAGAACGACGCCCTGGAGGGCCATAAAACGGAGGTCGAGATCGAGGTCTACTCCAACGGAGAGCTGATCGACAAGGCGAAGACGAACTTCCTGCGCCCGGCGGGGATGCAGTGAGGATGGTTGGCCCGTCTTCGCCAAAGGCTCGTCCGGGTAAAATGGCTGGATGGCTGAATTGTTATATTGTTATAGGGCTGCATTGTTGGCAGGCCCATGACAATCAAGCCTGATACCAGGTAGTTTCGCCAGCGAAAACCTAAAAGGTACGGCGAAGCAGCCACGAACCACCGCCCCGGTTTTTTTCTTCCCGGCCCTGCCTGGCGAAAAAAACCGGGGCAAAAAAACTTAAAGTCATGAAATTTAATTGGGGAACAGGAATAGCTGTTTTTTACTCCTTTTTCGTCCTGGTACTGGTGTTCGCAGTGTACCGTTCGACCCAGTACGACAATAGCCTGGTCTCTGAACACTATTACGCAGATGACCTGGCCTACCAGCAGCACTACAACAAGCTGGTGAACGCCCAGCAACTGGAAGAAGACCTGAAGATCTGGAACAAGATCCAGAAGAGGGAAGTGGAACTGCACTTTCCGGCCGAATTCGACGAGGTTGCCGGAGAGGTCTACTTTTTCTGCCCTTCCGATAAGCAGAGCGACTTCAGGCTGCCTGTTCGCGTGGGCGAAGGCCATATACAGCGCATCCCGACGGAAGGCCTCCGGCCGGGGCGCTGGAAAGTAAAGGTCAACTGGAACGCGGAAGGAAAAGAGTTCTACAAGGAAGAAAGTATCACGATCTAGCACTGGATATATGGCGCTTTGGACAGCCTTTACGATCGGTTTACTGGGCAGCCTGCACTGCGTCGGCATGTGCGGGCCCATTGCCCTGTCGCTGCCCTATCAGGGTAGCCGGCGGTGGCAGGCCGGCCTCAACGTGCTGCTCTATAATGTCGGCAGGGTAGTGACTTACGGCCTGCTCGGCCTGCTGGTCGGGCTGGTGGGGCGCGGCTTTTTCCTGGCGGGCTTTCAGTCTTATGTTTCCATCGGGCTGGGCGTCCTGCTGCTGGCCATCGCCCTGTTTTCCATCAATGTGGAAAGCCAGTTGCTGCGCATCCCGTTCATGCAGCGGCTGAACAACTGGGTGAAAAAACAACTGGGCTGGCTGCTCCGGCAGCGCGGCCCCGGCCGGCTCTTCCTGATCGGCATGCTCAACGGGCTGTTGCCCTGCGGGCTGGTCTATATGGCCATCGTCGGCGCCCTGGCGGCCGGCTCCGTTCCAGAAAGCGCACTGTATATGGCCCTCTTCGGCGCCGGCACCATCCCTCTCATGCTCGTCACCGCCCTGGCCGGGCAGTTCATCAAGCTGCAGTGGCGGGCGCGCCTGCGCA
>JAGFJE010000565.1 GCA_024103175.1 Phaeodactylibacter sp.
GATGAGTTCCCGGCATTTGCCCAAACCCTGCCATCCTCCCGGATATACCAAATTCGCTTGCCTTTCCTGATCCAGGAAACAAAAGTGTGTTCGTTCGCCAGAATATTCAGCTTCTCTTTGGCCTGAGGAGCCAAAGGCAGCTCCAGTTCGGGCACTTCACTGGTATAAAACCCGTTCTGCCCCCTGTATTCGCGTTCGGCGTAGTATACCTGGCGGAGTAACCATTTTATGGCGTCATCAGGGTCCTCCTGAAAGGCGATTTCTTCTTCTCCCACCCTGGCCTCCGTAAATTGGACGAATCCCCAGGTTTCCGGCTGGTGCATGGCTATTACCCCCTGGGGAGACCATACCCAGTTGTATTCCGGGAAAGGTTTTCCGGTGGCCGGGTTTATTGTTTTCCGGTAGGCCCCGCCTTCCGCTTCTATCCGCCATTCCACCCTGGAGAAGTTGGCCCGCCAGGTTTCGCCTTCCTGAGGAGGCCTTCGGCGGGATAATGCCTTCCAGGGAATGGCCAGTTCCAGAGCCCACTTCCGGTCTTTATCCGAAGGGTCGTTTAGCGTTCCATACAATTGGATGCCTTTTTCCAGCCCGTGTATATCCCATCCGTTGATGGCCAGGCCTCCGTCCCGGTAAGGTTTGGTGAGCAGCAGGTCCCATACCGTACCCAGGGCGTTGATCTCCAGCTCGAAATAGTTGTGGGTGTCCCCGTCCGGGTCGAGGAACACCTCAAAGTTATTCTCCTGGTAGATCACCGCGTCGTGTTGGTCATAGGTTGCCCACAGGTTTTCTTCCTCCAGTTCTGCGGCAATATAGAAGTACTGTTCGTCCCAGAGCATTTTCACCCGCGTTTCAAAGAAGGGGGCAGGCTTTTGATTTCCTTCAATGTCGACAAAGGGTTTGGACCACGGAGCCTGGCCCCATTCCGCATCTTCTATGTGCCCGTCGGGCCTGATAACCTGAGGCGCCCGGTGGCAGACATACTTCTCGGGATGATATTCAAAACCAGCAGGTTGGGCTGTACCGGAAAGCCCATAAAGAAAAAGGCTGAGCAAAAGAAGGTGGAATGAATTCATGTTAGAACATTATTTAATTTATTGTACGCTAACTATGTGCATACTCCGCTTGGGAAGTCAAATTTTTTATGTTGAATAGGCAAAAAAAGAAAATAAAATTCTAATTTTCCTACCCCAAAAACGGGCTTTGAGGTGCTAAAAGTCATCTGTTTTTTTTGAAAATTACCTTAGTTTAGCCCTACCCGGAAAAGTCCGGATAGGGAGATCTGTTTTGGTTTAAACGCCAAGGCCACCTGTCAGGAGAAGAGTAGCTGGTGGCTACAGTATACAATCTGCATACCTCGCCGGCGGGAAAGTTAAGACATTCCATTTTACACTCATAAACAAACAATAAACTAGCTATTATGAAACCAAAACTAGTTTTGCTGGCAAGCTTTTTACTGTTTGCGGCTTTTGCCTGGGGGCAACAAGCGGTAAGCGGAACAGTCATCACCGGTGATGGTGAACCACTGATCGGGGTCAACATCATTGAGGCTGGCACCAACAATGGCACTGTCACGGACATTGACGGAAATTTCACCCTAAAACTGATCACCGACGAACCGGTCCTGGAGTTTTCCTATACTGGTTATGCCTCACAAAGTATTCCTGTGGAGAATCAGACCAACATCGTGTGTACCCTGAAAGAAGGTATTCAAATGGATGAAGTGGTGGTAACCGCCATCGGCGTCAGCCGGGAGAAAAAAGCGCTGAGTTACTCCATTTCACAGGTCAATTCTGATGAAATTTCCACCATCAAAGACAACAACCCGGTCAACTCCCTGGTGGGTAAGGTGGCGGGGGTGGTCATCACCCAGTCTACCGGCGGCCCCGGGGCGGGCTCCCGGGTGCTGATCCGGGGTAACAACTCCATTACCGGCAACAACCAGCCTTTGATCGTGGTGGACGGTATGCCCATCGATGACGCCGGGTCCAACAGCGGTGGTAGCGTTTTCAACAGTACCGTTACCGGCGGCGGCATCACGGACATCAACCCGGATGACATCGAAAGCATTTCGGTGCTGAAGGGGCCCAACGCAGCCGCCCTCTACGGATCGCGGGCTGCCAACGGCGTGCTGCTGATCACCACCAAGAAGGGTACTGTCCGGAAAGGGATCGGCGTGTCCATCAACTCCAACGTCACTTTTGACAGCCCGATGTTCCTGCCGGATTATCAGAACGAATACGGACAGGGCACCCAGGGCAACGTGCCGGGTAACCTGGACGAACTGAAAAACGCTTCCAGTTCCTGGGGCCCCAGGCTGGACGGCAGCAGCGAACTGTACTACACCGGAGTAGAACGGCCCTATGTGGCCCAGCCGGATAACGTCAGTGATTTCTTCCGCACTGCCGGAAAATACATCAATACCATTGCGCTGGACGGTGGAACGGAAGCCTTCAACATGCGCTTTTCCTACACCAACAGCCGGACGGAGTCCGTCCTGCCGAATTCAGACCTGGAAAACCACAACTTTACCCTTAGGGCTTTTTCCAGATTATCGGACCGCCTCACCATCGATGCCAAGGCGACGTATTTCACTCAGGACATTCAGAACCGGGCTTCCCTGGGTTCGGAGGGCGTCCTGTCCTATGTTTACTACATGCCCCGCAACGTGGCCATCGATGACCTGAGAACATTCCAGATCCCCGAGGAGTCGCTCAACTCGGTTTCCTACTCGGCCCTGGGCGCCAACCCGTACTGGGTCCTTTACAACGACCGGAACGACGAGTCCCGCAACCGTATCCTGGGCTTCGGTAAGGCCACCTACCAGTTCAACAACTGGCTCTCCGCTTTTATACGGGTGGGGTCTGACATCACCAACATCCGCAGAGAGAGCATCAACCAGGCGGGGCACCACTTCTTCCGGTCCGGCCGCCTGAATTTCTCGGGCCTTGAGGCCACGGAAACCAACGCCGACTTCCTCATCATGGCCAACTCGCCCCTGGGTGAAATGTTCGACCTGTCCTTCAACGTAGGGGGCAACCACTCCTACCGCACGTATCGGGAATCCTCCATTTTTGGGGAAGACTTTAAGATCCCCACGCGGGCATTCCTGGCCAACAGCCGCATCATCCGGCCTTCCTACGTGCCCATGCAGGAAAAGAAGATCAACTCGCTCTATGCTTCGGCTTCCTTGTCCTATGGTGGATTCGCCTACCTGGATATTACCGGCCGCAACGACTGGTCTTCCACCCTGTCGGAGGACAACTGGTCCTACTTCTACCCATCGGTCGGCCTTTCCTTCCTGCTGACCCGCTTTATCGACCCCAACAGCCGCTTGTTTAACCTGGTCAAAGTGAGGGGTAACTGGGCTCAGGTCGGTAACGATACCGGCCCGTACCAGTTGTTCCCGTACTATACTGTTGCACAGGACGGCTACCTGGGCCGCACGACCCTGTCGCGGCCGAATGTGCGGTTCAACCCGGACCTGAAACCGGAGACCATCACATCTACGGAATTCGGAGCGGAGATCAGAATGTGGAACGACCGCCTCTTTGCCGACTTCTCGTACTATGACATCAGGACCGTCGACCTCATCTTCGACGTGCCCGTTCCGCCGGCTACCGGTTTCAGCTTCTTCCGCGAGAACGTCGGTGAAATGACCAATAAAGGTTACGAACTGCTGATCGGAGGTTCTCCGGTCCGCACCGGCAAATTCAACTGGGAACTCGCTTTCAATTATACGCACAACGAAAACGAACTGGTCGAGCTGATCGAAGACCTGGAAAGCTATCAGCTCAATGTCACCAACTCCGGCAACATCGCCGTTCAGGCCACTGTCGGCGGCGGTTATGGCGATATTTTCGGCACGACCTGGCGCACAAACGATGCCGGCCAGATCATCGTCAATGCGGAAGGCCGGCCACAGGCCTCTGCCGAAAGGGTCTTCCTGGGCAACGCCCAGCCGGACTGGATCGGCGGCCTGACGAATACCTTCTCCTACGGGAACTTCAGCCTGCGCTTCCTGATCGACGCCCGGATGGGCGGCCAGATCTACTCGTCGACCAATGCCCAGCTGGATGCCAGCGGCGTTTCTACCCAGAGCCTGCAGTACCGCGAGGACGGTGTCGTCGTCGATGGGGTAATAGAACAGGAAGACGGGTCCTTTGTGCCCAATACCGTTGCGATCAGCGCTCAGGACTACTGGGGCGCCTATTCCGGCATCGGCAGCAACTACATTTTCGACCAGGACAACATCCGTCTCAGAGAGGCTATTTTGACCTACAAAGTGCCTCGCTCGGCAATTGCCAACAGCTTCCTGCGGGGAGCGACCATCAGCCTTATCGGCCGCAACCTGTTCTTCTTCACCAAGGATATTGACCATGTTGATCCGGAGGCCAGCCTGGGTACCTCGAACACGGCACAGGGTATCCTGATCGCCAACCTGCCTACCCTGCGCAGTATCGGGTTCAACGTCAGCCTTCAATTTTAAAAACCTAAAAACAGAATACCATGAGTCGACTAAATAAGTGCCTTGTTTTAATGTTCCTGGGTGTGTTGCTCACGCAGTGCACCAGCGACTTCAATGACATAAACGTCAGGCCCGACGCCTTTACCAGCGATGAGGTCAGCGGCAAGTTCTTTCTGACTCAGCCGCAGTATAAGCTGTTTGCTCCCGACCGTTATCCCTACTGGCGGGCCCACCTGATCCATACCGACCGGTACGCCGGCCACTTCACCTTCGGGTTCCGCGGCTGCTGGTGGTCTGACGGGCTTGGATATACCTACAACAGCGGCTATACCGACGCCGCCTGGGACTGGCTGGAAGGCTATATCGGAAACCTCGATAACTACATGCGAAATGTAAAACAGGGCGGGGAGTTCGAGAACCAGTACATGGAAGCCATCGGCCTGGTCATGAGGGGCCTGTACTTCCAGATGTTCACCGATGTGTTCGGAATGGTGGCCTACTCCGAAGCCACCAATCCCGATATTACCCAGCCGAAATTCGATGAGCAGGCCGTCATTTACAAAGGGCTGATCGATGAACTCGACCGGGCTATGTCCCTTATCGGAGACGCGGAAAGGACAGGAGTAACCGTTGATGACGTAGGCGAAAATGACCTGTACTACGGAGGCGACCTCCAGAAGTGGAAGAAGCTGGCCAATACCCTCAAGCTGAGGCTGGCCATGCGCGCGCTGGGCGCTCCGGGCGCCGACTTTGCCGAAGGGGCCATCACCCAGGCTCTCGGCCAGCCCCTGCTGGAAACGGAAGCGGACAACTGCCTCCTGCCCAAGGATGAGATCATTACGCAGTGGGATGCCGCCTGCTACGGAGACGTCTGGTACAACTTCGGTACGGGCTCCGACTGGACGGTGGGCAAGACCCTGATCGATTACCTGCGCAACAACGAAGACCCCCGCCTTGCACTGTACGCCAAGCCGGCCAGGGGCGGAGAGGTATTCATTGAAAAACCGGACGGCCCCGAAGCCGCTCAGTTCGACAAGCGGGTGGACTTCATCGCCGGCGTCCTCGATGAGGCCGGCGTCGCCTACACGCGCGAAGATACCGAGGAAGGGACGACGATAGTCATGCCGGAAAACACCTACTATGTCGGCCAGCCCACCAGGCTCAATGCCGAAACCTACTCCATGGCCGCCTATGAGTTCTTTTCCACGCCGGCAGAGATCGTGATCCGGGCGAAAAACTCGGGAGAGATCTTCCCCGAGCTCGTCCTGGTTACGGCCCAGTCCTACTTCCTGCAAGCTGAGGCAGCCGTGAGAGGGTTAAGCAACGGCGACGCAGCTGCGCTGTATCAGGATGGTATCCGGTATGCCATGAAGCTGTGGGGGGTGCCGGATGCCGATATCGACAAGTACCTGGCCGACGCTCCGCTGGCCCAACTGACGGGCACCACAGAGGAGATGATCGAAAAGATCGCTATCCAGCGCTGGATCGCTTCCTACACCGACGGCTTTGAAGGCTGGGCTATCGTCCGCGATTACGGCTATCCGGCCGAACTGGCCGCAGGCGTAGAAGACCCCGATATCTACTCATTGGGAGACGCTGCCCTCAACGGCAAATACCCGCAGCGCCTGCGTTATGGGAACAACGCCGTGAATACCAACGGCCCCAACGTACAGGCTGCCATCGCCAAGCAAGGCCCCGACGAGCAATCCACCAAACTGTGGTGGGCTAAGTAAGTGCCGCCGGCAGTGAGAGCATGTTTGCTCTGAGTAGTGTATGAGCCACCCCGCGCCTCTTACGAGCCGGGGTGGCTCATGTGTTTTTTGTGTATATGTAGTGAGTGAGTGAATTAGTGAATTAGTGAGTGAGTAATAAACTCTGATCAATGAATTATTCTCTTCTTTTCTTTTTCGGAGCGTTGATGATATTTCAGGCCTCTTCTTTTGCTCAATCCAGGACCCCAGCAAAGAAGGACAACCCCGTCTTCCTCGTCAACCCGCTTATGGGCGCCGACTCGGAGTTCAGCCTTTCCAACGGCAATACCTACCCGGCCATCGCCCTGCCCTGGGGCATGAACTTCTGGACGCCCATGACCAACAAGATGGGCGACGGCTGGACGTACCAATACGACGCCCATAAGATCCGCGGTATCAAACAAACCCATCAGCCCAGCCCCTGGATCAATGACTATGCCGCCTTTTCCCTGATGGCGGTTACCGGGGAACTCAGGTTTCAGGAGGAGGAACGGGCTTCCTGGTTCTCTCATAAGGCGGAAACAGCGCTGCCTCATTATTATAAAGTCTACCTGGCGGATTACGATGTGGTGGCGGAGGTTACGCCTACCGAACGGGCGGCCCAATTCCGCTTCACTTTTCCGGAGGAAGAGTCTTCCTATATTCTGCTTGATGCTTTTAATGAAGGCTCGATGGTGGAAATTATTCCCGAAGAGCGAAAGGTCATAGGGTATTGCCGCAACAACAGCGGGGGAGTGCCGGATAACTTTCACAACTACTTCGTGGCCGTTTTTGACAAGGACTTCGAGATCACCCACACCTGGGGGGATGAATGGGCGCTGGATAAAAACTCCACCCGGAAGGAGGGCGGCCACGTTGGGGCGGTTATTGGGTTTAAAACAAAACGAGGTGAACAGGTACACGTAAAGGTAGCCTCTTCCTTTATCAGCCCCGAACAGGCGGAACTTAACCTCCGCAGGGAGATCGGAGAGGATACTTTTGAGGAAACCAAAGCGAAGGCCTTCCGGGCCTGGGACAAGGAGCTGCGCCGCATTGAAGTGGAAGACGACAACCTGGACAACCTACGGACATTTTACTCCTGCCTTTACCGGCTGCTGCTGTTCCCCCGGAAATTCTACGAATTCGACGCATCCGAAGCGATCGTTCACTACAGCCCCTACAACGGGCAAGTCCGCCCGGGATATATGTTCACCGACAACGGCTTCTGGGACACCTTCCGCGCCGTGTTCCCTTTCTTCACGCTCATGTACCCGGAACTGGACAGCCACATCATGCAGGGCCTGGTGAACA
Source organism: Phaeodactylibacter sp. (assembly GCA_024103175.1). Taxonomy (GTDB): domain Bacteria; phylum Bacteroidota; class Bacteroidia; order Chitinophagales; family Saprospiraceae; genus JACJXW01. Next base: position 7,507 of record JAGFJE010000565.1, read on the forward strand.
CCTACCTCGAGTCGGGCTGGTTGCCGGAATGGGCCAGCCCCGGCCACCGCGACTGCATGATCGGTTCCAATTCGGCCTCCCTGATCGCCGATGCATATGTCAAAGGAATCCGGGGTTATGATGCGGAGCTGTTGCTGGAGGCCATGCTGAAAAATGCCAGCGTAGCCGAAGGGCGCCCCGTCAATTCCGTGGGCCGCCTGGGCGTTGATTATTACAACCAACTGGGCTATGTGCCCTATGATGTAGGCATCAACGAAAATGCCGCCCGCACCCTGGAGTATGCCTATGCCGACTTTGCCCTTGCCCAGATGGCCCGCCTGATGGGAAAGGAGGAGGCCGCCCGAAAATTCTACGAGCAATCGTACAACTATAAAAACCTCTACGACCCCCAAAGCGGATGGATGCGCGGCAAGAACGAAGATGGCGCCTTCCAGTCGCCTTTTAACCCGCTCAAATGGGGCGACGCCTTCACCGAGGGCAACAGCCTGCATTATACCTGGTCGGTTTTTCAGGATGTGCAGGGCCTGATCAACCTGATGGGTGGGGAGGAAGCCTTTGTGGCCAAGCTGGACGAGGTCTTCACCATGCCTCCCGATTTTGACGATTCCTATTACGGGTTTACCATCCATGAGATCAGGGAGATGCAGATCGTCAATATGGGCAACTACGCCCACGGCAACCAGCCGATACAACACATGATCTACCTTTACAACCACGGCCGGCAGCCCTGGAAGGCGCAGCAGAGAGTGCGGGAGGTCATGGAAAAACTTTACACTCCTGCGCCGGACGGGTACTGCGGGGATGAGGACAACGGGCAGACTTCCGCCTGGTACGTGTTCAGCGCCCTGGGCTTTTATCCCGTCACTCCGGCGACTACCCAATATGTAATCGGCAGCCCGCTCTTCGACAAGGTAACCCTGAAGCTGGAAAACGGCAAGGAATTCATTATCGAAGCTTCAGGAAATCAGCCGGGCAATGTGTATATTGAATCGGCGGTTCTCAACGGAAAACCCTGGAACAAGAGCTGGATCGATCACCAGGCCATTCAGGAAGGAGGAAAGCTGGCCTTCAAAATGGCGGATCAGCCCAACCTGTCCCGTGCCGTCGATGCGGATGCCGTCCCCTTTTCGCTGTCCACTTCAACCCTACAGGCAAATGACTGACAAGCACATCACCATCGGCGCCGATATTGGCGGCGGCCATATTCTCAGCGCCGCCATCGATACCCGGGCGGGTAACATCATCGAGGCTTCCCGCGCCTATGTTAAAGTGAATAATAAAGCATCCAAGGAGGTTATTTTCCAAACCTGGGCGCAGGCGTTGAACCAAACCATTGGAAAGATCGATGTTTCCCGGCTGGCCGGCATCGGCTTTGCCATGCCGGGCCCATTCAATTACCGGACAGGCTTGGCGCTGTTTGAAGGCAACGACAAATACGAGGCGCTTTACCAGGTGAATGTAAAGCAGGAGCTTCCCGCCTTCCTGTCGGATCCGGGCCTGCCGCTCCGCTTTATGAATGACGCTACTTCCTTCGCCGTAGGTGTTTCCTGGCTCGGAGAAGCAAAAGAGTGTGCTAAGGTAGTGGCCATTACCCTGGGCACCGGCTTCGGTTCTGCCTATATCGAGGATGGCCTTCCGGTGGTGAACCGGGAGGATGTGGCGCCGCAGGGGTGTTTCTGGCACCTGCCTTATGAGGACGGAATTGCCGATGATTACTTTTCGACCCGCTGGTTTGTCCGGGAATACGAAAAGCTGACGGAAGAAAAGGCAGCGGGGGTTAAGGAGATTGCAGAAGCCGCTAAAGAGGAAGGAACGGCCCGGAAACTTTTCCGGCTTTTCGGCCAAAACCTGGGTGAATTTTTCGTGCCCTGGCTGAAAAAATTCCCGGCGGATATTCTGGTGGTCGGCGGCAACATCGCCCACGCTTTTCCATTGTTCGGAGGGGCGCTGGAGGCCGTGCTCCGGGAAAATGGCATTTCCACCCGCCTGGCGGTTTCCACCCTGATGGAAGATGCGGCCCTGATCGGCAGCGCCCGGCTGTTTGAAGCAGCCTTCTGGGAACAAGTTAAAGAAGACTTGCCTGAACTGTAACTAAAAATTATGCTGGTGAGGATAAAGCAACTGATAGTACTGGTAGTGGTATTCGCCTGCCTGTTGGGAGGCGTGAAATTTCTGTTGCCGGATAAAGCTGCCGAAGCCAGGGCTGAAACCGGGGCGGCGGCAGCCCCGGGCCAGGCCGTACCCGAAAAAGTAGATTTCAATTTCCACGTCAAGCCCATCCTGTCCGACCGTTGTTTTAAGTGCCACGGGCCGGACGAAAAAGTCCGGGAAGGAGGGCTGGCCCTGCACGATAAGGCTTTGGCCTTCGCCGCTTTGGGAGAACACGGCGACAGGTACGCCATCATTCCCGGGGACCCGGAAAACAGTACCCTCATACAACGGATATATGCTGGGGATGAGAACGACAGGATGCCTCCTCCGGAATCCAACCTCGTTCTGAGTGAATACGAGAAGGCCATCCTGAAGAAATGGGTCGAACAGGGCGCAGAATGGAAAGAACACTGGGCATTCCTACCCCCTGAGAAACCGGAGATTCCAAAGGTGAAGCATACCAGTTGGCCCGCTAATGAGATTGACTACTTCATTCTTGCCAAACTGGAGAGCCTGGGCCTTACCCCTTCCGGCCGGGAAACCAGGGAAAAGCTCCTCCGCCGGGTGAGTTTCGGCCTTACCGGCCTGCCACCCACCATTGCTGAGATCGAAGCTTTTGTCAATGATTCCGATCCTGATGCTTTCGAAAAAGTGGTTGGCCGCCTTCTGGCCTCCGATGCTTATGCAGAACGGATGGCGCTGGAGTGGATGGACCTGGCCCGCTATGCCGACACCCACGGCTACCAGGATGATTTCGAGCGCATCATGTGGCCGTGGCGAGACTGGGTTATCCATGCTTATAACCAGAATATGCCCTATGATGAGTTCGTCACCTGGCAACTGGCCGGAGACCTGCTGCCGGAGGCCACCCTGGAGCAGGTGATCGCCACGGGTTTCAACCGAAACCACAAGATCACCGCCGAAGGCGGCGTGATCGATGAGGAATACCGGACGGAATATGTGGCGGACCGCGCCCAGACTTTTGCCACCGCCTTCCTTGGGCTTACCCTGGAGTGCGCCCGTTGCCACGACCATAAGTACGACCCCATCAGCCAAAAGGACTATTACAGCCTGTTCAGCTTTTTCAATAATATTCCCGAGAAAGGGCTGATGGATAATCCAAGCGTCATTCCGGAGCCTTACCTTACACTTACCCAAAAGCAGGTCGAGGAAACGGTTACTTTCATCAATAACCTGGATTCCATGCCTGCCATTCCGCTGATGGTGATGCGGGAGATGGACACCCCCCGGAAGGCGTTCGTTCTCCGGCGCGGGCAATATGACCAACCGGGCGAAGAGGTGTTTCCCGCCACTCCCCGGCATATTCTTCCCATGGACGAAAAGCAGCCAAAAGACCGCCTGGGGCTGGCTCGCTGGCTATTCGACGAGAAAAACCCCCTGACGGCAAGAGTGGCCGTTAACCGCCTGTGGCAGCAGCTCTTCGGCAACGGGATCGTGGCCACCTCCTATGATTTTGGAAACCAGGGGGCGTTGCCGACACACCCCGAACTCCTGGATTTCCTGGCCATCAAGTACCGGGAACTGGGATGGGATACCCGGGCCATGCTTAAATACATGGTGCTCTCCTCCACCTACCGGCAATCGGCTGCCGTATCGGATGAACTCCTGGAGGCGGACCCCGACAACCGCTGGCTGGCCCGGGCGCCCCGGCGCCGGCTGACAGCCGAAATGCTCAGAGACCAGGCCCTGAAGATCAGCGGCCTACTCAATGAGGAAGTGGGAGGGCCCAGCGTGAAACCCTATCAACCGGCAGGCATCTGGGAAGAAACGACCGGCGGGGGAGGGGGCAGTACGGCGAAATACGTTCAGGATAAAGGCGATAAGCTTTACCGGCGCAGCCTTTACACCTTCTGGAAGCGGACCGTGCCTCCCCCCAGTATGATGACTTTCGATGCGCCTTCCCGCGACCTGTGCACCGTGAAGCGGCAGGAGACCAATACGCCCCTCCAGGCGCTGGTGTTGCTCAATGACCCGCAGGTGGTAGAGGCGGCCCGTATGCTCGCTCACCAGGCCATCGATCAGGCCGGGGTTGAGGTTGCGGAGCGGGTCGCCTTCATGTTCCGCCTGGCCACCTCCCGGCCGCCTGAAAAGGAAGAGCTGGAACTTCTCGTCCAGTACTTCGAAGAAGAACGATCGCGGTTCGCGGAACAGCCGGAAAGCGCCGGGCAGTACCTCAAAGTGGGAGAGTACACCTTGCAGACGAAAATGCCTCCGGCCGAACTGGCGGCCTACGCCGTTGTGGCCAATGCCATCTTAAACCTGGATGAGGCGGTGACGCGTGGGTGAGGGGAGCCGGAAACGCTCCCTCAGCCCGGGGTTGTGAATTATTCTATCAGTCGCTACGCTCGTGCCCCATTGCGCTTGGACTTAAGTTAAGCGCGTCTTCGAACCAAATAAATTTGGATAACCGGTGCGGGCGTTAAGCGCGTCTTCGAGCCAAATAAATTTGGGCATCCGGTGTGGGCGTTAAGCGCGTCTTCGAGCCAAATAAATTTGGATAACCGGAAGTGCCATCAAAATCATAAAAAGCTGACTATGAACAAGATATTCGAAGAACGGGCGCTGCACCTCAACCGAAGAGCCTTTCTATCCAAAACGGCCTTGGGCATTGGTGTGGCCGCCCTGTCCTCCATTTTGGGATACAGCTTTTTCCGGAAAGATGAAAACGGGCTGCTGGCCGAAGAAACCGGAGGGCTCACAGGCGCTTTGGAGGCGCTGCACCACCCGGCGAAAGCCAAGCGGATCATTTACCTGTTCCAGAGCGGCGGCCCTTCCCAGCTGGAGTTGTTCGATTACAAGCCGTTGCTGAATAAAAGGAGGGGAGAGGACCTCCCTGAGTCGATTCGCGCCGGCCAGCGCCTTACGACGATGACTTCCGGGCAGGACGCTTTCCCGCTGGTGGGTTCTCAGTTCGGGTTTCAGCAGTATGGCCAGAGCGGCGCCTGGACCAGCGACATATTGCCCTACACGTCGAAGATCGTGGATGAGCTTTGCATCGTCAAGTCCATGTATACGGAGGCGATCAACCACGACCCGGCCATCACCTTTTTTCAAACGGGCTCCCAGCAGCCCGGGCGGCCCAGCATGGGCTCCTGGCTGAGCTACGGCCTGGGCAGTTCGAATGAAAACCTTCCGGCTTTCTGTGTCCTCCTTTCGCGCGGCACCGGCAGGCCTGCCGGGCAGCCCCTGTACTCTCGCCTGTGGGGCAACGGCTTCCTCCACTCTCTGCATCAGGGCGTCCAGTTCCGCGCCGCCCAGGACCCGGTGCTGTATCTCAACGACCCCGAGGGGCTGACGAGGGCGCAAAGGAGAAATATGCTGGATAAACTCTCGGAGCTCAATGCCCTGCAATACGAGTCTTACCGGGACCCCGAGATCCAGAGCCGTATTGCCCAGTACGAGATGGCCTACCGCATGCAAACCTCCGTCCCGGAGGTGATGAATATTGAGGACGAACCCGATTACATCTACCAGATGTACGGGCCGGATGCCATGACCCCGGGCACCTTTGCCGCCAACTGTATCCTGGCCCGCCGCTTGGCCGAGAAGGGCGTGCGCTTCATTCAGCTCTACCACATGGGCTGGGATCAGCACTTCGACTTGCCGGTAGCCATCAGCAAGCAGGCCAAGGACGTAGACCAGGCCTCGGCGGCCCTCGTGATGGACCTCAAACAGCGGGGGATGCTGGAAGATACGCTCATCATCTGGGGCGGCGAATTCGGGCGCACCAATTATTCTCAGGGTATTCTGACCGACACCAACTACGGGCGCGACCACCACCCCCGCTGCTTTACCATCTGGATGGCGGGCGGTGGCATTAAACCGGGCCTGGTGTACGGCGAAACCGATGAGTTTGGGTACAATATTGTGGACAAGCCGGTCCACGTGCATGATTTTCAGGCTACTCTGCTGCACCTCCTGGGCATCGACCACGAGCGGCTGACCTACAAATATCAGGGGCGCCGCTTCCGCCTGACCGACGTGGAAGGGGAGTTGGTTAAGGATATTTTGGCATAAGAAGCTGCCTGCATTTGGTTCCAGGAATTTTTGATGTGCGATTTGCTTCGGAGGTGGACAAATCAAAAATCAAAAATCAAAAATTATAAATCAAAAATCATAAATGGATTTATTTATAAACCCCGGCCGTCTGCACCCGCTTCTGGTACACCTGCCGATCGGCATTCTGATCTTTGCTTTTCTCCTGGAAGCCCTGAAGCGGTGGAAAAAGGACGATACCCTGAATTCGGCGGTTGGCCTGGCCTTACTGGCGGGAGCCCTGTTTGCGGTGGCTTCCGTTGTGACCGGCCTGTGGCTTTCGGGTGAAGGAGGGTATGACGAAGTTATGCTGGGGCGGCACAAATGGCTGGGGGGGGCCATGGCTGCGTGTTCGGTATTGTTGTATTTGTCACATCAAAGGGTGTTCGGCGCCTTATCGCGGTTTTACGCGCCTTTACTTCTCCTGTCGGCTGGGCTGCTGGTGCTCACTGGCCATTATGGAGGTAACATAACTCATGGAGCGGATTATCTCTTCTCCCATCCGGAGGATGCCGCTCTGGTGGTTAACGATATTGAGGCGGCCAATGCCTATGAAACCGTTATCGCGCCCATTCTGAAAGAAAAATGCAACAGTTGCCACAATCCCTCCAAGGCTAAGGGGCGGCTGGTGATGACCACCCGAGAAGGGCTGATGCAAGGGGGCAAGAACGGCCCGGTTTTTGATGTAGGGAACCCGTCGGAGAGCGAATTCTTCAGGCGGGTGCACCTCCCGGAAAGTGAGAAGAAGCACATGCCGCCCAAAGGGAAAAAGCAACTGGATGAAGAGGAAATGAAATTGCTGGAATGGTGGATAAATAACGGCGCCTGTTTCGATTGCATCGTCGGGACAATGGAGGGCAATGAGGCGGTGCAGCCCATCCTCGATAAATACACTACTTCCGGAACGGATATAACGGCCATCAGGGCCCGCCCGGTGGATGCGGCCGTCCTGGAAAAACTTAACGCTGAAGGTATCCGGGCCTATCCTCTGGCGCAGGGCAGCCCCTTGCTGATCGTTGACCTTTCCGGGCATCAGGGCCTGAGCCGGAATACTTTCCGCCGGTTGAAGAAAGTCCGGAAGAACATCGTAGAACTCAACCTCTCCCACAGTGACTTTTCGGATGAACTGGCGGGCCAGATCGGCAGGTTTCCCAACCTCAATAAGCTGCAGCTGCAGAAGACCATGGCCGGTGATGCAACCATCCGCCAACTGGCGGAGCTGAAATATCTGGGAACGCTCAATATATATGGGACACGGGCCAGCGACGCTTCCATCGATGCTCTGCTGTCCATTCCCGCCTTACAGCGCCTGTACACCTGGCAGTCGGCCATCAGTGAGCTGGGCATCAACCGCCTGCAGGAGGCGCGCCCTCTGCTGGAGATCCAGCATCAGGTGAATGAAGACATATTCGGGGAGTCTAAACTGAACCCGCCGCTGATCACAGCCGGGAGCGAGCTGTTTGTCGATTCGGTGGTGGCTTACCTGGCCACCAATTTCCGGAATGCCTCCATCTACTACACGCTGGACGGCTCGGAGCCGGATAGTTGTTCCACATTGTATACCGATTCCGTAGTCATCCGGGAATCGGCGCTGCTGAAGGCGTTTACCCACAAAACCGGCTGGGAGGACAGTCCACCCGTGGAGAAGGCCTTCTTCCGGGCGGGAATAAAGGCGAAAAGGGCAACTCTTGCCCAGCCGCCTGCGGAAAAGTACAAAGGCAAAGGCGCCGCCAGCCTGATCGACCTGGAGAAGGGGACGGCGGTATTTACCGACGGCAACTGGCTGGGCTATGAAGGCATGCACATGACGGCTACGCTGGAGCTGGAGCGCAAAGAAGAGGTGAGCGAAGTGGTGGTCAGCGCCCTTTCCGCCCCCGCCAGCTGGATCTTTTTTCCGCGGAAGCTAAAGGTTTGGCTCTCCGAAGATGGCAGGGATTTCCGCTTCGCCGGAGAGACAGCCCTTCCCGGCGAAGAGCCGGGAGCAGCGCCGGATATGGATTACTTCCGCGTAGCCTTTGATGCCCAGCCCGTAAAATACCTGAAGGTAGAGGCGGCCAGCCGCCTGAAAAACCCGGACTGGCACCCCAATCCGGGAGGGAAGTGCTGGATATTCATCGATGAAGTTTTGGTGAATTAATTGCTATGTCAACTAATACCATGACAAATTTGCCTGACATTAGACTTGACAAGTTTCCCGCCAGGCGCCTCGCTGAAAACTTGTCAAGTCTTTCTTGGCGTCACAATGCTTATTTGACAAAGTATTAACCGGTTACCGGTAGAACGTACCCTCCTGTTCCACTTTCTCTTTATGGGTTTCGACCAGCTTCATCAGTTGCCCAACAACTTCAGGGTATTGGCCGGACAACTCGTACTGTTCCGATGGGTCGGTTTCCAGGTTGAAGAGCAGGGGTGTTTTGCCCTCGAAATACTGCTTCCCGGTTTGGCTGGAGGTTTTGATGTGCAGCTTCCAGGGGCCTTGGCGCACAGCGTGAAGCTCATGGGGGCCGTAGTAGAAGAAGGGCATATTGGCCACGGTATGCTCTTTTTCTCCTCTCAGAAGAGGGCTGATGTCTTTTCCGTCTATAACCCTGTCGGCCGGAAGCGGTACGCCGGCGAGTTTCAGGGCGGCCACAAAAAGGCCGAGCGTACTGCTTTGTTCCATCTGCAGGCTTCCCGGGGCGATCACTCCCGGCCAGCGAGCGATCGCCGGCTCCCGCATGCCGCCTTCCCAGGTGCTGCCCTTGCCGTCGCGGAGCAGCCCGGCGGAGCCTCCTTCCTCACCCTTGATGATCCAGGGGCCGTTGTCGCTGGTGAAAAACACCAGGGTGTTTGCTGACAGGCCCTGTTCATCGAGTAACTTCAAGACCTCTCCCACGCTCCAGTCGATCTCCTCTACCACATCGCCATAGGTTCCCCGGGCGGACTTTCCGGCGAAGGCCTCTCCCGGGTGGAGGGGCAGGTGCGGCATGGCGTAGGGGAGATACAGAAAAAAGGGATTGTCCTTATTGCGCAGGATAAAGGATCTCGCTGCTTCGGTGTAGCGGGCAGTCAGCAAACTTTGATCCGGGTTGAGCTCCAGGGTGTCGTTGCCCCGCAGCAGCGCGATATCCGGGTGTTTCGGCGGGATCATATCATTGCTGTAGGGCAGCCCGAGGTACTCGTCGAAGCCGTTCTGCAGCGGCAGGAATTCCCGTTTGGTGGAGCCCAGGTGCCATTTGCCAAAACAAGCCGTCCGGTATCCTGCTTGCTTCAATCCTTCGGCCAGGGTGAATTCTTCGGGATGTATGCCTCGTTCGGACCCGGGGTAAAGCACCCAGGAGAAACCGGAGCGGATGGGGTAGCGCCCGGTGAGCAGCGCATAACGGCTGGCCGTGCAGGCCGGAGAGCCGGAGTAGAAATTGGTGAACTTCATGCCTTCGGCAGCCATGCGGTCCAGATTGGGCGTACGAATGGTGGGGTGGCCGTAAACGCCCAGGTCGCCGTAGCCCAGGTCGTCGCAGAAGAGGATGATGATGTTGGGTTTTGCCGGTGGAGACAGCCCATTGCCCGGATAATGGGGTAGGAGGGTAATCAATAACTGGATGATGAAGAAAAAGGTGAAAGGGCTCATTATGTGGTTATTTAAGCTGAAGAGCGGACAGAGGGAGTGTTCGCAGAATTGAAAATGGAACGCGCCTGCCTGCTGTGCCGCAGGCAGGATTAGGCCAAGAACGCGGATTTCGGGGGAGTGTTCGCAATTTTCACCCGGCTGATCCCGATAACTATCGGGAGAGGACGGGCCTTCATTCCTTCCCCGTCTTCGCCATAGGCTCTTCCGGGTAAAATTCCTTCATTCCTTCATTCCTTCATCTCCACTCAGTCCGAATCACTCGGATTATCCACATAAGTGATCGCCACGCAGAGCACCGAGGGCATGTCCGTCTTGATGTTGACGATCTGTTTAGTGATCTCGTTATAGGCATTCACCACGATATCGTTATTCGTTTCGATAGCCCCGGACAAAGGCGGTTGCACCTGGCCCAGGGCTTCTTTTGCATTATCGAACTGGCTTTCGATCACCGCATTGAGGTTCTGCCCTTCTTTGGTGGCGTTCACCGCCTGCAGGTAGTCATCCAGGCCCGGGCCGTTGGCGCCGCTTTGTACATTGCGGCCGAGGAACAGGCCTTCCGAAGCATTCAGCGCTTCTGCGGCCAGCAGGAGGGAAATGCCGGAATAGAAGGCCTCCACTTTCTGGGGGAAGGTGATGCCCAGGGTAGTTACGCCGGAGGGAATCCCGATCTTATCCCTTTTGATAAACTCGTAGTGCTCGTTCAGGCTGTTGACCAGCAGGCTCAGCGCGGCGCCGGCGGCCGTGCCGGTGTTTTCGATAAAGGTTTCGCGGTAGCCATCATCCTGCCAGCCTTTCAACACGGCCCGGCCGCGCTGTTCCATGTCTTCAACGATGGCCAGGAGATAACCCCGGTAGGCGGGCTGATCAGCGGCCAGCAGGCTGAGGATCAGCTCATCGGTCTCGGCAATACCATAGAGGAGGTAATCCAGGGCGGGAAACCCCTTATCGAAAGCATCCGGGTTATCCAGGCTGAAGTCTCCCGCCTGCACCTTTGCCTCAACTTCGTCGACATTCACCGGGAAGTTGTTGAAGCGGGAACGCAGCATCTGTTGTTCCGCCGGCCCGAATTCGAACTGGGCCACCCGCTGCCATTGAAGGTAGGCGCTCCGAAAGGCATCGCGCAGGCCTTCCAGTTCAGTAACGCCGGAGTTCTGATCAAAGGCTTCGGCTGCCTGGCGAAGGGTGAGCAATTCACCATTCAATGCCGTGTAGCCCGGAATGATGATGTTGTCGGCAACATTGGTAAACAGGCTTTTCTGATCGAAATCCGATTCACAGGGGTTTCCCCCAGAGTCCTCATTACAGGCGGGGAAAAGCAGGATACCCAATAAAAAGAACAATAGATAAAATTGGCGATTGGATAGCATAAATATTTGATTGTACTCAGGTTTAAGAACCTATCCGGGCGGGAACGCAGGGAGGGTTCTCAAACCTCGATGTAAAGATTTAATTATTTCTACCTACCACAAATCGAAGAAATTCCTCCCCCATCGGGGAGCCTGTCCCGGCGTGATGCCGGGAAGGTGCCGACTTGTCCGCCGAAGTATGACGAAGGCGGAAGGCGGAGAGCCTGCCCAGGCGCATGCCGGGGGCTAAAGATCCATCATCCTATCCTCCAGCCCCAGGCCTTTGCCCAGAAGCTCGCGCGCCTGCTGCAGCTCCGCTTGTTCCACCTCATAGAGATTCATCTCAAAGAAATCCTCCGAACCGCCGCCGATGAGGCGAAGGGCCTGGTTGATTTCCTCCACCGTGAAGCTGCGCTCCGGGTTGAACTGCAGAGCATAGGTGAAAGCGATGGCTTCCGAAAGCGCGTGAGCACGAAGGGCCATATCGTCGAAATTATCCAGGGCGGAGTTGATATAGCTGATGGCCGTGGCGCCGGAGATAGTTTCCCAGTTGGCGCGCACCTCGGCAATGGCCTCGTCGCGAAGCTCCAGCCTGCCGGCGGAAATGGCCGCCCGGCCCTTCAGGAATCCATCCATCATTTCCTGGTTGCAGGCCAGCATCGGATCGCGCCGGTTGGAGTAAACGCCCCAGAAAAATACCGGTTCCGTATCGGCGGGGAAAGTGCGGGGTACCCCGTAGTAACCGAAAGCCTCGTCCCAATGGTGCTCCATGGCGGTGCCTTCTCCCGGTTCTACCGTGGTATTGTCGACATTCATCTTTTCATCACCGAAGTATACGGCAGTAGCCTGATAGTAGAAGCAGGCGCCCATCAGCCCTTTCTCGATCAGCTGGGCGTATTCCACACCGTTCTCATTCAACAGGTATTGCTTCGAGCCGTCGGCGCTGGCCACTACGCCGGCCTGGCCCGGGCTGCCGGCCACCGTAGAGGTGCTGGCCTGAGCGATGCCGTCCATCAGCTGATCGAACAGGCCTTGGTGGAATTCGAAGGTTTTGCCTTTCAATTGCTTGGACGCCTCGTAAGTACCCTGCCAGCCGGCATTGTCCGCATCATTGGCGTACATGGCCTTGAGGCGCTCCGCGTCGAGGGCAACCCCCGGGGTATTGGCGGTAGTAACGTAATTCTTTATTTCCAGAAGCATACCCAGGCGCTGGGTTTGCCCGTCGTAATTTACATTTTCAAAATTGTAAGTATCCGGAATGGACAGGCTGTCCTCGTCCTCTTTATTGCAGGAAGAAAACGCCAGCACGAGGATGGCCGCCAGGAACAAGGTTAGTTTTGCAGATTTCATGTTAACTTAAAGTTAAATTAGATTAAGTCTAAATAATTAGTTATGCAAAACTAATGTGCGGGCAGAAAAAAACCAATACCGAAACTTTAGGGGGAGATACCCAAATTTGTGGCGGCATACCGAATGTTAGGTAGAAAAAGTGGAGTTTCTTCCTTGAATTCACTGAGAAGAATGCCCCAATTTTAAAGGAAGAGGCTTTTGTCATTTTCCGGCCATAATCGGTTTTAAGGCTATCAGTATAGCGCTGGACAAAGCCGGAATGCGGAAGTCGGAACGCGGAAGCCGGCCCGTCCTCGTGCCTCGGCCGGGTAAAAAGTCGTGAGTAACGAGATGACACCCTTTTTGCCCTTCAATCCTCGGGAATAGGCTTAATTGCCGGTGGCAGGGGCAAAAAGGATGTCACCTCGACCCTAAACACATACGATCAAGATGATCGCCGCCCTATTCCGCATTACTGTTTCACAAAAGTCCGCACTTCCCGTACCCCCTGCCCGCTACCCTGAAAGCGCCCCTCCATCACATAAGCGTATACCCCGGCAGGCAGGTGGCCCAGGCGGGCTTCCAATTCATGTTTCCCCGCCGCAAAACGCCCCTGGCCCAGCGTGCTGAGGAGCTGGCCTTTTCCATTGAGTAACTGAACTTTCAGCTGAGCAGTTTTGGGCAGTTCAAAGGCAATGGTTGTCTGATCCTGCACCGGATTGGGATAGTTCTGGCGAAGTATCAGGCTGGCCGTCTCCTGTTCCCGGCTGGAAACAAGTTCCCGAAGATCCGTCTCATAAACCCCAAGGCCATGGGTAACCGCCCGGATCTTGCGGTTCGAATGCGAGATCACCAGGTCGTAAACCATGACCGCCTCGGCCATATCTGTGGAGTAGGGTTCCCAGTTCTGCCCCCCGTCGAAGGAGGTATAAACCCCCAGGTCGTTGCCGGCATACATATCCGAAGGCTGATCGGGGTCGATGGCGATGGCATTGGTGGGCAGGTCGGGCAGGCCGTCATCGAAGGCGAACCAGCTATCGCCGCCATCCTCCGTTCGGTAAAGGTGGCGGCTTCCAAAGCCGGAGAAGGCCACAAAGACGATATCGTCATCTTCGGGATGGAAGACGATGTCCATGGGCACGCGGTCCGGAAGCCCGTTCATAGCTTCCCAGGATTGGCCTCCATTGGTACTGCGGTAGACTTTGGGCTCCGGGCCATTCAGCGGTGCGGTACCGACAAACATAATGTCGTTATCCTGGTGGGAAACGGCAATGGTGAGGATGGGGTTGCCATGCTGGGGGTCTACCGGAGTAGCCGAAGTGGGGGCCCAGGCGCCTCCCTCGTTAAACGAGCGGTGCAGGCGCTGAGCGCCGACGTAGATGATGTTTGGAAATTGCGGGTCCAGTATGAAGGGGCTGTTGAAGTTGCGGGCTTCGTTCTGGGCAGTGGGTGGCGCAATATAGGAAAAGTCCTGCCCGCCATTGTCCGACCGCATGATGTTGAGCCGTTGCCAGGAACCGTAGAGGATGTCGTTGTCCAGCGGGTTGATGGCGGAGCTCATGCCATCGCCACCGATCACGCGCACCCAGGCGTCATCGCCTACGTAGATGGCCGTAGCGTTATCCTGCAGCCCTCCCATGGCCAGGCCCGGGTTGGTAGGCGAACAGGCGAAGGTGGCATAGAATTGTTGGGTCTGGTATCCGCCGTTACGCCCTTCCCAGTTTTCGCCGTTATCGCCGGAGTAGAAGATGCCGCCGTCGGTTGCCAGAAAGAGGGCGTTGTCGTCAAAGGGAGAATAATAGGTGGCATGAATATCGGCATGGACATAATTAGGAGGGCCTTCCGGGCCGCCAACCGGGGTCTGTCCGAAATCCCAGGCGTTCCAGAAGGACTTTTTCTGTATGGAAAGGCCTCCGTTGGTTGATTTGTAAGTGTCGATCCCCGCCCAGATCACATTGTCCGGGTTGTCGGGTTTAATGGCCACGTCGTGGGAATACCAGCCCTGATAACTGGCCACGTTGGATGAATTGGCCAAAGCCCAGGTTGCTCCTCCGTCATCGGAGCGGAACAGGCCGATACCCACCTGGGAATTTGCCATGGAAATATAAATGATATCCGGGTTGGAAGGGCTGATGGAGATCAGCGACCGGCCGGTGAAGGTATCGGGCAGATCATCCAGAAGGAAGAAGGTGTCGCCCCCGTCTTCCGATTTAAAAATGCCGGCGCCGGGGCTGTTGTGCCCACCGTGAGAGAGGAAGATGATATTGGTGTCAACGGGATGGATCTCAACATCCACGCCCATGGGAAAATCGTGCGCCAGTTCCCAGTCCGCTCCCGCATTGTGTGACCGGAAAACGCCCTCGGTGGTTGCGGCAAAGACGGTATTGGGATTCTGTTCGTTGACCACCACATCCCAGATGCCTTTCATTTCTTCATAACTCCAGTCGATGGATCTCTCCCAGGTTTGTCCGCCATCGGTGGTCTTGAGCAGGCCCGAGCCGTAGGAACCTCTGGTCAGGCGGTCGTATACCCCGGGCGCGGCAACTTCATAGTTGTAGACTTCTCCGGTACCCACATACATGACGTCCGGATTGGAAGGGTCGATGGCAATCGAACTAACGCCAATGACAGGGTGGCCCAGCGGTACGCGCTCCCATGCCTGCTCCCCTACCCCGGCGGTAGTGGATTTCCACAGGCCGCCGCCGGCAGAACCGGCATAAAGGATATTGGGGTCATCGGGGTGAAAGGCCAGGCAGAGGGTCCGGCCGCCGAAGTTTTTGGGGCCAAGGGCCTCCCATTCCGGGTTGGCGCCCCGGAAGCTGGCCGCCAGTTGCTGTTGCTCAAATGCCTGATGGAAGTTGCGCTGCCAGATCCGGCCCTGAGGGTAGGAGCGATAGAGGGCCCAGGCTTCCATGGCCAGGGCGGCGCCGCCTTTTTTGGGTTCTTGCCGGGGGGTATTTTGCTGGCAGGAAAAGAGCAAAAGGCAGAGCACGGCAGCCGAAAGGGCTACTGCGGCGGATTTCTTTATCATGTCCAAAGGTTTTACAGTTTTAAAGCAGGCAGTACGTAAGCCAGGCTAAAGGTAAGCATTGATCGGTAAAATGATGCGATGGGAATGCCGGAGCGACGGGAAATGTCGGATGGAAGGCGGGAAACTGAAAATGTTTTTCATTTTAAGAACAGGGGCCATGAACACGCCCTTGTTTGTCTCCATATTCAGCAAAATACAACAAGCAGGCAAATCTTTGGAACAAATGAAATAACATCTAAGGCTGTTTTGTAATTAAATTTATAGTGAATATGAATATGATTCCTTCAACTCCCCCTTAAAACCTGTCAACATGAGACGATTAAAATTATTTTCAGGTCTGATCTTTCTTTGCTTCCTTTTTCTGGGAAGCGTAAACGGGCAAGAATATTACAAGTTTAAATTTACCTGTAGCGACGACTCAGGGACAACATCTTCTGACTGGATGGATGAACGAATATCTGATAAAATGACTTTAGAAAACAGGATTTACTTATCTTGCCATAGCCTCACTTTGACACTATATCCAAATGATGGAGATTTTGAAACCAATAGCACGGTAGCCAAAAGAAATATGCATCTCTGGCGTGAATACGCGGTAATTGGAGATGATCCTAATGCACCAATTGTCTGGAGAGAAACCAGCGATTATGGCGAACCAGATGAAGTTCAATATGTTACAGATGCTCTCAGGCCAGGCAGTCCACGGAGATACATGAGTTTTGTTTGGAACTCTAGTTGGCATGATGGCTTTTGGTGCGTATTGTATAGATATAGGGATTCTGATAAACGTTTTCGTGTTAAAGTGAGATATGTCGACCAGGAAGGACATGAGCACTGGTTCTATGGAATACCAGCACCTGCAATGGATGGATACTAAATTATTACCAGTTGTGCTAGTCCAAGCGGCACGAAATAACGGAGGATGTTATGATACTGGAACCCTACATTTAAGGGCTGGCGAATTCTCCCGTTATTTATTTCGTTCTAGTCGCACTAATGCCTCCGGAACGAAATTCCGGGGCAGTTTTTAGCCCCGCTGCAAGCCGCGGGTGGTTATTGGTGACAACCAAAGGTTTAGGCTCCGAGCGAGTAACTTCTCAATAGGGTTTCACACAAGAGGCTATAACAAAATTATTACGCAACGGCGCGACGAATTTTATATCGAAAACCTCTTTTTTAATTGCAGATCGTTGCGCCGTTGTGTCGCCATGAGATGAATACTGAGAAGTTACAGGCCTTTCACTTGCCTTCAACCCCAACCGGCGTCTCCTCCAAATACTCCACCAGATCGTCGAGCTCCCAGGCATCCTCGATGCGAAACTCCCCGATGCGGGTCCGCCGCAGGGCGGTGAGGTAGGCGCCGCTTCGCACGGCCTTACCGAAATCGTGGGCCAGCGAGCGGATGTAGGTGCCCTTGCTGCAGCGCACCCGGAAGTCCACATCCGGCAGCTCGACGCGGGTGAGGGTAAATTCGTGGATGGTGACCGGGCGGGGTTCCACCTCCACTTTTTCGCCCTTGCGGGCCTTCTTGTAAAGGGGCTGCCCGTCCACTTTGATGGCGCTGAAAATAGGCGGCACCTGTTCTATATCGCCCACAAACTGCCGCCGGGCCTGTTCCAGTAATTCAGGAGTGATGTGGTTGACGGGAAAATATTCCTCCACCTCGCATTCGGCATCGAAAGAAGGGGTGGTGGCGCCCAGGCGCAGCGTGCCGGTATATTCTTTGGGAAGCCCCTGGTATTCCGCCAGTTTTTTGGTGAACTTGCCCGTGCAGATGATCAGCAGGCCGGTGGCCATGGGGTCCAGCGTACCGGCATGGCCGACCTTGATCTTTTTCACCTTCAACCGGTGTTTGAGCTTATAACGGATCTTATTCACTACGTCGAAAGAAGTCCAGCCCTGAGGCTTGTCAACCAGAAGCGTGGCTCCTCCCAGGAAGTCGTATCGCGGAAGAGGGTTGTCTTCAGCATTCATTACATTGATGTTTGGCGATGTGGATTTCTGTTAACCGAAAACGTAAGAGGCAATCGCAATAGCCGCAATGATAAAACAATATAAAGAAAAATAAGCCAACTTGCTATTTTTTACCAGCTTTATCATCCACAGGCAGGCCAGCGCGCCGGTAAAAAAGGCCGCGGTAAAACCGACGGCCAGGGGCAGGAAGCCGATCTTGGACTGGGCGAGTTCCCCACTCAGCAGGTCCATGGCCATTTTCCCGAGGATGAGGGGTACGACCATCAGGAAGGAGAAGCGGGCGGACCGTTCCCGGTCGATGCCCAGCATGACGGAAGTAGAGATGGTGGCGCCCGACCGGGAAATGCCGGGAAGAATAGCTATAGCCTGGGCAATACCGATGATCAGGGCGTTGTAGTAGCTCACCTTTTTATTGGTCAGGCGGGCCCGGTCGGCCAGAAAGAGCAGCAGGCCGGTGATGACCAGCATCATACCCACCAGCAGGATCTGGCGGTCAAACAACGACTCGAGGTAGTCTTCCAGCAGCAAACCCACGGCTGCGGCCGGCAACATAGACACGATGATCTTCAGGGAAAACTGGGTTTCCTCATTCCACTTAAACTGGAACAGGCCCCTGAAAATATCAATCACGTCTTTCCGAAAAATGACAAGAGTGCTCAGTGCCGTAGCGGCGTGCAAGGTTACTGTCATCAACAGGCTTTCTTCAGCCAGTGAAGTATCCCCCAGATAGTACTTCGCCAGTTCGAGGTGGCCGCTGCTGCTCACCGGCAGGAATTCCGTCAGCCCCTGTATCACTCCCAGGATAGCTGCTCTCAGTATATCATTCATCTATGCTCGCTTGAAAATGGCAACGATTTCGATAATCAACCCTGCCAGGATCACCATGGGGGCAATGAGGGTGCGGCGGGTACTGTAGATGATGCTGTCGTCCCAGACATCGGGGCTGGGCATCGCCCCCCCGCTCATCAGGACCAGGCCGATGGCGATCAGCAGGGCGCCGGCGCCCATCAGCAGGTAGTTCTGGCGGCCAAACTGCAGTTCTTCCTTACGGGAAGATTCCGGGGCCGCCGCCCGCCGGCGGGAGGCAGTGGGAGTGGCTTTCTTTTTGGGGGTCGTTACAACGACCTTCTTTTTGGGTGGTTTGCTCTTGCTCATTATAATAGTTTGAATGTATTTTCCCGTTTTCAAAAAAAATTAAAGCGTGGCCTCTATGGCCGACATAAGACGGAGAACCTGCCGGGTTTGGATTTTGTTCCAGGATGGCTAACCCGGCAGCGTTTGTCGGGGATGCGCTAGAGGCTTTCCCATTGAACCGCCTTCGATCAACACTGCCGGGTCAAACCGGGGGGATAAATCGCCAAACCCGGCAGGTTGACATCCGTTGTTCGGATTATATCTTCAGTACAGGTCGTCTACTCTCATTTTCAGGTACCTGCGCACCACATAGTAGGTGCTCAGGGTATTGATCGCCATCCCCATGGCCAGCAGCAAGGCAAAAAGCAGGCCGATCCCCGCCCAGTCGACGAGGCTGCGCAGCCCGGGGATGTCACTTTGTACCCACAGGAAAAGGATCAGCAGGCCGGCCGAGGCGATCAACCCGCTGAGCAGGCCATGCCAGGCGCCCCGTTGGATATACGGATGGCTGATGAACTCCCAGGAGGCGCCCACCAGTTCCATATTTTTGATCAGGAAGCGGTTGGCGTACAGGGCCAGCCGTACCGTGTTGTGGATCAGGGCGACCGAGATGAAAATGAAAAACGCCAGCACAACGAGGGCAATAAGGCTGACCGACCGTATATTTTCCGCGATCTCATTGACCAGGCCCTCCTGATAAAAGACATCGACGACTCCCGGGCGCTCGATGAGCCGGGTGCGGATCGCTTTCAGGCTGTCGGACGCCAGATAAGCGGCCTTGACATTGAACGTAAAAACATCGTACAACGGGTTGGGGAGATCCAGCTTGAGAAAATCTTCCCCGAAATCCTCCCGCATCAATTCAGCCGCCTGCTCCTTACTGGTGAATTCCACCGAACCCGGTATAGCAAATATGCTTTGCTCTATCCCCCGCCGTATGCCCTCGATCTCCGATTTCTGCACATCGGGCTGCAGCTCCACGATCAGGTTTACCCGCTCCTTAAGGCTGCGAACCAGCTGCCGGGCATTGAAGATCACCATGGCGAAGAAACCCAGAACAAACAGCACCAGTGCAACACTGATGATGGAGTAGAAGTAGTTGGGCTTCATCTTACCCGTGGTATGTGCGCCGGTTTCAGCCATTGTTTTTAAATTGCTGCGCAAAATTATAAAATATACGCTAATCCCCTATCGTAATACCGGTTGCATTCAATTTATTGCCTGTGAATGCGTTATTATACTGGCTAACTACAGGTTTTGTTACAGGAAAACGCCTAAGGTATACGCTCTTCGTTGAATAATTACCAGGAAAAAACAGGCAGGCGGGCAACCCGCAGGGCGATCGAACGTAGAATACAACAGAAAGGCAACAACTTGCCCCAGGGCCAATTCGAACAATACTCAGAGAAAAGAAAAAAACTACACGCACAAGATTATGAAACGGCTGACTTACTTTATTGCCATATCCATAACGCCCCTCTTTTCCTACGGGCAGGTCTATTTAAACAACGCTTCTTTTGAAGGCACTCCACAGGATGCCACCGTACCGGCCGGCTGGTTTCCCTGCGAACTGGGCACCACCCCCGACATCATGCCGGGCCCCTGGGGCGTCTATCAGGAGGCATCGGAAGGAGACACCTACGTGGGGCTCATCACCCGGGAAGACGGCTCCTGGGAGAGCATCGGCCAGCGGCTGCCCCAGGCCCTGAAACCTAAAGAATGCTACACGTTCACCCTCGAACTGTCCCACTCCGACACCTATGCCGGATACAACAAGCCCCTGGGCGTACGCATCTGGGGCGGCGCCAATAAATGCGAAAAGGGGCAGGAACTCTTTAAAACCGGCCTGATCAAAAGCTCAGAGTGGGAAGAGTACGAGGTACAGTTCGTCCCCAAACAAAGCATCCGGTACATCCTGATCGAAGCATTTTATAAGGATGGCCCCTTCTCCTACCAGGGTAATATCCTGATCGATAATATCTCCCCGATCAAGAAGTGTGTACGGGCTTCGTTGGATTAAGTCGGAAATCGAAAGGCGGAAGGCGGAACATTGTCTAGCTGTGGGCGGCGGAAAGAGCGCCGAAAGGCGATTCCATCATTAAAAAATGAAGCTTCCTCAACATAAGGAAGCTGGAAGTGGGAAATGCAAAATGACAGGCCTTCCGGCTCCCCATTTCCGCTTTCCGACTTCCGCGTTCCCATTTCCGACTTCCTATTGCTCCCGCTCCGCCCGCTGTTCCATTTCCTGCATGACGCGCTCGGTCTTGTCCACCAGCCGCTGCCAGTCTTCCTCGATCTCCCGGCGTTGGGCGCTGTCGCTAACTATGCGTTGCCCCTCGTTGCCGTAAGATTGCACCCCCGGGCTGTGGAGCCTGTCTTCCAGGGACCGTTGCTGGCTTTCCAGGTCCGCTATTTGCTCTAACAGCTCGCGATTGTTTTCCAGTTGTTCGGCTTTGCCCTTGAGGTTATCGATCAAACCGCCGACCTTGTCCACGGCATCATCGTATTTCCCTTCATCGAATTTCTGCTTTTCTGTTTTCAAAAGGCCTACCGCCGACTTGGTCAGGTCCTTGATATCGGAAAAGATCTCTTTGGACTGGGCCTTTTCCTCGGGGGTGCCGAAAAAGTAGTTGTACACCAGGATGCCGGCCACCAGAAAAAGGGCCAGTTTAATTAAGCTTCTCAGCATGTTGTTTTTAGTTTTTTCCAAAATTACGAAAAAGTAGAACACGCGGGAAAATTGGAGCGCTCAACACCCCATTTTCTGATGTCCCATGCTCTTAGAGATGTTTGGAGGCCGGGTTTGAAAGCGAAAAGAGTCAATTTTTTGATGAAACAAGGCGCCTTTTTGAAGAGCATACCCGGAGGTACGGTCGAAAAAAGCAACGCAGTGTCATCAAAAAAGTGGCCTTTGTAGCTCAAAGATTGGCCTCCAAACATCTCTAACGTTCTAAGCGCCAAAAACTATCCAATTCTTGTGCATTTTACCTATTTTCGCCCCTTCGGAATCTATTTGCAGGCCAATATCGCCTCTCAGCCCTGGGCTGCGAATATGCCCTCAGGAGTGAACTTTTTCAGAAAAAAAGCACTTGGAAAACGACAGTAGACAGGATTCTAAGATTAACAGCCCGCCTGCTGAGCCGCAGGCCGGCAGGGATTAACCGGACAGCGGCATTTCCATACGGAAATTTTTAGAATAAAGGACAGCAAACACAGGAACCATGGATTATAACCCACGAGACATTGAAAAGAAATGGAAAAGGTACTGGGATGACAATGGCGTTTACAAAGTCAGCAACAACAGCAACAAGCCCAAGTACTATGTTCTGGACATGTTCCCCTACCCTTCCGGGGCCGGGCTGCATGTCGGGCACCCGATCGGATATATTGCCTCCGATATTTTTGCCCGTTACAAGCGGTTGAACGGGTTCAACGTCCTGCACCCAATGGGTTACGATTCTTTTGGCCTTCCGGCCGAACAGTATGCCATACAGACGGGCATTCACCCGGCTGATTCCACCGAGCAAAACATAGAAAGCTTCCGCGCCCAGCTGGATAACCTGGGCTTTTCTTTCGACTGGAGCCGGGAGGTCCGCACCAGCGACCCCGCCTATTACAAGTGGACGCAGTGGATCTTTATGCAGTTGTACAAGCACTACTATGACAATGATGCCGGCAAAGCGCTGCCGGTAAGCCGGTTGGTGGAGCGCTTTGCAAAGGCGGGCAATGCCGGCGTCAACGCCGTTTGCGACGAGGAGACGCCCACCATTACCGCTGAAGAATGGACCGCCATGAGCGAAGCGGAGCAGCAACTGTTCCTCCTGAAATACCGCCTGGCCTTCCCGGAGGAGAGCTATGTGAACTGGTGTCCCGCCCTGGGTACGGTACTGTCCAATGACGAAGTGAAGGACGGCGTCAGCGAGCGGGGCGGTTACCCCGTCGAGCGCAAGCGGATGAAACAATGGAGCATGCGCATCACGGCCTACGCCGACCGCCTGCTGGCCGGCCTGGATGAGATCGACTGGCCGGAAAGCCTGAAAGAACAGCAGCGCAACTGGATCGGCCGCTCGCAGGGCGCCAGCGTCCGCTTCGCTCTGGAAGAGGACCCCGGAACCAGGATCGAGGTATTCACTACACGAGTAGACACCATCTACGGCGTCACCTTCATGTGCCTGGCCCCCGAACACGAACTGGTGCAGCGCATCACCCAACCGGAACACCAGGAAGCGGTAGAAAAATATATCAAATGGACGGCTTCCCGCTCCGAGATCGAACGCATGGCGGAGGTGAAACAGGTGACCGGTGAATTTACCGGCAGTTATTGCATCAACCCCTTCAACGGGGAGAAGGTGCCCATTTATATTGCCGACTACGTCCTGGCCGGTTACGGCACCGGAGCGGTCATGGCCGTGCCTTCGGGCGACCAGCGCGACTGGAACTTCGCCAAGCACTTCGGCCTGCCCATCGTTCCCATCCTCGACGCTCAGCAGAATATGGACGAGGCTGCCGACGACACTAAAGAGGGCCGCTACATCAATTCCGGCATGATCAATGGCCTGACTTATGAGGAGGCCATTCCCAAGCTGATCAATTGGCTGGAAGAACGCGGCCTGGGCAGAGGAAAGATACAGTACCGGATTCGCAACGCTGTCTTCAGCCGGCAACGCTACTGGGGCGAACCCGTCCCGGCTTACTATAAGGACGGCGTGCCCTACCTGATCGAAGAGTCGGAATTGCCCCTGTTGCTGCCACAGGTGGACAAATACCTGCCCACCGAAACCGGCGAGCCGCCCCTGGGGCGGGCGGAAGACTGGAAATATCGGGGCAAATACGAATACGAACTGTCGACCATGCCGGGATGGGCAGGCTCCTCCTGGTACTGGTATCGCTATATGGACCCACACAATACCGAGGCCTTCGCCGGCCAGGACGCCATTCAGTACTGGCGGGATGTGGACCTGTATATCGGAGGGTCTGAACACGCCGTCGGCCACCTGCTGTACAGCCGTTTCTGGAACCACTTCCTGTATGACCTGGGCCTTGTGCCCGAACGGGAATACGCCAAAAAGCTGATCAACCAGGGCATGGTGCAGGGGGTGATCGAATTCATCTACCTGGAAAAATCGGAAGGCGCTCAGAAGCGCTTCGTCTCCGCCGACCGGCTCGATCAGTACCCGGATGCCGAGTGGGCCATGATCCCGGTCCATGTGGATTTCGTCAGCGAATACGGCAAAGACCATTCTTATCTGGATAAAAAAGGCATCGATCAGTTCCGGGAATGGCGGCCCGATTTCCGGGAGGCCACCTTCATCACCAACGATAAGGGACAACTGGTGACCAAGAGCGAAGTGGGCAAGATGTCCAAACGGTACTTTAATGTGGTCAACCCCGACGATGTAGTTGCCCGTTACGGCGCCGACTGCTTCCGCATGTATGAGATGTTCCTGGGCCCGATCGAGCAGGCCAAGCCGTGGGATACCCAGGGCATCGACGGGGTGAGCAAATTCCTGCGCCGCTTCTGGGGACTATTCTTCAACAAACAGGGCGCTTTCGCCGTGAGCGAAGAGGCGCCTTCCAAAGAGGAATTGAAAGCGCTGCACACCGCCATCAAAAAGGTGCGCGAAGACATCGAGCGCTTCAGCTTCAACACCTGCGTGAGCGGCTTCATGATCGCCACCAATGAACTGAAAAGGCTGGAGTGCAACAAAAAGGCCGTCCTGCAGGATCTGGTGGTGCTGATCGCCCCCTTTGCCCCCCATATTGCGGAAGACCTGTGGCACCGGCTGGGCAACGAGGGCAGCGTGCACCGCGACGCCGCCTATCCGGCATTCGACCCGCAGTACCTGGTGGAGGATTCAGTCAAGTACCCCATCGCCATCAACGGCAAGACCCGGGCAACGGTAGATTTCCCCGCCGACGCCAGCAAGGAAGACCTGGAAAAGGCCGCCCGCGAGCTGGATGTGGTGAAGAAGTATATCGATGGGAAGTCGATCCGCAAGGTGATCGTGGTGCCCAAGCGCATGATTAACATCGTGGTGGGGTGAGATTTGGCCGTCATTCCTCTCTTTGCCGGGCGTTGGGAAAGGAATGACAGCCTTTGCCACCCTGTAGCCCGGCCGGCTGAATGCCGGGCGGCCCTTCACTCAGGGAAACTGCCGGAGGAAAGCTTCCGCTGTCATCACCGGAATAGTCGTTTCTCGGAAATCTTTCAGGTTACGGGTAAGAAAATATTGGGCTCCGTTAGAAACGGCCACCTGCCATTGGGCTGTGCTGCCGGCACATCAAATGGCTGGCGCTCAGTGAGGAAGTCGACAATAATATTGGTATCTACAAAAACTTTAACTCTCATCCTGCGGGCTATGTTTTTCCAGGAGATGCTCGAAATAGGCTTTTTCCGGATCTGAATCCGGTGGCATGGGAGCTATCCCATACAAACTTTTGACCAGAGGGGTCAACTCTGGCAGCTCTTCTTCCTGCTGAGTGATCTGATCGAAATATTGCTCTACCATTCTACTGAGGCTCGTATTGTACTTTCGGGCAAATTGTTTCGCCCGTTCGATTACCTCCTTATCCAGTTTTAAGGTTAGTTTGGCATCCATTGAATTAAACCGCTTTGATTATACGTACAAAATACGCATTTTCAGACGCGTTATCAACTTCCTTCCCGGATCCGCTTTGCCCTTCCCGGATAGATCACCAGTTGAATGAAGTTGAACTCCAACTGGCGGAAGGAGACCTGACTGATGTCCCGGGTGGGTGTATAGCGCAGGTTGGTGCGCAGGATCGCCCCCTGCAGGGCATCCGGGCGGATGTCCCAGCCGAAGGTAAGGCCCGCCGCCCATTGCTGCTGGCGGGCCCGATACACCTGGCTGCCATCCACGCTTTCCTCCAGTTCATACCATTCCCGGCTGAGGTGCGGCCCAATGAAGGGCACAAAGCCGTGAAAGTCGAAGAGGAACTTGAATACCTCCAGGGCCAGGGAGCGGCGGCGGAGGCTTTGCTCTATCCCGTAGGCCGCCCGTTCGGAGCGGTTGGCGCGGTAGGCGAGGTTCAGGTGGGCGTCGGTTTTATAGTGGTAATAGCCCAGGCCCAGGTCGAAGAACAGGTTCGGAGTACGATGCCGGCCAATAGAAGGATAAAGCTGTTCATTGCGCGGAGCATTTCCAATAACGAAGGCGGCGGAAGGCCCTATAGCGACGGACCAGCCGTTGAGCGCACCACTGGCCGCGAGGCGCTTGGTACGGCCTTCTGTAGCGCCGTTCAGATAATTTTTTTCTGCTCCAAGCGTAGTTTCCAATTGATAATTGATCCCCATCCAAAAATACAGGGGCGGCAATTCCAGTTCCGCCGGAGTAGCCCTGTCGGCATAGTAGGTGATGGCGTTACCCGGATAGTACCCCATACCTGCCTCAAAAAGCAAAGAACGGCGCTGGTACGTCAGGCCCGCCTGTAGCGGTATCCTGGCCTTGTGGGCGAAGGCGCCCGTTCCCCGGCTGCTGCGCTGCCGCCAGTCGGCTATTCCGAAGGCTGCCCCGGCAAAGGGGCGCACTTTATTCCGCTCGATCCGCCAGGGATAGAGGCGCACTCCGGTTTCCACCCCTGGGTTGAAAGTGATTTCTCCATTGTTGGGCACAGAACTGTCCAGCAGGTTGCCCACCGGAATGGAAACATAGAAATTGGCATGGCCCCAGAAGTGGGTTCCTGCAATGTTGATCCTGGGGATAAGGCTCGCCTCAGGCCTGAAAGGCAGCAGTTGGCCCTGCTCATCGACCTGAAAAGTAGAACCACCGGATGGAAAGTACATGAAGTCGGCGCCAATGAGCAACTGAGCAAAACGGTGGCGGGTATTGCCGCCGTCAACGTAGGGCTGCGCGCCGGCCGGGCCGTTACAGAAAATAATAACGAGCAAAAAGAAAAGAGAACGCATAGGGTTTTCCATTTAAGTGCTTCTATTTCGGATATTTGCATCCGCGTTAGCTCACTTCTCAATAATGGACAACCAAGAGGCGTATTGGTTCACAATGGGGCTTTCTCTGTAAAAGGGATCCCAAAAACTGATCAGTAATGAAATTTAAGGCTTTCCTTTTCATGTTAATTATTCCACTGCTGTGGCGCTCCCTTCCGGCCCAGCCCCGCCTGCCTGCCGACAGCCTGCTGGCCCACCTGCAGGAGCTGTCCTCCGATAAATATGAAGGGCGCCGCACCCAGGAAGCAGGGAACCTGCTGGCCGGGGAATACATCCTTCAGCGGTTCAGCAGCTTTACACTGAAAGCCTTCGACTCCACCTACCTGCAGCCGTTCAGCTTCTACAGCCGTTGGAAAAAGCAAGGCTACAACGGCCGCAATATCATTGGCTATGTGCCGGGGACGGAATTTCCCCAACAGTACATCGTGCTCAGCGCCCATTACGACCACGTAGGCATGCGGGAGGGAGCAGTCTATAACGGGGCCGATGACAACGCCTCCGGCACAGGCGCCCTCCTGGAGATGGCCCGGTACTTCAGCCGCCACCCACCCCGGCACTCCGTGATTTTCGCCGCTTTCGACGCCGAAGAAATGGGCCTGCGCGGGGCGGATCACTTCCTGGAGGAATGCCCGGTTCTCTTAGAGAATATCCTGCTCAACATCAATATGGACATGATCAGCCGAAATGAGAACAGGGAGCTCTATGTCGTAGGCGCCGACTATACCCCCTTCCTCAGAGCCCCGGTCGAAAAACTGGCGCAGGGCTGCCCCATCAATATACGCTTCGGCCATGAACAGCCGGAGCCCTCCCGGCGAGATGACTGGACGATGGCATCCGACCACGGCAAATTCCACCAGAAAAACATTCCTTTCCTGTACTTCGGTGTGGAAGATCATGCAGACTACCACGAGCCTACAGATGACTACGAGCGCATCATGCCGGAATTTTACACACAGGCGGCGGAGTTCATCCTGGAAGCCCTGCTTTACCTGGATGCCAACTGGGAAAAATTGACGAGGAGGTAGGCGTATCTTACTTCTCAAAGGCCGTCAGCAACATATACCCCTCCAGGTTGCCTTTCTTATCGTAGGTTTCCGAACGGACAACCCCCACCCCTTCGGCGTAGTATTCCACCGAAGAGAAGGATTTCCCCAGCATCATTTTCACATCGGTCGTCTGGGTGAGTTTGTAGCAGTCGAAAGTGCCGGCGGGCGTAGTTATGGTTTCCTGCCCCACGACTTTCCTGTCGGTGATATCGACCGTCATATTGACGATATTGATGCCGCCGGCGCCGGCCCTGATGTTGGTGCTGGCGTCGGGCAGTTCCTGCCCCACTTTCAGTTGCTTCGGTATGGACAGTTCCTCCCCTTCTATGGTTACTTCCATATTGGAGAAAGACTGCTGCATGGCCGG
The DNA here is from genome assembly GCA_024103175.1 of Phaeodactylibacter sp. Lineage (GTDB taxonomy): Bacteria > Bacteroidota > Bacteroidia > Chitinophagales > Saprospiraceae > JACJXW01. The sequence goes on from JAGFJE010000565.1 coordinate 35,517, forward strand.
GTTGAGCATGGCGCTGGCGTCCATTTTGATGACCCCGTCCTCGCAGCGCACCCGGTATTCTCCGGAAAACTGTTCCTTGTCCTTTTTATCGAATACCGTATTGGCAATGACAACTTCTACTCCGTTAGGCAGTTGTTTAACGGCTTTAACGGAGCTTTCCGTCCGGCTTTCCATTTTGTCTTTCTTATCGAAATAAGTATACTCCATGCGGACGCTCTCTTTAAAGGGATAGAACATGGAGCAATCCGATTGAGCGAAGAGGGCGGCGCCCCAGGCCAGGAAGAATAAGACCAAGCTGTTTTTCATTTTCAATGTATGTTTGTATATGCCCGTTAACCTATTTTCGGGCGGCAAAATTGCCCGTTCAACCTGAAGAGTAGGAAATTATTTGGTTTCCACAAAGCAAAATAATTAATTTTCTGTTAAGATAAACCGCAGGCCAGCGGCCGCTTTTTTTAAAAAAAGTTAAAACCGATAACCATGAAGCAGGCCTACTTGCTCTTATGGGCTTTCCTTGCCGGATGTTCCTGCCCGGCGATCGCCCAGCAAAACATAACGGTAACCAATCCGGAGGTGGATCAGATCCTCAAGGGCAACTTCACTCCGGAAGCTTACCTTCCATCCATGATCATCAACCACCCCGAAGACATCACCGACGGCATCCTGGCGGATGTCTCTCCCGACTCCCTCAAGCAATACCTGCTCACCCTGGCCGCTTTCGGGAACCGCAATACGGGCTCTGACACCAGCAGCGCCACTTTCGGCATGGGGGCCGCCCGCCGCTGGGCTTACATCAAGCTGGAAGCCTTCAGCGCCCGCCAGGAAAACCGCCTGCGGGTATCCTATCTGCAGTTTGACCAGGACATCTGCGGGATGGGACGGCACCGCAACGTCTTTGCCGTGCTCCCCGGTATTGGCCCGCACCGCAACGAGCTTGTATTCGTGGAAGGCCATATGGACAGCCGCTGTGAGGACGTATGCGATACCGAATGTTTGGCCCACGGCATGGAAGACAACGGCAGCGGCACCGCCCTGGTGCTCGAACTGGCAAGGGTGATGAGCCGCTTTGCTTTCGACCGAACCCTGGTTTTCCTCATCACCACCGGAGAAGAACAGGGCCTGTACGGAGCGGATGCCTTCGCCCTGTATTGTGAGAATAATCAGCTCCCGGTGCGCTCCGTTTACAACAACGATATCGTAGGCGGCATCATCTGCGGGCAGACCGCCTCCCCGCCCGGCTGTCCGGGCCTCAACCAGATCGACAGCATCAACGTGCGCCTCTACTCCGGCGGCGCCGGGCGCCTCCTGGCCCGCTTCGCCCACCTCGAATACCAGGAAGAACTACTGCCCAAAATGCCCGTCCCCACCGTGCTCAACATCATGAGCCGGGAAGACCGGGTGGGCCGCGGCGGCGACCACATCCCCTTCCGCCAACGGGGGTTCCCCGCCCTGCGCTTTACCTCCGCCAATGAACACGGCGACGGCAACCCCGGCCAGGCCAACTACGAAGACCGCCAGCATACCAGGGAGGACGTCCTCGGCCTGGATACGGATGGAGACAGCGTGATCGACAGCTTCTTTGTCGACTTCAATTACCTGGCCCGCAATGCCATTATCAATGGCAGTTCGATGGCCATGAGCGCCCTGGGACCCCCGTCGCCTCTTGACTTCAGTGTCGAAAGGGTGGATAATGGCCTTCGCTATGAAATTGCCGATGCCGCCGAAAATGCCGTGTACCGGATCGGCGCCCGCACCAGCACCAATATATACTTCGACACCCTGGTGTATGTCACCAAAAAAGTAGACACCATTTACTTCCTCGAGCCCAGCACCCTTTACTACCTCACCGCCGCTGTGGTAGACAGCAACGACATCGAAAGCCATTTCACCAATGAGGTGTTCAGTTTTTTCACTACCGGACTGGAAGAACAGCCTTACCTCTCGGGAGACGGGATCACGCTGCTGCAAAACCGCCCCAACCCCTTCGATGAGGCCACTACCATTTCGGTGCTGGTGGAGCGGCCGGTGCGGTACGAACAGGCATTCATCCGCGTCGCCGACACCCAGGGCAGAGAACTGGCCCGCTACCCGATAGACTTGAAACCCGGGATGATCGACATTTTGTACGGATACGAAAAACACAACTATCAGCGGGGAACGTATTACTACAGCCTCATCATTGACGGCCGGGTGTACGATACCAAGGCCATGGTTTATGCCTATTGATATAAATCACCTCCAATATTGCGCGCCGGACGAATTCGGCCTGGGCCACCGCGGGCGCGGCCTGGCCTACTTTGCCGACGCCTATTATTTTCCCAACCAGGACATCACCCTGGCCTACCTGGTGAATTACGGCGCCGATGCTAAGAGTGAGCTGAAACCGGTTTTTCTGGAATTCAGGAACAAAGTGGTTAACCTTATCATGCAGAAGTGACATCCGGTTATCGCTTTCCCTTCCTGCCACAATTGTCTCAGCGGGAACAATTCCACAACTTTGGAGGCAACTTGCAAAGGGTAAACCGGGTTAAAGGAAGTATAATGCTTAAAAAAATGCGAATGATCCATTCTCTCTTCCTTCTCTTTGCCTTTGGCGTGTTCACTTCGTACACGCAACCTGCAACAGAAGCCCCGGCGCCGCCCAGCCATCAGGCCTGGGATGCCCTGCTCCGGAAGCATGTCTCTTCCTCCGGCAAAGTTGATTACAAGGGTTTTCTGGCCGATAAGGGCAAACTGCAGGCCTACCTCGACGAACTGGCGGCCAGCCCACCCGGCAAAAGCTGGAACCGCAACGAACAGCTGGCCTACTGGATCAATGCCTACAACGCTTTCACCATCAAGCTGATCCTTGATCATTACCCCGTTTCCAGCATCACGAAGATACACGGCGGTAAGCCCTGGGACGTGAAATGGATCAAACTGGGAGACAAAAGCTACTCGCTTAACAATATTGAAAATGATATCATCCGGCCTCAGTTCCAGGAGCCCCGTATCCACTTCGCCGTCAACTGCGCCGCCCGCTCCTGCCCTCCCCTGCTCAGTAGCGCCTTCACCGCCGACAACCTCAATGAATACCTGGAACAACAGGCACGCAGCTTCATCAACAACCCTCGGTACAACGAGATCCGCCCAGAAGCCGTAAAGATCTCGAAGATCTTCGAGTGGTATGCCGGCGATTTCGGAAGCATCATCGATTACCTCAACCTGTATTCGGAAACCCGAATAAAAGAAACGGCCAGTGTGCAGTATAAGGAATATGACTGGGGGTTGAATGAAGGAATGAAGGAATGAGGGAAGGAATGAATGAATGAAGGAAGGAATGAAGGAATGAAGGAATGAGGGAATGATTTCCTCCGGCAGATATTTTTATCTTGCAAACAGAACGTGCAAATCTGCCTGAAATGAAAAGAACGATACTGATTGTGTGTCTCCTGGCGGGGCCGCTGCTTCAATCCAATGCCCAGCAAAAGCGGGTGCTGCTGGAAAAATACACCTCGGCATTTTGCGGCGCCTGCCCCAACGCTCACCTTATCGCCGAAGAACTGGCGGCTGCCTATCCGGAGCTGATACTGGCTTTCCACCATTCCTCCGTCGATGGGATGGCGAACCCTTACAGCACGGAATGGCGTGACGGCTTCGGCGTCCCGGGTACGGCCATGGGCATGGTTAACCGCAGCGGGCCCACCGCCAATCAGATCGCTACCCTCGCCCCGAACTGGGAGGACAGGATACTGGAACAGCTCCATGAACCGGCTTATGTAGAGCTAGGCATGGAAGGCTCTTATAACCCGTCTACCCGTGAACTTTCCATAGAGGTGTCCGGCGCCTTCACTCAGCGCCCGCCCGCCGGCGAACTGCGGCTCAACCTGATGATCACCGAGGATTCCGTCATCCACGCCGGCTTTGGTTTCGACCAGAGCAATTATTTCAACGACGTTGAGGGCCATCCGTTGTACGGGCTGGGGCAGCCCATTTATTTTTACCCCCACCACCATGTCGTCCGCGAAATTGTGGACGGCGCCTGGGGCACGGCCGGCGTATTTCCCGGTATTCCCGAGCCGGGACAGGCCTATAGCCGGCACTACGACTATTTCGTGCCCTGGGCCTGGGATCAGGAAAAAGTAAACCTCGTCGTTTTCGTTTCTCTCTTCAGCGCCGATGATCTCATGGAACGGCAGGTGCTGAACGTTATACAACAGCCTCTTTGCAGCCTGGTGGCCACTGCTGTGGATGAGCCGGAAGACGCCAACCCGGACTTTCGGGTATTCCCCAACCCGGCAGCCGGCAAATTGCAGGTGGAGCTGCCATCAAACACAAGCTGGCTGAGGCTGTGCACCCTCGCCGGCAAAACAGTATATTCTGCAACAGCCCTGCCCGGCAGACAAGAGATCGATGTTTCCGGACTGGCAGCCGGGCTGTACCTGGTACGTGTCCATACAGATTCCGGTATTTCGGTTAAAAAGATAATTATTCACCCCTTCTGATGCAGCTACCTGAAGGTTTTTCCGAACAGATGCAGGCCCAACTGGGTGGTGAGTGGCCTGCTTTCCTCGAAGCGCTGAACGCTCCTCCCCCGGTGAGTATTCGCATTAATCCTTATAAGGCGCTTCCATTAGGAGAAAATTTTGACGGAGTAAAATGGAATTCTGACGGATTCTATCTTCCGAAACGGCCTGTCTTTACGCTTGACCCTACTTTTCACGCCGGCGCCTATTACGTACAGGAAGCCTCTTCGATGTTTGTCGGAGAGGCTGTCCGCCAGTTGGTTTCCCATCAGGCGCCGTTGCGGGTTCTGGACCTGTGCGCCGCTCCCGGGGGGAAGAGCACCCTGCTGTTGTCCAGCCTGCCGCCCAACAGCCTGGTGCTGGCAAATGAGGTGATCCGTTCGCGGTATCAATCGCTGCGGCACAACCTGGCCAAATGGGGCTACCCCAACGCCTGCAGCAGTATGCACGACAGCCGGGATTTCGGTACGCTGGAAGGGTTTTTCGGGCTCATCCTGGTGGATGCGCCCTGCTCGGGAGAGGGTTTGTTCCGGAAAAATCCGGCAGCTACCGGCGAGTGGTCGGTTGCTAATGTGCAGCTCTGTGCCGGCAGGCAGAAGCGCATCCTGGCTGATGCGGCCAGGTTGCTGGCTCCGGGCGGTATTCTGCTTTTCTGCACCTGTACGTACAACCGGCAGGAAAATGAAGGCAATGCTGCCTGGCTGGCAGACACCTTCGGGCTCGAACCGGAGCCGCTGGGCCTGAAGGCGGGCTGGGGCATCGCCAGCGCCGGCCTGGGGTATCAGTTCTATCCGCACCGCGTACGAGGAGAGGGTTTTTACCTGGCGGCATTCCGGAAAAACGGAGGGGCATTCTACAAAGGGCCCAGGCTGAGAGCACTGGTTCCAGAGGGGTATCAGCCGCTGCCCGCCAAACTCAGAAAGGAAATGGAACAATGGGTAGATATGCCCGGTCAGCTGGAATTTTTCCAGGATGCCGGCGGTAACGTCATTGCCTTCCCCAGCGAACTCCGGGAACCGGCAGCCCAGCTCAGCCATGCCCTGAGCCGTTTCCAGGCCGGCGCCGAGCTGGGGCAGTTCAAAAGAAACGGATTTGTCCCCGAGCCCGCCCTGGCGCTCAGCATCCTGGCGGCAAATAACATTCCCAGGGTGGAGCTTGAACGGGAGGCCGCGCTGCTGTACCTGAAAAAGGAGCCGTTCGTTACGAAGGAAATACCTGATGGCTGGGCGATGGTGACGCATCAGGGCCTGGGCCTGGGGTGGATAAAGGGCCTTAAAAACCGGATAAACAATTACTTTCCGAAGGAATGGCGCATCCGTATGGAGGTAAAGGATATTGGCTGAGCAGCAATGGCCAAACGCACCCGCACTCAAGTGGGAGATGAGGGCAGTGCAGGGCTACTTCTGCCGTTGTCTTATTACGGGCCGCCTGTCCGAAAGGTGTACCAGGAGTTGTGAAATAAGGTAAGATATGGTACACTGATCTATTCGGATAAATTAAGGTATTTTAGGATCGTAAAACATAGAAATGATGATCCTATCGAATCTTAATCAATCTTAATAAATCAGTGTACTATCAGCCCAAGAGGCATTTTGCGCATCCCCCCGATTCCAAATTGCATTTACAGAAAGTGGTGCGGCCGGCCTATTCGAGTTTAGCCATATCCCGCACCAGGATCTTGCCGCGGTTGAAATAGATCAGGTCAGATTTTTTCAGTTCATTCAGCACCAGGGTCACGGTTTGGCGGGAGGTGCAGGTAATGTTTGCAATATCCTGGTGGGTGAGGGAGTGTTTTAGCAACATTTCATAGCCCACCCTGCGGCCCCGCTTGCTTACCGAATCTTTAATGAACTCGATGATCCGGGTGCGGGCATCCTTAAAGATCAGGGATTCCAGCTTACTTTCGGCTTTCATGAGGCGGCCGCCAAAGAGGTTCATGATGTAATTGCAGAGGTCGAAATTATTACGCATCAGTTTTTTGAGGTCTTCCACCTTCAACTGATAGAGATGAACGTCTTCTTTAAGCGCCTGGGCAAAATCCGTGCGTTCTTTTTCACCGATCAGCCCCAGTTCGCCAAACATAGCGGTGGGGTGGATCAGGGATTTGATGATTTCCTTCCCGTCGCTGGAGTGCGTCCCGATCTTCACGGTGCCTTTGGCCAGGAAATAAATGTAATCCGAAGAATCTCCGGGCATGTAAATGAAACTGTACTTGGGTTTGACTTTAAACTCCATCATATCGGCCAGGCGGGCCTTTTCTTCCTCCGGGAGCATGTCGAAGAGCGGAAAGAGGCCGATAAATGAGGTTTTTGCTTCAGCATTCATAACGTTATATTTTTATGATATGTAGAGAGGGCTTTTGTGCCACTTACAAAACATTTGCCCTCGGGGCTGGTGTCGCCCATTTTGTTTTGCGTATATACCATAGGAGACACTAATCATTGCCCCTTCCCCTATCTAAAAAATGTTTTTTTCAGGCGAGGTTCATTTTAGGGCCCGGATCAGAGGTGTTTTCCGGGTCACTGCTGCAGGTGGAGGGAGTCCAGGGTGAAATTGTATCCGGCAAAGACACCCAAGCCGCCGTCGATATTGTCATAGATGATCACCGGCTCGGTAAAAGGAGAATCCGAGGATTGCAGTTGGCGGCTCAGGCCGGAGAAATAGCGGTAGTATTCTTCCGTGACCGACCGCAGTTCCAGGAAGAGCTTGCCCAGCAGTTCTTCATCTTTTTTCAACCTGATGTTCAGCGGAAGCTCGAAGTTGATTTCTTTTCCGTTGTTCATTTGGTTGTCTTCCACCAGCAAGCCTCCGTTGACGTGCGCAATTCTTCCGTTTTCATTATACCCCGGGTCGAATACCAGCGACTTGAGGTAACTGCTGGTGATCACCGTATCCCCCTCAATAAGCGAGTATCGGTGGATCTGTTGAAACAGGCTGATGTGATAGTAGTTCTTCTCTTCGCTGGGGTCTTCAAAAGACAGCCTTACCAGGTAGGCGGCTTCAAGTTCTTCCGCATCCGGGCCTTCTTCCAGCGTAAAATCGGAAATACTGGCTGAGGAAAAGCTTATAGAATTGGGTATCCGGCTTTTGGCCGTAACCGGCGCACAGCAGGAGGCTTCCACCTGAATGGTATAGGTCGTGTTCACCTTTGGGATCAGGTTTTTCGTCGTATAGAAAGGTGGATTATTGAGGTCATGAATGTTGCCGGACAGTTCGAGGGTTTCCAGAAACAACTCATTTTCGTAGATCTCCACCCTGGCGTCAAGGACATATTCCTGTTGTTCCTCCTCCAGAATAGACTGGGACCTGGAGACAAAGACCTGTACGGCCTTATCTTGGGTGAAGTTGCTGACGACCACCAGTTTGGTGTCCGGAGTTTCCAGGCTGAATGATGGAGGCTGCTGGCATCCGGAGATGGCCAGGAGCAGGGAGAGGTAAACGATATGTAAAAGTTGCCGAGACATATCTCATTTTTCATGAGGGCCTGAAAACCAAATGCTATTCTCTTTTCCTGGAAAAGAACCCCGGCGATTTTCCCGCCTGTCTTCAGGGAGAAAAAGAATAGGGAAATTTATACAAATATACAATTAAAATTTTAGGGAATAGTTCAGAGAGGGCAGCATGGGAATAATAGATACCGGCACGAATTCTTTTTTCGGCAAGAGTTGGCCGTTTTCCTCTTCATAGCGATTGCGCAGGTCATAGTACAACGGGTTTCGCCGGTTGTAGAAATTGTATACCCCCACATGGATGGTATGCCGGACGTTATCGGTATGAAAATAAAAATTGGCGCCCAGGTCCAGGCGGTGATAAACCGGCATCCGGTAAGCATTTTTACTGCCGTATTCGATGACGGTAATGGGCGGCCCGCCCGGTTCCGGGAATACGATGCCGTACTGTTCTGCGGGCAGGGTAAAGGCAAAACCGGAAGAAAAGGCCCAATTAGCGGAGACTTCCACCCAGTCTTGAATACGGTGGCTGAAGGCCACCTTAAAATCGTGCCGCCGGTCGTATTTATAAGGATAGGCCCGCCCGTTATTGATGAACGCATACTGCCGGTCGGCGTAGGCCAGGCTGTACGCTACCCAGCCCCTCGTTTTTCCCAGCCGTTTGCTCAGCATCCCTTCCAGGCCGTAAGCCCGGCCCCTTCCTGCCGTCACGTTAGCTTCCCAGTCATTGAGGAACAGCGCCCCTTCGGAGTAGGACAGCAGCTGGCTCATGTCCTTGGCATAAGCCTCCAGGCTCAGCTCCCAGCCTTTTTTCAGGCTCCAGATAGAAGAGAAGCCGGTTTGCCAGCCTTCCTGCGGCGCCACGTTCTCCGTTGACGGCACCCAGACCTCGGTGGGAAGGCCCAGGGCGGAATTGGAAAGCAGGTGGACGAACTGCTGCATGCGGCTGAGGTAGCCTTCCAGTTTCCAATCTTCCCGGGCCTGCCAGGACAAGGAAAGGCGGGGCTGAGGAGAAAAGTAGGCTTTTTGCCGCACCTGAAAGGCGGCAAGGTGTACCCCAAGGTTCAACACCAGCCGGCGGCCCAGGCGGGCTTCGTCTTCAATGTACGCCGAATATTCCAGGGCCGAAACCGCATCCCGGCCTTCGGGGCTTTCCGGGAGAACATTGCTGTTCCCCGATTTCTCGATAACGTCATAGGCAAATACTCCGGGCAGGAAAGCGTGGCGCGTAAGGGCTGCTCCGAAGCGAATGTAATGGTTGGAATTGGGGATGAAGTCGAAGTCCAGGCGCAGGCCCAGGTCGGTGATGTTGCTGGAATAGTCCCCGATATCGAACAGGCGGCTTACCGTATTCTGCCCGGCCAGGGCGACCAGCGAATCCGCAGCATAATAATTGATATTGACGTCCAGGCTGCTGTAGGTTGCCGCCAGGTTGGCAAAGAGCTTGTCGCCGAACAAATGGTTCCAGCGCAGGGAGCCCACCGTGTTCCCCCAGCGGATGCGGTCGGAATAGTTCTTTTCAAAAGCAAAAAAGGCAGGCCCCGGAGAATTTCCAGGTTGCGCCTGAAGGGTATCCGAAGAACTGCCGCTGTTGGAATAGTGATCCGAGCCGGAATAATAACTCAGGTAAAGATGGTCTTTTTTTGACAGGGAATAATTAGCCTTGGCGTTCAGGTCGTGGAAGCGATACCCCACAAACCCATCTTCCCCTTTTTCGGCCTTGAGGCTCCGGGTCAGGGGCTGGAGATACCAGTCGATGAAGGACCAGCGGCCGGAAACGAAAAAACTGCTCTTTTCCCGCACAATGGGCCCTTCGGCCGACAAGCGGCCCGAAAGCAGGCCCACATCGCCCCTGGCCCCAAAGGAATTGCGGTTGCCTTCCCGGGTGCGGATATCCAGCACGGAAGAAAGCCGGCCACCGTAGCGCGCCGGAAAACCCCCTTTGATCAGGCGGGCCGAGCTTATGGCGCTGGTATTGAAAACGGAAAAAATGCCGGCGGCATGAGATATGTTGTAAACCGGAACCCCGTCGATCATGATCAGGTTCTGCCCGTTGTTGCCGCCCCGGACGTGCAGGCCTCCCACACCGTCGGTACCGGTCTGAACCCCCGGCAGCAAATGTGCGATCCGTATGATATCCGGCTCTCCGGCCAGTGCCGGAAGGCGTTCTATCTGCTGAACATTCAGTTCATGGCCGGCGGCGGAAGATATCTCCCCACGGCCGGGGGCCAGGCGCTGGCCGATGACCTCCACCGGTTCGAGGGTCAGCGAGGGGCGGAGGTAAATATCCAGTTCTTTGTCTTCCTGCAGCAATAATTGGCGGGCCTGCGGGCTGTACCCCAGGTAAGAATAATACAAGCTCGCCTCCCCGGCAGGCAAGGTCAGGGAGTAAAAACCATATTCATTGGAAACGGCGCCTCTGCCGGTATGCCCTTCCTGGATACTGGCGCTGATCAGCCGTTCGCCCGTTTTGGCGTCCCGGAGAAAACCGCTGATGGTAAAAGAATGGTTGGCAGATAAATAAATAACTACCTGTGGCCCTATCTGACGGTATTCCAGGGCTGTTTCCCGAAATAAAATATCCAAAGCCCGGGCCAGGCTTTGATCCCGGATGTCCACGTCCATCCGGCGAAGCGGGAGGATGTCATTGCTGAAGGAAAGGTTCACGCCTTCCAGGTCCGACAGGCGATAGAGGGCTTCTTCCAGGAGGAGGCCTTTCCCACTGACCGAAACCGGCTGCTCCAGCATGCGCTGAGCATGAATATAGACTGCAGCCAGGGTAAGCGCCAGGAGCAAGTAAAGCCGCTTCATTTATCCAGGTTGAAATACAAAAGCCTCCCCGTCACCCTCAAGCGTTTGTTCCCAGTTGTGGCAAAACGGAAAAGGCGGGGCACAATCCATCCAAAAATAAAGCGTTTTAGGCAGTTTTTCAAAAATAAAGCATTTCTTGTTGGCCGCGCCCGGAAGGCGAATGGCCAATCACTTTGCTTATTATGTAGAAACGCCCCTTGATTTTTCTGCCTATATCGCTATTTTGGGCAAAATTCAAACCACAGATCAAGATGAAAAGAATTTGCTTTATAGCCCTTGCCATTTTCCCTTTATTCTCCTTTTCCCAGGAGGGTGGGATGCCCGCTGAATTCCAGCTCGAAAAGTCGGAAACCGAGGCCCACCTCCGTTTTCTAGCCTCTGACGAACTCCAGGGGCGCCGGACTACCGAACCCGGCAACGACATTGCCGCCCGGTATATCGCCGCCCAGTTCGAGGCCTACGGGCTCAAAACAGCCCCGGGCCTGGACGGGTACTTCCAGCCGATCCGCTTCGAGGCGGTCACTCCTCCATCGGCAGCTTTCCTCACCCTCAACAAAACCACTTACCAGCAAGGCGACAACCTGCTCATCCTCACCGGCAATGCCGAAAACCTGAAAACGGAAGCCGTTTTCGTCAACTTCGGCTGGGTGGATGCAGAAACCGGCCATGACGACTACCAGGGCCTGGATGTAAAAGGCAAGGTCCTCCTGGCCTTGCCCGGCATGCCCGACGGCCAGGACCCCATGTCTGTTTTCAATTCCATGAAGAAAAAACGAAAACTGGCTCAGGAAAAGGGCGCCGCCGCCCTCATCGAGCTTTACCGCCTGCAGTTTCCCTGGGCTTTTTTCCGCTCCTTCTTTGACAAGGAAAACCTCAACTTCGCCGATGAAGACAGCCCGGAAGGCCCCTCGCCCGATATTGTGTACGGCTGGATGCAGGAAGAGAAAGATGGAAATATGGAACGCCTGAAGGAGGGGAAAAAAGTAAAGGCGGAGCTGATGAGCAAAGGCTTCTCCCGCCGTACCGCCGGTTCGCAGAATGTCATTGGCATCATTGAAGGCGCCGACCCCAAACTTAAAGACGAATACGTGCTGCTTACCGCTCATTACGACCATGTCGGCACGGGTAAGAACGGCGGCGGCATGTTCACGGCCCAGGACAGCATATTCAACGGAGCGCGCGACAACGGCATGGGAACCACCGCCCTGATCAGCGCCGCCAAAGCCCTTTCCAAAGACCGCCCCCGGCGCTCCGTCATCGTCCTGGCCGTTACCGGGGAAGAGCGGGGGCTGCTCGGCAGTAAGTACTATTCCGAACACCCGCTCATTCCGCTAAACAAAACCATCTTCAACCTGAATAGCGACGGCGCCGGGTATAACGACGTCTCCTACGTTTCCGTGGTGGGATTCGGGCGCACCGGTACGGACGCCCTCGTGGAAGCCGGCGTCAATATCTTCGGGCTGGACGTATTCCCCAACCCCGCTCCCGAGCAAAACCTGTACGACCGCTCCGATAATGTTTCCTTCGCCAGCAAAGGGGTGCCCGCCATCCAGTTCACCCCCGGCACCACCGGCTTCGATGAGGAGATCAGCAAGTACTACCACCAGGTCACCGACAACCCCGATACCATCGATTACGATTACCTGCACAAATTCTGCCAGGCCTTCGCCCGCACGGCCCGCCTCATCGCCGACGCCGACAGCCGGCCGCAGTGGCGGAAGGGAGATAAGTATGAGCAGGCGGGAACGGAGTTGTATCAGAGGTGAAAAGGAATGAAGGAACGAAGGAATGAGTGGTTGAATGAAGGCTCAACGATTGCCCTATTCATTCCTTCATTCCTTCATTCCTTCATTCCCTCATTCCTTCATTCCTTCATTCCTTCATTCCTTCATTCCCTCCTTCCTTCATTCCTTCATTCCTTCATTCCTTCATCCCCTCCCTCCCTCCTTCCCTCCTTCAATCCTTTCCTCGACCAGGTACTGGTTCCGGTCCGGTGCATTACGGGAGACCAGCTCGGCGAGGAAGCCGGTGACGAAGAGCAGGGCGCCGATGATCATGCAGGTCAGGGAGATGTAGAAGTAGGGGTTATCCGCGACCAGGATGGTGGGCATTTTTTGTTGCAGGCGGTACAATTTGTTGATACCGATGTAAATGGCGGCGAAAAAGCCAAGGGTAAAGATCAGGGTGCCGAGCGCTCCGAAGAAGTGCATGGGCCGTTTGCTGAACCGGGAGATGAAGATCACCGACATCAGGTCGAGCGGCCCGCGGATGAAGCGTTCGATGCCGAATTTGGTGACGCCGTATTTTCTTTCCTGGTGGGCCACCACTTTTTCGCCGATCTTATCGAAGCCGGCCCATTTTGCCAGAACGGGAATGTAGCGGTGCATTTCCCCGTACACTTCGATGCTTTTTACTACGTCCCGGTTATAGGCTTTCAGGCCGCAGTTGAAATCGTGGAGTTGTATTCCCGTCATGCGGCGGGCGGTCCAGTTGAAAAATTTACTGGGTATGTTTTTGGAGAACAGGGGGTCCTTGCGTTTTTTCTTCCAGCCGGATACCATGTCATATCCCTCATCGACGATCATGCGATAGAGCCCGGGCAATTCCTCGGGGCTGTCCTGCAGGTCGGCATCCATGGTGGCCACTACCCTGCCCCGGGCGGCGTGGAAACCGGTATTGAGCGCGGCGGCCTTCCCGTAGTTGCGCTGAAATTTTATGCCTCGTACATGAGGGTTCTGTTCCGCCAGCTGCCCGATGATATGCCAGGAACGGTCCCGGCTGCCATCATCCACCATGATGACCTCATAGGAATACCCCTCCTTCTCCATCACCTTTCGGATCCAGGCCTCCAGCTCCGGCAGCGATTCTTCTTCGTTGAACAGCGGTATGACAATCGAAATATCCATACTAAAAAATGATTGATGGAATGAAGGAATGAAGGAATGAATAGGCGCACTCATTCCTTCATTCCTTCATTCCTTCATTCCTTCATTCCTTCATTCCTTCATTCCTTCCCCCTACCCCCTACCCTTCAGCGCAGCCATCCCCAGCGCGGCGGCAAAGCCGCCGATCAGGCTGCGGACGAAAGTAAAAAAAACTTTACCGGCA
>JAGFJE010000568.1 GCA_024103175.1 Phaeodactylibacter sp.
AAGGGGCTGGGGTTTGTTTCGGGCGCGCCTGATTCTCATGGTGCGTTTTATGCCTGGTTAGAAGGAGGCGTTGCGTTACGGCGTGCGGCCAGGGATGGCCGCGACACAAAGAGGCCTGGTATTGCCCTACGAATATCATCCTGGCAGGTTTTTCTGGGGGTGCGATCAGGTCAATGCCGCAGGTTAAAGTTCTATATTTTTGGACCGGAGCGCGGACTTCCAAGTCCGCGAATATGATCGATTCAGCGGGCCTGGAGGCCCGCGCTCCAGTTAGTTTACAATATAAGTTTTCAATCTGCGGCGCTAGACGATCGCCCCAGGAGGATGGGGGCGCTCCACATTCCGGGGGCGGCGGTGTCCTTTTTCCGTATCAGCTTCAGTTTGGCCTGGCGAAGGGCGGCCGGGGGGCTGTCCCCTTTTAGCAGTTCCAGGTAGAAATGGCCCATCATTTCGGCCGTAAAGGGGCCATTGGCCTTCCACAGGGAGGCGATGACGGCGGGAACGCCGGCGTCGAGGAAGGAACAGCTCAGGGAGAGGAGGCCTTCGCCTTCCGAGAGGGGGCCGATGCCGCTCTCGCAACTGCTGAGCACCACCAGTTCGGCGTTCAGTTTCAGGGCGGCGGCCTCGGCGCCGAAGAGGATGCCGTCTTCAGCGGCGGCGGCATCCGGCTGAGCAAAGGCGGTGCCGGACAAGGCGGGGTTGGCCTCGTTCAGGAAACTGTGGGTGGCCAGGTGAAGGTAGCGATATTGCCCTGCCTGTTCTTTGAAGGCCGCTTCTGTAGCCTCCGCCCGCAGCAGGGCTGCCGTCGGGCGGCCGCCCTTGCCGAACTGTTCCAGAATGCCGGTCATTTCGGTTTCGGAAAACGGCAGCGGCGCAAAGCGCCGTCCGTCGGGAACGGCGGCGCGCAGGCTGGCGCTCTGCTGGTAGGTGGTATCGAAAACGAAGGCGTTGCCGCTCCCCACGGCGCCGTTATCCGCCTTATCGTCAAAAACGGGGGCAACGCCCAACAGGCCTTCGCCGTAAGAGCGGGTGGCCGGCGGCTGCCCGAAAAGGGTGGCAGAGTGATGGTACGACACGGCAAAGCGCTCGATGAGGTAATCGTATTTCTGATATTTGCCCTTCTCCGGCTTATCGGCCTCGGCGGTGATCAGGGCCTCAAAGGGAATATAACTGAGCCGCCCGTGAGGAATGATGATCAGTTCATCTTTCTTATCCAAAATTTCTTTCACTGGAAGGAGGAGCTGGCGGTAGAGGGTATAGCTGTAAAAAGCAAAGGGCTGGCTGCCGGCCTTTCGTATGGCGGCAAGAAAGCCATCGACAGCATCGTTCAGGGCGGGCGGCTTCTGCGGCGCCTCTATTTTGGCATTACTGCCGGCGCCCTTCCGGAGATCGGAGCTGACGGCCCCTTCCCGGCCTGCCGCTGCATTTCCGGACGGCTCATTTTCCAGCCGGAGGGCCCGGAAATCATCAGCCGACAAGGCAAAGATAAAATAATGGCTTTCGCCCAGGAAATAGCTGAGCAGCGCCTGTTTTTCCCCGAGTTTTTCCTGCAGCTGCCGGGGCGTGAGGGGCGCAACGGCAAACCGTTGCCGGTAGTATTCCGGGCTGGAGGAGCGGATATCTTCCACAAGCTTGAGGTAAGCCTGCCGTTGAAGGGCCAGCTCCTGCTGTTGTTCAGGCTCGCCGGGGTGGAGCGCGTAGGCCACTTCGGCGGCTTTCAGGGCATAGCGGAGGCGGGCTTCTTTCTCCTGCAACTCACCACTCAGCCCATGCAGCCCTTCCCGGCTGACGCGGTTGAGGCGAAGCGGCAGGGTTTTGGCGCGTTCCGATAGTTGGAATGCCTGTTCGGCGTAGGCGAGGTTGCCGGTAGCCCGGTACAGTTGGTAGGCGGCGGTTATTCCCGCCTCGTAGGTGGCGGTATACTCTTCCAGGAGGCGCAGGCGGCCCGCTTCCCCGCCGGACAGGGCCACTTCCTCTTCCAGGGCGCCGGCGGCGCGGCGGCTGGCAGCCAGCGCCTGTTCCAGGAGTTCTTCCTGCGGTTGTTCTTCATACGCATCCAGGGCAATGGCCGCCTTGACTTCCAGGGCCCGGGCCAGGAGGGGCCGGCTGAGGGACAGGGCGCCTTCGTCCGGGTTGTCGGCAAAGCTACGGCCGGCAAAGCCCGGGCAAAGCTGGCGGAGGGCTTCCTGAACGTTGTTCCTGGCGCCGTCCGTATTCCCTTTTATGAGTTCCAGCTCCGCCAGGTTGATCAGGCTGCGAGCCAGTCCGCGGTGATCCTTCCCAAACTGGTCGCGGTATACCTGCGCCGCCAACCGGAAATATTCTTCAGCCTCCTGCAGCCGGCCTTCCTTTTCTTCGGCCTTTCCCAGGGCGTTATAGAGCTGCCCCTTGCGCACCGCGCCCCCTTCCAGTTCCTTTTCCACAGCCAGGGCTTTTTCAAACCATTCCCTGGCCAACCCCGCCTTTCCTTCCAGCAATAAGGTGCGGCCGATGTGGTAGTAATTGGCAGACACATCCGGCGCCGCCTCTCCCTCCTCGATCAGGAGGATGTCCAGCGATTGATCGTAGTATTTTCGGGCCCGCTCGTATTGTTTCAGCTCCGTAAAAACATTGCCGATATATCCCTTAATGCGGGCGGCGGCCTGCGGGTCGTCGATGAGGGGGAATTCCTCGGAACGAAAAAGGTTATCCAGGGCCCGTTCGTATTGCCCCTGCAAAAGATAGATGGCGCCGTAGTGCATGTAATTTTTGGCGGCATCTTCGGGAATGAACTGCTGCCGGAGTTCCAGGGAAGCGGTGTTGTCGGAAAGGGCAGCCTCCACGTTACCCAGTTGGAGGTGGTTGTAGCTCCTCAGGAACAGGGCCTCTCCCTGGTCGTACATACGGGTGGAATAGGTGGCGATGAACTCGTCCAGCACAGCGTTGGATGCCTGATAGCGGCCGGCAGCCGAGAGCACCTCGGCCTTCTCCAGCATTTCGCCGGGTTGGGCGCCGGCAACCGCAACGATGAAAAGAGGAAGAAATAGAAGGGGGTATCTCATACCAGAATTTTTTCTTTTTCAGAAGCTGTTTGATTTTCGATTTACTCCGTCAGTCCGCCTTCCTCTTTCGTCTGCGGAGGGTTCGGCGGAGCCTCCATGTCCAGGCTATCCGTTTCCACGGCAGGTGCGGTAGCCGGCGTTTCTTTTGCTCGGCTTTGCTTTGGTTCGCGCTGTTGCTGCCGGAAAAGGAATAGGGCCAGCACAGCCATCATCAGGAGCAGCAGAGGGCGGAACCACATTTTCAGGGTGGAAGCGGTAGCGCCGCCTCCTCTGCGGCCGGAGGTGGGGCGCGGCCCCAGTTCGCTGTTGTTCTGGCCGGCGGCCAGGGCGTAGAGGGCCATGGCCTGCTCCTGGCATTGCGGACAGGCTTCCAGGTGCTCGCGCAGCGGCTCCGGCAGTTGATCCACCTCATGCCGTTTCAAGGCTTCGCCATAGAGCGCCAACGCTTCGCCGGTGAGGTGGCCTTTATCATTGAAGTAACTCATGCTGTTGTTTCTGCCTCAATTATATGATTTTGGGATAAGAAAGCGGAATCCAGGCGCCAAACTTTAACATTTGCCTACCCAAAGCTACCTGTTGATCGTTAATTACAGTGAGCGCCTTTCCAAAAAACTTTCCTCTTTAACAAAAAAGACGCGAGTTCTCCCGCAAGCGAAAACGCACAGCCCCTGCAACACGCGGGGCTCTTTTTTGTTTTGGGAGTATAACCAAACTTTAAACTATGCAGACGTACCCACACCTTCTTCTTCTCGCCCTGGCCCTTATGGCTTTCGGGTGCAATAACTCCTCCGGCGAAGCGGGCGGCGAAACTGCCGCCGGCTCCAAACCCAGCTCCCAGTGGGAAGACCCCAGCATCGAACTGCCCGACGGCTTCAGCGCCATCGTCGTTGCCGATAGCGTCGGCCGGGCGCGCCACATCGCCGTACGGGACAATGGCGACATCTACATCCAGCTGAGCAATGAGCAGAACGGCAAGGGCCTGGCCGCCCTGCGCGATGAAGACGGCGACGGCCGCGCCGACCGCATCGAGTACTTCGGCAGCCATACCGGGACGGGGATCGCCATCCACAACGGCTTTCTTTACTGCTCTTCCGACCGGGAAGTGTATCGCTACCCCTTGCCGGAAGGGAAAAACCTGGTTCCCGATGAAGCCGCCCGCACCCTGATCGCCGGAGGGTTTCCTAACCAGAGTTCCCATGAAGCGAAAACCATCACTTTCGACAATGCGGGCCACCTGTATGTCAATGTCGGCGGCCCCTCCAATGCTTGTATGAAACAAGCGCGCACCAAGGGTTCTACCGGTATGGACCCCTGCCCGCAACTGGAATGGCAGGCCGGCATCTGGCAGTTTGACGCCAATACGCCGGGCCAAACCCAGAAGGATAATGGAAAGAGATACGCCACCGGCCTGCGCAATTGTGTAGCCCTGGAGTGGAACCCCATCGTCAACAACCTCTACGCCGTGCAACACGGGCGCGACCAGCTGAATTACCTCTATCCCGAAATGTACAGCGAGCAGGACAACGCCGAACTGCCGGCCGAGGAATTCGTCCGCATCAACGAAGGGGATGATTTCGGATGGCCGTATTGCTATTACGACCAGCGCAAAGACAAAAAGGTGCTGGCCCCGGAATACGGAGGCGATACCGAAACGCAGGGGCGGTGCGCCGACGTAAAAAGCCCCATCCTGGCCTTCCCCGGCCACATCGCTCCCAATGACCTCCTCTTCTACACCGCCAACGCCTACCCGGAAAAGTACCACAACGGCGCCTTCATCGCCTTCCATGGTTCATGGAACCGGGCGCCGCTGCCCCAGAAGGGGTACTTCGTCGCCTTCGTACCGATGAAGGATGGCATGCCCACCGGCGATTGGGAGATCTTCGCCGACAACATCGCCGGCGAGGAGGAAATCGCTTCCCCCCGCGAAGCCGAACACCGGCCTACCGGAGTGGCCATCGGGCCCGACGGGGCGCTGTATATTGCCGACTCGGTAAAGGGCAAGGTTTGGAAGGTTGTCTATAATGGGTAGTTTTTAGTTACTCGGGCGGCGCGGCACGCTCATTAGGGGTTGTTAAAAAAGCCCCGTGGGTGGATAGTACACTGATTTATTAAGATCAGTTATGATTCATTAGGATCTTGCATCCTCAGTGTTACGATCCTAGAAAATCTTAATTTATCCTAACGGATCCCTGGCTGCCTGTGGTAGCAGTGTACTATGCCTTTTTGCACAACCCCTCCTAAGTAATTTACCTTCCCCCCGGATGAAAGAAAAAATTCACACCCAACCTCAGCCCGAGGCCGCTGTCCAGAAAAGTAGAAAACCGGCTGCTCCGGCGGCTGACGGCTCCGGGTACGTCCGGCGTTGCCTTGTTCGATTCATAGCCGATACCGCCGATGGAGGCGTCGATCATAAAACGCGGGCTCAGGAAATAATAGAGCCCCGGGCTCAGGCCGAGCTCGAAGGAGGAGATGTCTTCCGTCACTTCCTCCACCGTCGTTATGGCCAGGCGGTCGGCAATGCTTTTCCCGAAGCCTATACCGCCGTAAATATCGAGCTGAAAGCCCGCCTTTTCGCCCAACCCCCTGTAATACCGCATAAAAGGGCGAACGGAAAATATCCACAGGCGGCTTTCCTGGGTGCGCGGGAAAAAGCTGGAGGTGGGCGGCTGCTCGAGGGTAGTGGAGCTGAAGGAATACCCCAGTTCCAACCCTCCCGCCAGGTTGCCCGCAAAGAGGAAACCCAGGCTGGGCGCCACTTCCACGCTGGTGGCCGTAACATTCTGGGTGGTATTCAAAAACGGAGTCGTGCTGAGTATCAACCCGCCGTCCTGGTTGACGGCCTGCACGCTGATGCGGCCGCTGAGGAAAAGGCTGCCCTGCTGGAGCTGGGCGGTGGCGGCAGTGGAAAAGATGAGAAGGAACAGGCTGGTGTAAACAAAGTTTTTCATGATATACTTTTTGTCGGATGAAAAAAGACAGCTACCGGCCTAAGGCCGGACACCATTGATAGCAAAAAAGACCTTCCAGACCCTGAAAACCCGGAAGATCTCACGTTTAAAGGCCATCCGTCTAAGGTTGGACAGAAGGCCCCGGGGACGTGTACGGTGTACGAGCCTATGGCAGCCCTTAGGAATGTACGATGTACGGGGCTGCCCAACCTTAGAATGGTAGCCCGTTTAAATATAAACATTTCTGTTTTTACCACCGGATGGTTCCAGCTTTTATCGGGGGCCGTCATGAGAGCCGGGCGCCGTACGCTTCGTACACTCTCCACCGTACACCGCCCGGGGTTGTTAAAAAAGGTCAAAAGTAGACAGGATTAACAGGATTTACAAGATGTAGTGGCTTGCGCCACAGGGGGGTACATATCCTGAAAATCTTGTCAATCCTGCCTAACTGTACTTTTTTAACAACCCCTACTCTTTCCCCGCCACCTCCGGGTCCGCCAGGCTCTTCATGGTATCGATCATGTCGATCAGCTCGCGGCGGTAGCCGTTCGGGTCCTTACCCTTGGCGCCTTCCGCCAGTTTTTTGGCGTGGGCGTAGGTGGCGTTGCCCTTGAACTCGGAGTCGCGCAGCAGCAGGCCGAATTCGGCCACGGCGGCCGCCCAGCGGAAGTTATCACTCGATTTGTTCAGTTCCGTGCCTTTGTCCAGCACCGGATGGCCGATCAGCCGGCTGTCTACGCCATCGGGCTGCTTGTACCGCAGCTTGATGGTACACAGCTCTTTCGATCTGGCGGCGTCTCTGGTGATTTTGGTTTCCTGATACTTAAGCTCATCCACGCCGGCCAGGTGGGGGCTTTCCACGCCCACGGGGATGATCTCGTACATTGCCGTCACGGTGTGGCCGGAGCCGAGCTCGCCGGCATCCTTCTTGTCGTCGTTGAAGTCTTCGTTATCGAGGACGCGGTTCTCGTAGCCGATGAGGCGGTAGCCTTTGACTTTGGCGGGGTTGAACTCGATCTGCAGCTTGACATCCTTGGCGATGGTGAAGACAGTGCCGCCGAATTCGGAGACCAGCACCTTCTTGGCCTCGCTGATGTCGTCGATGTAGGCGTGGTTGCCGTTGCCCTTGTCAGCCAGCTGCTGCATCTTGTTGTCCTTGTAGTTGCCCATGCCGAAGCCCAGGACGGTCAGGAAGACGCCGCTCTCCCGCTCCTTCTCGATGAGGCGCACCATTTCGGCATCGGAGCTGGCGCCTACGTTGAAATCGCCGTCGGTGGCCAGAATGACGCGGTTGTTGCCGCCCTTGGCAAAGTTCTCCCGGGCTACTTTATAGGCCAGCTGTATGCCGGCGCCGCCCGCTGTAGAGCCGCCCGCCTGCAGCTTGCCGATGGCGTCCTTGATCTTTTGCTTATTATCGCCGGAGGTGGGTTCAAGCACCAGGCCGGCTGCGCCGGCGTAGACGACGATGGCCACCTTGTCCTCTTCGCGGAGCTGGTCTGTCAATAGCTTGAAGGACGACTGCAGCAGCGGCAGCTTGTTGGCGGCGCTCATGCTGCCGGATACGTCGATGAGGAAGACCAGGTTGGAAGCCGGCAACTCATCCATGGGGATGTGCTTGCCCTGCAGGCCGATGTGCACGAGGCGGTGCTCCGGCTGCCAGGGGCACTCGGAGATCTCGGTGATCACCTCGAAGGGGGGTTCGCCGGTGGGTTCTGGATATTCGTAGTTGAAATAGTTGACCATCTCCTCGATGCGGATGGCGTCTTTGGGCGGCTGCTGGCCGTTCTTCAGGAAGCGCCGGATGTTGCTGTAGGAGGCGGCGTCCACGTCGATGGAGAAGGTGGAAAGCGGCTCTTTGGTGGCCTCGTAGAAGCGGTTTTCGTTGATGACGCTGTAGTCCTCGGTGTTCCAGTTGTCGGGAACATCACCGCTGTAGTTATTGGGTACGATGCCGTACACGGCCGGGGCGGGGGCGGCCATATCCGCCGCTACCCTGCCGGATATGCGCCGTTTTTGCATCGCCTCTTTTTCATATCCGATGACGACTACTTCTTCCAATGCTTGCCCGGGCCCCATCTCTATCCGCAGGTCATCGCCGGCGCAGGCTTTCCTGGCCTCTTGCATTGTATAGCCGGTATAGGAGATCTCCAGGGTGGCGCATTTGCGCTGTAGTTCCAGTTCGAACCTGCCGTCAAGATCCGTGACCGTGCCGTTCGTCGTGCCTTTCTCCAGGATGTTGGCGCCGATCAGGGGCTGGCCGGAGTCTTTATCCACTACGATGCCGGTGACGGTGTAGGGCTCCGGTGTGGTATAGCTGCTCTGGGTGGCGGCGAGCAATGCCGCGAAGCTGAAAAGGAAAAGAAAATGTTTCATGATGGTGGTTTTTACGGGTATGATGCGGGAAGAGAAGGGAATTACATAAAAGGGGGCAATATTTCTTCGTTATTTTATCCGGTTGCGACAACAGGCGCGGCGAGGGCAGGCGGGATTCCATCATACCGGAGTCTCCGCCGGCCGAAGGGTTTTGTGCCTATTTGGTGATCATTTGCCAAATCCGGCTAAGGCTGGATATTATCCACCGGTACGCTTCCCAGCAAAGTACTTTCGACAGCCTGCCCGGATTTACAGATGTGTACCAGTCGATAATCCTCCCCGAAGGGATCGAGATATTGTTCCACCTGCCGGTCCGGAAGGTTGATGATCCAGTATTCGGTGATGCCGGCGGCGGCATAGAGTTTTTTCTTGGTAGTGCGGTCCTTTTCCAGCGTGGTGTCGGCTACTTCGACAATAAGCAGAATATCCTCCGGGCGGGGGTGGCCGTCGGTGTAGAAGTTATTTTTGCGTTTCAATATGGAGAGATCGGGTTCCGGTTCGGAGTTGAGATTTAAAATAACCGGGTTTTGCACGCGGATGATGGCTGATTTACCTAGGAGTTCCCGAAATAAATCCCCCAACCGGTCTACACAACCTGCGTGAAGATTGCCAGTAGGGCTCATTTTTACAATTTGGCCGTTCAATAATTCTACCCGGGAATCCTCGTCGAGTATTCCAGCCTTTCCCAGACGGTGATAATCTTCAACCGTCCAGCGATAAATATCCAGTACTGTCTCCGATGGGCTCGTCATGAACCTCAAGTTAATGGTTTTAAGGAAAAACAACAAGAGTGGGTAAGTGGTTTCCTCTGCCTTCCACGCGCCACTTTACCATCAATTTGCATCCTCACTTGCTATACTGGCCCTTACCTCCTACTTTTATATCGAACAATAAATAGTTTTCAACATAGTGCTCCGCTTTTTCAACCGACGCCCCAGCGAGCTGTCTGACGCAGAACTGCTCGCCCGCTACCGGTCCAGTGGCGAACTGGCCTGGCTGGGGCGGCTCTTTGAGCGCTATGCGGAGCTGGTATACGGCGTTTGCCTGAAGTACTGCCGCGACGAGCAGGAGGCCGAAGACGCCGCCATGGCGGTATTCGAACAGCTCGTCACCAAAGCGCGGGAACACGAGGTGCATAACTTTAAAAGCTGGTTGCATGTACTGACTAAGAACCACTGCCTGATGCAACTGCGCAAAGCCGGAAGAAAACGGGAAGAAAGTTTCGAGCCCGGCCTTATGCAATCGGTAGACGGCCGGCATCATACTATTGATATTGAAATTGATGAAGACAACGGCCAGCTGAAAGGCCTTCACGATTGTATGGAACAGCTGCCGGAAGAACAACGGCTGTGCATTCAGGCGTTCTATCTTGAGGGGCACTCCTACAAGGAGATCGCCGAATTCCGGCAGGAAGACCTGGGGCGCGTACGATCCTACATCCAGAACGGCCGCCGCAACCTGAGGATCTGTTTGGGGAAGAAGGTGGATAAGGGGGTGTAGGTGTTTTTGTGTAAATGTGTAAAAGTGCAAGAGTGTAAAAGTGTAAGAGTGAGGGCGCCCAAATGACAACAATATAACAATCAAACAATATAACAATCAAACATAGCCCACAACCGTGAACCAACAACCGACATATAACCCTCTGGAACTCCTGCGGCGCTGGGTGCAGGGCGACACCCGGCAGGAGGAAGAACGGCAGTTGGACCAGCTGGCGAAGGAAGACCCGTTCCTGGCGGAGGCGCTGGAAGGGTACCGCAGGCATCCGGAAGGGCGGCATGCCGAGCGGGTGGAAAAGCTGAAGGCGCGCCTGCGCGAGCGGCGGCGGGAAAGGAGAGGAATGCTATTCTACCTGCCGAGAGTGGCGGCGGCTGTTGTCGCTGTGGCATTGATGGCGGCGGGTTTCTGGTACGTCAACCAGGGAGGGCTGGCGGACACCTCCGCCCTCGCTATAGAGAAGCAGGACACAGTTGAAGAACGGATGGAAAAAGCGGCGCCGGAACCGGAAGTAGCGGATGCGCCTTCTCCGGGGGCGGAAACGGCCCCTGAAAGCGCGGAGTTACAGCCGCCTTCCGAACGACAGCGCACTCAAGAGGCTGCCGATGAACCGGAAAGCAAACCGCTGCCCAAACGACAGAAAAAAACAGAAGCGCAGGAAAAACCCCGCCCGTTGCCTCCTACCGAGCCCCTGCATATCGCTCAGGCAGAACCCCTCGCCGCTCCGGCGCAGGCCCGGGAACTGCCCCCCGCCGCCGATGAATTAGCCGTTTACAAATTCGATAAAAAGGAGAAAATGGCGGCCGAAGAAGCGCAGATGGAGGACGCCGCCGGCAGGGCCCGCATCGCAGCGCCTTCTGCCGCCGCCAGAAGCCAGCCTGCCGCTCCTTCGATGCGCCGGGTCAGCGGCGCCGTCCTGGATGAGAACGGCGACCCCCTGATCGGGGTGAACGTCCTCCTGGAAGGGACCAACCTGGGTACCGTCACCGATCTCGACGGGCAGTTCCAACTGGAATGGCCGGACAGCCTCAGCGGCGGCCTCATTTTCACTTATGTCGGCCTTACTTCCCTTCAGGTAGACCCCGGGGATAAAGACACGCTGGAGGTCGTGATGGATGAAGCGGCGCCGCTGCTGGAAGAAGTCGTCGTCACCGGCCTCAATGTCCCTCGTCAGGAGCCTCCCCCACCCCGCCCGGAAAAGGGCTTCCCGCACCTGCGCCAATACGTCCGCGACAGCCTGCAATACCCGGAGGCCGCCCGCCGGGAGGGCGTTGAAGGCAGGGTAAAACTGCGTTTCCGCATCCGTCCCGACGGGTCCCTCTACGATTTTCGCGTCGAAAATGGGCTGAACGAGGAATGTAACGAAGAGGCCATCCGCCTGCTTAAGGAGGGCCCGAAGTGGGAAGGCGCCGGGCAGGAAGCCACGTTTACCGTCCGGTTCAAACTGTAACCTATCGCTTCACTACTTTCCGGGTTTCAATTACGGCGCCATCGCGCAGCAACTGCAGGTGATACAGTCCGGAAGGCAGAGGGCCGGTTGAAATGGCCGTTCTCTTAGCGCCGGGCGATATGTTGCCGGAGGCGGCCATTTTCCCCAGGCTGGTGAGCAGGCGGAACCCCGTTGCCTGTGCCGCAGGGCATTCTACCCAAAGCTCCTCCGAAAAGGGGTTGGGATAAAGGCGGGCGGCAGGCTGGCCGTTTACCGCCGGCTCTGTAGCCGACATGATTTCCTCGCGGTAAACCTCCACCTTGTCCCGGTAGTTGACGACGACTTTGCGGCCATGTCCGGGAAGATGAGTCGGAGCGAACTGCCGTACCTGTTCCCCGTAGAACAAAATTTCCCCCTCTTCATTCTGCGCCAGGCAGGAGCCTATAGTACCGGGGCCGGAGTAGGTAATGGTTACGGCCTCTATCTTCTCATCGGAGATGATCTCCCGCTCCGATACGCCAAAGAGGATGGCATTTCCCCAGGGCCCGGTGGCCGGCACCTGCATGTTTTTGAGGAAGGTGTTGTCAGGAGTGTAAATATCCAGGTTTCCATTGTCCTGCCCAACCGCAAAAAGAAAACCGTAATCTTCGGAAGCGAAGCGCGAGAAATCTCCTCCCGGGAAAGTGTAGGCCAGTTCGAGCCCGGGAAGGCGGTAGGCTTGGTTCTGAAGGCTGCTTTCCACCATGAAAAAGGGCGGCTGCCCCTCTACCCGGCTGATAAAACCCTGGCCGGCGCCATCGATTTCCAGGAGGGGCGTTCCGGACTCATCGACTACCGCCACTTTCCGGCTGGAGATACTGAAAAAAGTACAGTGATATTCCAGCGCATCATCTTCGTTGAATGCATAGCGGCTGGGGAACACCTGCCAGTTGCCGCCGGAACCCAGCCCGGCCAGGCTGATGCCTTCGTGCAGGGGCTGCCCATCGGGGCCGAAAGCATGAATAACATCCTCGTCATCCACATAGTAATAAACGCCACCGATGCCTTCAATGCCGGTGCGCCTTACACTGGTAGCCGGGGACACCCAAACCGTATCCAGGCTTCCGGCATCCAGAAATACTACCTGGCCGTTATTCAGGACGCGCAGCTGAGGCGCTTCGCCCTCTACTTGGCTTAGGGAAATACCTCCGTTCACCTCCAGCAGGATATTGCCGGCCTCGTGAAGCAGATAATCCGTCCCGACAGGGCCAAAGATGCCGAAACCGAAAATAGCCCTAAGCTCACCGGAGTTAGGTAAAACAAAGGCTTCTGCCGTCACAAAATCCAGTTGATCAGCCGGTACGGGCAATTCCGGGGCGGGAATGGAGCGGATCAGTTGATGCCCGCCGTCATAAAGGTGGAAGGCGCTTTCGGCGGCGTTGTAACAGGAATATACTTCTCCCAGGCCGTTCAGTATCTGCCGCCGGCCTTCCAGGCAGCCTTTATATTGGTGCTCCAGGATAAGCCCGGGCTGAGCGAAGAGGCCGGCGGCCAAAAACAGCAGAGAAAGAAATGTACAGGACTTCCTTGTCATAGCAATACATTTTTATGGTGAAAAGAAATGGCGATACCTGCCAGGCGAGGTTGTACCCTCCCTGCCCGGAAAAGGGAAGGGTTTACGTGAGAGTTGTGCCGGAAAGTAAAGGGAAAAGGCCGGCGGAGACAAACCGGCTTACCAGAAAAGTCAGGTTTCTGGATGAGCAATATTAAGCATGGTTAAAGGTTAGTTAAGGCCTTGACAATTAGCCGTAAGAATTGGACCTTTAGCGCGAGGATGAAAATTCCCCGTTCTACAATCAGAAGGTTTATGTTCAACCTGATCCGTTTTGCATTACTGTTTTTCGCCCTTGGCGTGCTCGGCGCACCGCTTCTGGACAGGAGCGGCGCTCTCGAGGAGTTCGCCTTCGCAATGGCGGAAGACGCTGCCGATCAGGATACCTATCTCGCCCTACCGCAATTTGCCGGCCCTTCCGATCACCTGGGTTACGGGCCCTTCCCTCAGATGCCGGCCTTTGCCAGCTCCGCAGAAAACTTACCGGCTGGCGTTCCAAAACGCAGTACTTTCCCGGTATCTGCTTCTGAAAGATCATTCGGGAAGCGGCCCCTCTACCTGCTCTACCACAATTTCCGCTTTTACGACGGCCAGGCCTGACCACCTGGATAGCAGCTTTCTCCGCTGTTATTGCCAGCCTGTCGAATTTTCCGCAACAGACAGTTAGTAGCACTTTTATTTCACGTTTTGCGATGAAGAGGCCTGTCTTCGGGCAGGTTTCTTCATCTGCAAAACCTCTAATCCACTTATCATGGGAGCAAAATTATTGATGTCCCT
>JAGFJE010000580.1 GCA_024103175.1 Phaeodactylibacter sp.
GACCGTCTGGTCAGCCGGTTAAAAAGTCGGAAGTCGGAATTTGGGCCAGAATGGGCGCTCAACGCCTTCTTTTCCGCCTTCCGCCTTCCGATTTCCGCCTTCGACGCCGGTACGTCCAAAGTCCAGTAATGAGGGGTGGGCATCAGCATATTGTGTAACCCCCTGCCATGAAGGCTCTTTTTTGCCCGCCCTCACCTAACTTATTGTTTCAGCTCAGGCACTTATGAGTAAAAACCCAGGCTATGGCGGAGTTTCTAGAATGGATGATGCAGGCAGACCAGATGCTGGGAGAACTGATCTCCCGGTACGGGAACCTGGTGTACCTCTTTTTGTTCCTCATCATTTTCATTGAGACGGGCCTGGTGGTCATCGCCTTTTTTCCCGGCGACGGGCTGCTTTTCTCCGCCGGCCTGTTTGCCGCCAGCGGCTCTCTGGAACTGGCCATTCTGCTGCCGCTCCTGTCGGTGGCGACCATAGCCGGCAATACTTCCAATTACTTTATCGGCAAATACCTGGGGCACCGCTTCTTCCGGAAGCAGAATACCGTCTGGGCCCGGCAACTAAAGCGGGCGCATTGGTACCACGAGCACTACGGCCCCTGGGCGGTGGCGCTGAGCCGTTTTTTCCCCTTCATGCGCACGCTGGTTCCGTTTGCCGCCGGCCTCACCCGCATGTCCTTCCGTCTTTTCACTCCTTACAACATCCTGGGAGGCATAGCCTGGATAGCCGCCTATGTATTGGCCGGCTTTTTCTTCGGAGAGATACCGTGGGTCAAGCAGCACTACGGCCTGATCTTTTCGGTGCTGATCGCCGCCCTGCTGCTGGTGCTGATCTATGGCGTCGGGAAAGCGCTGTGGGACAGGTACCGGAGGGGAGGGGATTGATTTTTGATGTGCGATTTTTGATGTGCGATTTTTGATGTGCGATTTTTGATGTGCGATGTTCTCCGTGAGCAGGCGCACATCAAAAATCAAACATCGCACATCAAAAATCAAAAATCCTAGATCACCTTGATCCCCGCCGTTCTGTAAGGATTCAGCATCGGGTCATCGGGATCCAGCTCAGTGATAAGGTAGTCGACCTCATTGATGGGGGCGATCCGGATCTTCTGGGCGTTATCCAGCTTTTCGGAAATGGCGAGGACGCCTACTTTTTCGGAGGCCTGTATCATAGCCTTTTTGACCTCTACCACTTCCCAGTCGGAATCGGTGATACCGATACGGGCATCGATGCTGTTGGTGCCGATGAGGCAGAGGTCGGGGCGAATATCGCGCAAGACGCTGACGACCTCTCCGCCGGTGCTGATCTTGGCATTGCGGGAGATGCGGCCGCCGATGAAGATGGTGTCTGAGTTGGGGTGCTCGGCCAGTTGGAGGGCCACCAGCAGGCTGGGCGTATAGAAGGTCACTTCCAGTTCCTGAGGCAGGATGCGGGCCAGTTCAATGGTTGTAGTGCCCCCGCTGATGAGAACCAGCATTCCGTTCGACAAAAGGGGCACTGCCTTTCGGGCAATTGCCGTTTTTTCCTTGTATTTGTAGATCTCGCCTCCCCGGTAGGAATTGGTCTGGAACGACTTGGACAGGGCGCCTCCGCGCACCTTGACCAGCTTGCCCTCATCGGCCAGTTCCTGCAAGTCCCGCCGGATGGTATCTTCTGAAACGGCCAGTTTTTTGCTCAGGTCGGCGTGCAACACCTTATTCCGGATGTTGACTTCTCTCATGATCAGTGCCTGGCGCTCTTTTTTTAGCATCAGAAATTTTTTTACTATCGGAAAGCGGCCTCCTTCCGGAGCTCAAACCGATATTTCGCCTTAATGGCTGACATTGTAATATTTTTGGCAATATTGCAAATTATTGCAAAGAATGCTTCGTTTTTTGTGGTTTTTTCCTTAAATATGCAAAAAAAATTATTGCTTTGTGCTAGATTTAGGGTGAAGAAAGGTTGCCCAGGGCTCTGCTGGCGCCCCTTAACTTTCCCCAAGGCCATAAAGATACGCTTGATCCTGCGAAATGCTGTTTCCTGAGAGATGGCCGGGAGGATGAAGCGGAGAACTTCTCGAAAACGATTTTATTCACTAAACACTCCTAGTGTATGATCCTTAAAAGATTGACTTACCAGCCTTGGCAACGGATGCTATTTTTCGTTGCGCTTGCCGGCCTGCTTCCCCTCCTGGGGGCAGCGCAAAATATACCAGTTGTTTCTGGTACGGTAACGGATGATTTTGGAGACCCCCTGATCGGAGCTGCTGTTTCTATACAGAATGGCACCTCCGGTACAGTTACGGACCTGAATGGAGCGTATTCTCTGGCCTTACCCGCCGGAACAACCACTGCCAAGTTGAATTTTTCGTACATCAGTTATTCCACGCACACGGAAACGGTAGACTTCACCAATTCCAACCTGGTGGAGCTGAACGTACAGTTGCAGCCGGACGTAGCCCAGTTGGATGAAGTCGTGGTAACCGGGGTTTCCTCTGCCACCAGCCGTAAACAGCTGGGCAACGCCATTTCTACGGTAGGCTCGGAGGAGATCAGCAACAGCGGCACCAACAACGTGCTGGGCGCGTTGTCCGGCAAGGTAATGGGCGCTCTGATCACCCAAAATAGCGGCGACCCCGCCGGCGGGGTGTCCATCCGCCTGAGGGGCGCCAGCACCATCAACGGTTCTTCCGACCCGCTCTACATTGTGGATGGGGTGATCGTGGACAACAGCTCCCAGAATGTGATCAACCTCAACGCTGATGCCATGGGCACTAACTTTGCCGCCGGACAGAACCGCCTGGTCGACATCAACCCGAATGACATTGAGCGCATAGAGGTGATCAACGGCGCCGCCGCCGCCGCTATCTACGGCTCTCTGGCCAGTAACGGCGTCGTTCAGATCTTCACCAAGCGGGGGGCGGCCGGAAAGCCCAAGTTCAACTTTTCCTCCTCTGTTTCTGTCAGTGAGCTGCGCAAGCCTTTGGAGTTCACCGACTACTCACAGCGCTTCGGCTACCCCGGCAGCCCCCGCCTGTTCACCGCCGGCGACCGCCTCACCATGATCGCCGACCTGCGCAGCGCCGCCGACAAGGCTGAAAACCCCGGCACCGGGCCGTCTGCGCTGGGAGGGCCGCTGGTGGAAAACCAGTATCCTGTTACCCGTTATGATTATCAGGACAATATTTTCCAGACAGCTTTGGGTACAGATAACTACCTCTCTGTTTCCGGAGGAACGGAAACCACCAAGTATTATGCCTCCCTCGGCTACTCCAAAAATGAAGGGATCATCCGGAATACGGATTTTCAAAGGTATGGCGCCAAGCTGAGGGTTGACCAGAACGTATCCGACTGGGCGAAGCTGTCGGTTGGCCTCAACTATACCAACAGTTCTTCTCAGGACCTGCCCAACGGCAACAACTTCTTCAGCCCGATCAGCTCTATGATCATTATCGACAACGTCTGGGACGTAACCGAAAGGGATGAGGTCGGCAACCTGCTTCACGTGGAGCCCGTCCGGATGAACCCCCTTTCGATCATTGAAGGGTTCGACATTACCCAGAATACCAACCGCCTCATCGGCGACCTGCAGTTTAGCGTGTTCCCGGCCAAGGGCCTGACCCTGAAGTACGTCCTCGGCCTGGATGCCTATAACTTGCGCGGTAATACTTTCCAGCCGAGAGTTCCTTATACCGGGGTGAGCGCCGCTTTCTTCCCCGACGGTTACGTGTCTATCGCCAACTCCAGCATTTTTAAGGTCAACAACGACTTTACCGCCAACTACAGCACCAATATCACGGACAAGATCGAATCGACGACCACTGCCGGCGTTTCGATATGGTATGACCGCTCCGACTTCTCTTCGGCCGAGGGGCGGGACCTGGCGCCTTTCGTCAGGACGCTGTCGGCGGCCACCAACCTGTTCGCCCCTCCGCGGGAATCCATCGCCGAGGCTACGATCAACGGCTACTTCCTGCAGCAGTCCTTCGGTTTCAACAATTTCCTGTTCCTGACCCTCGCGGGCCGGATCGACGGCTCCTCCCGTTTCGGCGAAGACGAGCGCAACCAGTTCTACCCGAAGGCCAGCGCCAGCCTCGTACTTTCCGAGCTGGATTTCTGGAAAAATGCCAGCATTTCCAACAACTGGAATACCCTCAAGCTGCGCTTCTCCTACGGGCAGGCCGGCAACCTGACCGGTATCGGCGCCTTTACCCGGTTTACCAATTACGCAACCCGGCCATACCTGGGCCGCAGCGCCATCATACCTAGCGCCGCTCTGGGCAACCCCGGCATCCGGCCGGAACAGCAGACCGAGATCGAGTTCGGCGCCGACCTGAGCTTCCTCAAGAACCGCCTCGGCCTGTCGGTCACCTACTACCAGCAGGAGATCACCGACCTGCTGCTCGACCGCAACCTGGCGCCTTCCAGCGGCGGGGCCAGCATCATCGAGAACATCGGCGAGATGAGCAACAAAGGGGTCGAGCTTATGCTGAACATCAACCCGGTACGGACCAGAGACTTCAACTGGGACGTGTCTGTAGCTTACAACACCTTCCGGAATGAAGTCAACGGTATTGGCGGCGGAAGGGCCGGCCTGCTGCTGCGCGGCGGCGGCGGCACCCAGAGCGCCATCGACGGCGAGCCGCTTGGCGTATTCTTCGGCGTGCAGTACGCCCGCAACCCGGACGGAACCTTATTGCTCCGCCCGGTTGACACTCCGAATGGGCCGGTATTGCTGCCGCAGGTGGCCAGAGGAGACGATGTTACCGGAGAACTGCAATTCGGCGCTGACGGCCAGCCCTCCGGAACGCCGGTACGCACCATCCTGGGCGACCCCAACCCGGACTGGACGGGCTCGGTATTAAATGAATTCCGCTACAAGCGATTCGGTATGCGGGTGCTTTTCGACGCCATTTGGGGTTTCGATGTCTGGAACTGGAACAAGATCACCAGCAATAACGTCGGCGCCGGGCCAATGGCAGACCAGGAACTGAGAGGCGAATTGCCCCGGGGATGGGTGGCAGCCGTGGGCGGCTTTATCGGCCCCCGGATCCAGGAAGAGCATGTGGAAGACGGCTCTTTCGTCAAGCTGCGTGAACTGGGCTTTTCCTACAATGCCGGAAAGGTCGGCAACGTGTTCAGCAACCTGACCATCAACATCACAGGGCGCAACCTCTTTTCCTTTGACGATTACACCGGCTACGACCCGGAGACCAACTCCGCCGGACAGAACAGCATCGTCCGGGGCGATGACTTCGGAAACGTGCCCATCCCGAGGACTATTCAGTTCGGCGTCAACGCTTCCTTCTAAGGCAGCCTGCTAACCGGCTGAATAATGGTTTGCGATTTCAAAAACAAAAATCTTTCAGAAATGAAAATCAAAAAATATATCCTTTATCTGCTGCTGCCGGCTATGTTTCTGGCGGTTTCCTGCGACCAGGACATACCCAACCCCAATGCCGCGACAGATGAGCAGATCCTGAATTCTTCCGAAGGCCTCATCGGCATGGTCAACGGCATTAAATACCGCTATACCATCGGCGGCGCCAGCGGCCTGTATTCGGGCATCTCCGCCAACGGCCTGACCACCGGCGAGCTGGTCATCCTCAACGCCGGAAACGCCGAGCTGGCCCAACTGGGCAACGGTTTCGACAACGTCGCCCCCAGCAATTCCGTGATCACCAACCTCTGGACTAACCTGAACCTCATCCGGGCCGACGCCCAGAAGATCCTGGCCAATGCGCCGGATGTGATCGCCGATGACCAAACGCGGAACGGCGTGCTGGCCTACGCGAATTTCTTCAACGCCCTGGCCGTCGGCACCCTGGCCCAGTTCTGGGAACAGGTCCCGCTCCAGACCGAGATAGACGCTCAGTTTTCCACCCGCGAAGCGGCCTTGCAGGAAGCCGTCAGCCTGTTGGGGCAAGCTGCTTCTCAACTGAGCGGCCCGTTGTCGCCGGCTATCACCAGCGCCATAGGAACGGATATCGACCTTCCCAACGCGGTACGGGCGCTGACCGCCCGCTACAACCTCATGCTGGGCAACCTCGACGCGGCATTCTCTGCCGCCAGCGCCGTTGACCTGTCTTCACAGTCCGTATTCCGGTTCGATAACGTAACGCCCAACCCGGTATTCCGCTCTTCCCTGATTACCCAGAACGTTTATGACGTGAGCGAGAACTTCGGGCTGAGCGGAGAACTGGCGCCCGACCCGGCCGACGGCCGCATCGCATTCTACCTGGAGCCCAACGAAAACAGCGGCAAGGGCTTCTTCACCTCCGATGATGCTTCCGTTCCCGTTTATCTGCCGGGTGAGATGACCCTGATCAAAGCGGAGGTCAACGCCCGCCAGAACAAGCTGGACGACGCAGTGACGGAACTTGACAATGTACTGACCAAGACGGATGATGTATTTGGCGTCAACGCCAACCTGCCCGCATACGCCGGCCCCACGGCTCAGGAGGCCATCCTGCAGGAGATCTACAAGAACCGCTGTATAGAACTGTACATGAGTGGAATGAAAATGGAGGACGGCCGCCGCTTTGGCCGGCCCGGCCCCCAGGACGCCGACCCGGAACGCACCCGGAACTTCTATCCCTACCCGAACGTGGAGCGGGATAATAATGTGGATAATACGCCGACAGACCCTCCTTGTCCGGGGTCTTGCTAAGGATAGTTTTCGTTTTATAAGCTAAATGTAACGGCCCAGAGCTTCATTGCCTGGGCCGTTGCATTTAAGAATGGCCGGGAAGGCTTCATTAAATAATTGACTCAATCTTTAATTTCAGATCACCTAAAATAAATAAGCCCATGGCGACAGACCCCTTTCTACTCGAGCGGATGTCGAGTAAGAAGAAATAAGTTTTCAAGAAAATTGAGGATCTACTGTCACACCTCCTCCTGTTGCCGATCTAAGAATTGAACACATCAAAAACAATACAATGAGATCAGTCCACTTTCTTTTGGCAATGGCGGCAATCCTGGTTTTTGCCGCTTTTTCAACCACCGGTCAAAAAATTTCAGGTAACATGGCGAAAGGAAAAATTGCGGAAGTCGTGATTTACTTCAATCAAAGCTGATATGCCGGCAGAACAACTGAACAACCCCTTATCAACAGGATACGGTCAGCAGGAGGACAACATCACTTCCTTCGAACAATATGGCAATGATCTGGATAATGAGCATTATGTGCGGATGTAAATATGAATGAAATAACCATCTTCCTCCATCAGTACGGCGCCTCCCAGCTTTCTGGCCAGTCGGGGGTAGCCGAGATCAGCAGGCATCTGGCCGTCCGGCAACATGAGAAGGGCCACCTCCTGGTGCAGGAAGGCCAACGCCATCCCTACGCCTACTATCTTTTGAAAGGCGCTGTGCGCAGTTTCTACCTCAAAGACGGCGTCGAGGTCAATACCTGGTTCGCTTTTGAGGGTGAAATGGTGGGGTCTTTCCAGAACTACCTGGGGCAACCCTCCCGGGAAACCCTGCAATTGGTGGAAGACAGCCGCCTGATCGCCATCAACCTCAACACCCTCCGGCCGCTACAGCAAACCAGCCTTGAGGCCAGCAACTTCGTGCGCCTCGTTATCGAAGAATACACGGCTTTCCTGGAAGAGCGGCTGTTCTACCTGCAACACCACAGCAGCATGGAACGCTATCTGTACCTGCTGGACAACGAGCCTCAGGTGTTTCAACGCATCCCCCTCACCTACATCGCCTCCTATCTGGGCATCACCCGGGAGACGCTGAGCCGGCTTCGGGGCCGGACGATTTTGTGACATTTGTCAAAGGATTTGCCCCATTCCGCCGGTTTCTTTGCAGGAAAAACGGAACCAATGGACCGAAGAACCTTTTCCCGGCAGTTGATCGCCGGGCTTGCAGCTTTGCCTTTATGGAACCTCGCCTACGGCAACCACCCTGACCCCAGCCGGAAAAAAGTGATCGTCATCGGCGCCGGCATTGCCGGGGCGGCGGCGGCCCGGGCGCTGGCCAACGCCGGCTTGGAAGCACAGGTGCTGGAGGCCAGCGGGCGAGTGGGCGGCCGCATTCACACCTTCCGCGACTGGGGCGTCAACCTGGAGCTGGGCGCCAACTGGGTGCACAACACCAACCATCCCGACAACCGGATCGATGAGCAATTGCGCCAACT
The DNA here is from genome assembly GCA_024103175.1 of Phaeodactylibacter sp. Classification (GTDB taxonomy): domain Bacteria; phylum Bacteroidota; class Bacteroidia; order Chitinophagales; family Saprospiraceae; genus JACJXW01. Next base: position 8,128 of record JAGFJE010000580.1, read on the forward strand.
CGGCGTCGCCCTGGAAAAAACCAACTACTACCGCTTTCAGCTGTTCGATGGCGAAGGCCAGCAGATCAGCCGCCTGCGGGCGTTGCTCTATTCCCTGAACCTTCAAAAAAGGGTTCAACAGGCGTGGCAGGAACTGGCCGGAACGGAAGCCGGACTTTCAATCCGGCAGGTTTTTGACCATGCCGCTTCAGATCCGGGTTTGTCCTCCGCCCGGCAGGCAATGCTCCGCTTCAGCCGGGAAGCTTACGCCCAGTCCCTGGCCGCCAGCCTCAGCGATGCCTCCGCCGATCATTATCTGGGCGCCGATAACGGGGAAGCGCTCGGAAAAGACCAACTCGTACTCGGTGGCTACGATACCCTGGTAAATCACCTGCTACAGGGAGTGCCGGTGCAGCTCCATACGGAAGTGCGGGAAATCCGGCAGCAGGGACAGCAAGTGGAAGTGCTGGCCGGCAACGACACCTACGAAGCGGACTATGCCATCGTCACCGTGCCGCTGAGCATTTTGCAGAACGGGGGCATTCAATTCTCCCCCGGTTTTCCCGAAGAAAAAAAACGGGCCTTATCCCGGCTGCGGCTGGGCTTGTTCAACAAGGTGGCCATGCGCTTCACCGAAAAATTCTGGAGCGGAAGCCCCGACTTTCTGGTTCTCCAGCACAACCGGGGCGAGCACGGCAGCATCCTGCTCAATCACCACCACTACAGTGGGCAGCCCATCCTGGTTGCCATGCCCGTGGCGGATGCCGCGGCCTGGCTAGAGGCGCAGGACGAGGAAACGATCCAACGCAGTTGGCGGGAGGCCCTCCACAAAGCCTTCCCGCACCGGGAGATCGAATTCCGGGGCACCGCAGTGACGCGCTGGCAGGCCAACCCCTTCTCCCGGGGATCGTACTCCTTCGTGCCCGTGGGCGCCGCCGCCCGCGATTTCGCGGCCATTGCCGAGCCCCTGGGCCGCATACACTTCGCCGGGGAGGCGACGATCTCGGCCTTTCACGGCACGGTGCACGGGGCGTATCTGTCGGGGGTGCGGGAGGCGGAGCGGGTGATGGGAGGGAAGGGGTGAGGCGGGGCTGGATGCCCGCACCAATAACTGCCTTCAGGACGGGACAACACACAACAGGCATTCATTCCCGCCCCATTTCAAAAACCAACTCCGGCAACACCACCCTGAACTCCTGCGCTTGTTCCTGGCCCGTCCAGTACACGATGAAATTGACCCGCGCTTCGGCCGGCGCGTATCCGGCAGCGCGGTGGGAAAGGAGTTGCTTCTGAAATTTTTTGGAAAATTTCAAAACCAGGTTCCCGCTTTGATCCGCCAGGCCTTCGGCCTGAATTTGCAGGTCCTGCCCGCTTACCAGAGCTTCTACCCGATGTTGAACGAAGGCAAAATAGCCGAGATGAACGTCTTTGTGCGTGAGTTGGACGGCAAGTTTAGGAGGCGGTAGCCAGCGCTCCGTATTTTCCACGCGCTGTACTTCCGGTAAATGGATGTGGTGGAAAAAACGCCCGTTGGTATGTATCGCCAAATGGTTTTTGGCGCGGGTGAGGGCGACGTATATCTGGCGCCTGGCCTCGTCGGAGTCGCCGCTGAAGCCGTCGAGCATCAGGAAAACATGGTCAAACTCACGGCCTTTGGCCTTGTGTATCGTCGAAACAAATATCGTATCGCCCTCTTGCCGATAGAAATCCTCGATCTTTGATTCTCTCACAAACTGCTGGAAATCAGAAATGTATTTGGTTTTTGGGTTGATTTCCTGAAAGTCCCTGACTAAATTGAGCACGATTTCGAATTTCGGGCTGAACCTGAATTTATCATACACAGCGCGCTTGGCCTTTTCCCAGTCTTCCGGTGCGATGCTGGCCGAGTGGGGCGCCAATGCATCCATAAAGTACCGCACTTCCAACAGGTTTTGAAGCTGGAAGCCGTCGTTGCTTTGGATAAGTTTGGCGGGCCTGCCGTGCTGGAGCAGCAGGCCGGCGATTTGAGCGGCCTCTTCGTTGGTCTTGGTTAGCACACAGGCCGTGCCGATCAAATCGGTGGCGAGCAAGTCGCGTACCAGGGGTTCTACGAGATGCCTGCTTTGGTAGGAAACCAATTTCAAATGGCCGGCCGTGGTATGATGCGGAATGATGTTTTCGGTTTTCAGCCGTTTGGAAATGGTTTTGGCAAAGGCATTGGCAAAGGCGACGATTTGGGGGCAGCTTCGGAAATTGGCCGTCAGTTCGTATTTCGTAGCCTGCCGCCGTTCGATGAGCGCAGTCAAATAGCGGGAATCGGCGCCTCGAAACTCAAAAATATTCTGGTCATCGTCGCCCACGGCAATCACGCGCAGGCCCTCATTTTTTTCCATTAAAATGTCGACTAACGCAAACTCATCAGCGTTCATGTCCTGTGCTTCGTCGATGACCAGCACTGTTTTGGTGATCCGGTTGGGTTCGATCTCGCCGTTCCGGATTTTCTCCACGGTGTCCTGAAGGATGCTGTCTGATTTTTCAAGGCTGCCGACGCGGCCCAACAGGTCGAAACAATAGGAATGAAAGGTTTTGATTTCCACAAAATGGGCGGCGTTGCCGATGAGCGCCATCAGGCGTCTTTTAAACTCCGTTGCCGCTGCCCGCGAAAAGGTGAGCATTAACAGCTGCTCGTGTTTCACATCTTCCATGAGCAGGAGCGCGGCGAGTTTGTGAACCAACACCCTGGTTTTGCCGCTGCCCGGCCCGGCGGCTACGACAAGGTGCGGGCTGTATTTGTCGTCGATGATCTGGCGTTGCGCCTCAGAAAGGGTTTCGAATAACTGCCGGTATTTGGCAGGCGTAATGTTTCGCCTGATCTCCGCGCTGCGCCTTCCGGGGAAATACCTGCCCAGAAAAGAGGAGTAGTTCAACTGAAAATAATCGTCCACAAAGCGCAGGGCGCCCACATAGTCATGCACCATTTTTTTGGCATATTCTCCGACGATGTGGATTTGTTCCACCTTGTTTTCGTAAAACTGATTGAGTTTTTGATAGTCCTCGTTTTTGTATTGGATCTTATTGTTTTCTTCCAAGCGGACGATGTTCAGGCGGTTGTAAACGACCAAAAATCCGCCTTCGATTTTCAGGGCTTCGATTCTGGACAGGTAAAAAAGCGCATCTTCGATGGCATCCGATGTGGTTGTCTGTTGAAACAGGCCGGTTTGCCGCTCGAAATTTTCTTTTAATTCCAGCACTGAAAATTCTACCAGCACCTCCTCTGCCTGTCCGTTTCCGGCAATGGCGGGTTTGCTTTTTTCGTATAAATACTCAATTACCGAACGCACCAGTTCGTGCCGTTTTCCCAATTTTTCGCGCAAATTCCGGGGCGAATCCTTGGCCTGTACTACGATAATTTGGTTCGCAAAATCGCGGGGCGCGCGTTTTATCCAGTGTTTGATGGCCCAGAAGTTCAGTATCGTTTTGAGCCGTTGCGGCGAAACGCCGGCGCAGCCTGCGGCTTCGGCGGCTTCATTGAGGGCTTTGAGCGAAAAGTCCCGTTCGGCCTCGTCCAGTTGAGTGAGCAAAAACTGTTCGATCTGATAGAACGATTCCACGATGGCGAGCGAGCGGTTTTTTTGTTCCCCGCGTTTGATGAAAGCCGTCAGGTCTTTGGCGTCGGCGAGGATTTTTTCTTCCCGCAGCAGGTTGATGATCTGGATGACCTCTTCTCTGACGATGCCCAGGTGGTCGCTGATGTAATCAATACGCGATTCGGCGGCTTCACTGTTGGCGGCCTGTGCCTTGCTTTTACTGGAGAACAGCTTTTTGAGGATTCGGATGGCGTCCGTTTTCTGACGGCCGGGGACGAAGCGATTGGATCTTTCGATTTTCTCAATGGCCTCTTGCGCGGTTTTAGTCAGGATGCTGTTCGCATATATGCGGGGCATATTCTGCCCGCGGCGCAGGTAGCCGGCGTCTTCGAGCGCGGCAATGGCGGTGGTTACGCGGGTTTCGATCTCAGCGACGCTGTCGTCCCAGCCCGCTTTACGGGCGATCTCGAGCGGCGAATTGGAAACGCTCATGCGGTATTTGGTGATGAATTTAATGGCGTTCCAAATTTGTTTGATCTCCTGGATATTGAGTTTGGTCTGGTTCAGCAGGATAAAGTGTTTGCTCAGGTCTTCCTCATTGAACAGCACGTAGCACTCCGCCTCAATTTTTTCGTCACGCCCGGCGCGCCCGGCCTCCTGCACGTAGTTTTCCAAAGAATCGGAAATATCGAAATGGACGACCAGGCCTACATCTTTTTTGTCCACGCCCATACCAAAGGCCGAGGTGGCTACCATAATTTGCACCGTTCCGGCGATGAAGGCGTTTTGATTTTCCGTTTTTTCCGTAGCCTCCATTTTGCCGTGAAAGGCGCGGGCGTTGAAGCCGTCCGCTTGTAGCCGCCCGGCAAGTTCGCTGGCTTTTCGTGTGCGGGAGACGTACACGATGGCCGGGCAGTTTTTGTCCTCGATCAGGTTTCGCAGGGCGTTGTATTTGTCTTCGTCGCCTTCTTTTTCCAGCACTTTGTAGTGCAGGTTGCTTCGGGCGGCGGAGGCCCGAAAAACATCGAGTTCGAGGTTCAGTTTTTCCCGAAAATAGGCGCAGATGTCTTCAATAACCTTTTGTTTGGCGGTTGCGGTGAAGCAGGAGACGGGGATGGGGTCGGCGAGGTTTTTCTTTTCCTGCAGGTTGTTGATAAAATCGGCAATGTAGAGATAGTCCACCCGAAAATCCTGGCCCCAGGCGGAGAAGCAGTGCGCCTCGTCAATGACGAAGCGGGCGATCTTGCGGCCCAGCAACAAGCGTTCGATGGTTTTGGAACGCAGGGACTCGGGCGAGATGTAGAGCAGCGCGGCCGAGCCGTCTTCCACCCGCTCGAAGGATTTGGCGCGCTCTATGGGGTCGAGCAGGCCGTTGATGGTGGCCGCCTCGGTGATACCTGCGCGTTCCAGATTGTCCACCTGGTCCTTCATCAGCGATTGCAGGGGCGAGATAACGACCGTCAGGGCTTTCATGCTTTGGCCGCTCATCAAGGCGGGCAACTGGAAGGTGATGGATTTGCCGCCGCCCGTCGGGAAAATGGCCAACAGAGATTGGCTCTGGACTGCCGCCCGGACGGCTTTTTCCTGCAAGGGTTCGCCTTCGTAGGTTCGGTAGCGCTCAAAACCGAAAAACTGTTTCAGGCCTTTGAAAATATCGAGGTGCTGGCGGCAGTACGCGCAGCCCTCCAGGCAGGGCTTGTTGCGCAGGTATGCCATGACGCGCTCGATTTCCGGGTAATTCCTCAGCACCCAGGGCGGCGTCGCGGAAAACCGGCTCCGGCAGTGGATGATGGCCAGAGCGTAGGCCAATTCGATGGGGTTTTCATCGGCAAACCAGGCGACATCTGCCTTTTCACAAATTTCGGCCCCAAATTCTTGAAAGATCAATGCGGTAACGTTCGGATTTTCAGGCTGAAAACGTAGGAATTTAAAAAAGCCGGAAAACGCCGCCCGGGCCTGAAGCAAACCGTAAAAAATCATTTTCAGGCCGGGATCGAGGCGCGAAAATGCCGTCACTTCGTCGTGAAACAGGTCGCGCGCTTTCAGGGCGTCGTTGAGCGGGTTGTTGATGGCATCGGTTTGGAGCTTATCGTCTTTGACCAGAGCATGGTAGGGTTTCTGAGGAAAAAGCAAGGGCGACCACGGCAAGGTATCAATGGCGTTTTCGGGCGGAATGCCCGCCGCGGCAAGCGCCGGGCGGACGAATTTCAGGTCATGCTGAAAAATGTTGTGCCCGCAAACAAAATCAGCCCCCCGGAGAAACGAAGCAAATCGCTCGAGCGAAGCATCGTGAAACTGCCGGCCATCGTCCCGGCAGCCGCCGATGTCGAAGATTTTTTTGCCGTTGCGGCCGGTTTCCGTATCGAAAAAGGCTATGGAGGCCATACCGGTTCGATTCCGTTTTTTACAAATTTACGAAGGCGCTTCGAGTTCTGCTTTTTTCAGGGCGAAAAACTGGCGAAGCTGCCTCCTTCATCCAGAAATACCCACGCCGGCCGTCGATGCAGGAGGAGTTGGGGAGGGAATTGAAAGGGAGGGATTGAGGCGTGAAGAAAGGTGGGAGGGGGTGCAGTTGTGATCTGTCCCCCCTGTGAATGTGCGCTATTGTCCTCTCGCAACGCCGCGACGGCGCAACGGCGGTGTTGGCGCCCCTTAAGGGGCCCAACACCGTACACCTGACGCAAGCCTGCCAGGCTCTAAAGTGGACGCACGCTGGAGAAATCCGGGCGCCTGCCAACAGGGGTTGTGCCGTTGCGCCGTGGCGAGAAATAATAAGGGGACAAAGCACAACTGCGCCC
>JAGFJE010000591.1 GCA_024103175.1 Phaeodactylibacter sp.
GTTTCGAGGCTTTTCGAGAGCACCCACGCATTAAAGGGCGACATGGCCGGGCCGGTGTGGCGGCAGAAAAAGCGGACCTTATCGATCAGCGCGGCGTCGCCGACAACCAGCCCGCCCAGCACCCTGCCCTGGCCGTCCATCCACTTGGTGCCGGAATGAACGGAGAGGTGAGCGCCGTACTGGAGCGGTTTCTGCAGATAGGGCGTAGCGAAGCAGTTGTCCACATTCAGGGCCAGCCCGCGGCTTCGGGCCAGGGCGCCGGCCTTTTCCAGGTCGATCAGGGCCAGCCCGGGGTTGGAGGGCGTCTCCAGGACGATCATCCGGGTGTTGGACTGCAGGTGACGCTCCCAACTGTCTACATCTTCCGGATCGACATAAGTGAAAGTGATGCCCCAGCGCGGGAACAACTCGGTAAGGATCTGATGGGTGGACCCGAAAACCGCCCGCGAGGCCAGGATGTGGTCCCCGGCTTTGAGCAGAGCCGCCATGCTGGCAAAAACAGCAGCCATGCCGGAAGCCGTGGCAAACCCGTCTTCCGCACCTTCCATGGCGCACACCTTTTGTATGAGTTCCTCGGTGTTCGGATTGCTGTAGCGCGAATAGATGCTCCCCTCTACCTCTCCGGCAAAAGTATCGGCCATCAGTCCCGCGTCGGGGAAAGTGAAGCTCGAGGTGAGAAACAGGGGGGCGCTGTGCTCGCGGTAAACAGTGCGCTCCATTTGCCCCCGAATGGCACGGGTCTCGAATTTTTCGTCATTATTTTTTCCCATGGCGTATTGTGCTTTTTTGACTTGGCCTGCCCGTAGCGAACAGCTTATGTAGATCCGCGGGATATGCCTTGCGCATCCGAATCATTACAAACAATATAGCTAGTATAGGGCTTTTCTTTTAAATTTACCGGGAACACAAAAACATTAAAACCCCATAGATTTAGTAGGAAATTATTTTTTTTGGCATATTTGCAGCCCACAGGAATGGGATACAGATTCCGGTTCAGGCCTATTCCTTTACCCATTCCTAAAAAACAAAGCGCATGGAAAAAGAATCCAAACTGCGAAGTATAATCAAGGCCATCACCTGGCGCCTGATCGCTACGGCTACTACTTTCACCCTGGCCTTTTTCATTTTTTCCGGCACCGGGTGCGACGATGTGCTGCAGAAATCCAGTATTGTCGCCGGGCTGGAGCTCGTCATCAAACTGGCCATTTACTACCTGCACGAGCGCGCCTGGCAGATGGTGCCCCGCGGGACCGTCCGCCACGTTTTCAAACGCGACGGAAAGCAGGAAGTGGATTTGGGTAAATAAGAGATTTGCCGTTTCTTTGCCTCTTATTCCGGAAGAATAATGCCACTAAGGCTCCAAAACTCGAAATTCCACAAATCCCGATAGCTATCGGGAGGTGCGGATTTAGTGCTTTTGTGATTTCGTGGCAGTTTTTTTTAACCAATCACAATTGCCTTGAACAAGCATATCCACCCCATTTTCGATCATTTCCTGCAACGCGCCGACCGGGAGCACCGGCTCATGCAACACAGCAAGGTGTTGTGGCTGACCGGCCTGTCCGGCTCCGGAAAAAGCACCATCGCTCAACATCTGGAACGCCGCCTGTACAACGAAGGGTATTTCCCCCAGGCCCTGGACGGAGACAACATCCGCTCGGGCATCAACAACAACCTGGATTTCAGCGACGAAGGGCGGCGGGAAAATATCCGCCGCATTGCGGAAGTGTCTAAATTGTACCTCAATAGCGGTATTATAACCATCAATTCCTTCATCAGCCCTACCATAGCCATCCGGGAAATGGCCCGGCAGGTCATCGGCGAGGAAGATTTCATCGAGATCTACATCAATGCGCCGCTGGAAGTCTGCGAGGCCCGCGACGTCAAAGGCCTTTATAAAAAAGCGCGCGCCGGAGAGATCAAAGGCTTCACCGGCATCGACGCGCCCTATGAGCCGCCGGCAAACCCGGCCCTGGAGGTACGCACCGACCAGCTGGGCCTGCACGACTGCGTCCGGGCCATCTTTGAATTCATAGAACCTATTATCAAATACCGCCGCGCCTGACCCGTAAAACCATCAACCAACGGACAACTGACAACCATTAACCGACAACTCCATTATGAGCTATAACCTGAACCACCTTAAAGAGCTGGAATCGGAATCCATTTATGTTATCCGCGAGGTAGCTTCGCAGTTCGAGCGGCCGGTACTGATGTTTTCCGGCGGCAAGGATTCCATCCTCATGGTCCACCTGGCCATGAAGGCTTTCTACCCGGCGAAAATCCCCTTTCCGCTGCTACACATTGATACGGGGCACAACTTCTCGGAAACGCTGGAATTCCGGGACCGCCTGGTAGAAAAGGCCGGCGCCAAGCTGATCGTCGGCTCTGTGCAAGCAGCCATCGACAAAGGGTTGGTCGTGGAAGAAAAGGGCTACAACGCCAGCCGCAACTACCTCCAGACCGCCGTCCTGCTGGAAACCCTGGAGCAAGGCAAGTTCGACGCCGCCCTCGGCGGCGGGCGCCGCGACGAGGAGAAGGCCCGCGCCAAGGAGCGCTTCTTCTCCCACCGCGACGAGTTTGGCCAGTGGGACCCCAAGAACCAGCGCCCCGAGCTGTGGAACATCTTCAACGGCAAAAAACACTTCGGCGAACACTTCCGCGTCTTCCCCATCAGCAACTGGACCGAACTGGACGTGTGGATGTACCTGGCCGAAGAACAGGTCGAACTGCCCAGCCTCTACTTCGCCCATAAACGCAAAGTCTTCGAACGCGACGGCATCCTCCTGGCCGATTGTGAGTACATCGCCAAGCGGCCGGAAGAGGAAGCGGCCGTGAAAGAAATGACCGTCCGCTGCCGCACCATCGGCGATATGACCTGCACCGGCGTCTGGCGCTCCGAAGCCGCCACCATCGAAGACATCATCCAGGAGGTGGCCGCCGCCCGGCAGACCGAACGGGGCGGCCGCGCCGATGACAAACGCTCGGAAACGGCCATGGAGGATAGGAAGAAGCAGGGGTATTTTTGATGTACGATGGACGGGGCGGGGAAGGAACTTAAGGGGTGTACG
>JAGFJE010000609.1 GCA_024103175.1 Phaeodactylibacter sp.
GCCATTTTAAGTCGGAAGTGGGACCGTCTGGTCAGCCGGTTAAAAAGTCGGAAGTCGGAATTTGGGCCAGAATGGGCGCTCAACGCCTTCTTTTCCGCCTTCCGCCTTCCGATTTCCGCCTTCGACGCCGGTACGTCCAAAGTCCAGATGGTTTTAAGGCCTATAGACTTTATTATTTGGGGATAAAGCCTACTACCTGGCCTTGTTTTGAGAAGAGATCAAACTTAAAGGTAAGGAAAATAAAATACCGGCCCCGCCGATTATTTTTCGGAAGGGCCGGCAAGATGCTTTGTGTTTATTTGCCGGTTTAATTCGTGCCTCGGGATTCATACGCCATCAACTGGCCGTCGAAGGTTAGCCGGCCGCTTTCCCGGATGTCCAGGTTGTTAAGGTTGCCGCCGATGGATTCCCGGGCCGTATTGGTAATGGCCAGGGCGCCTTCAATAATGATCTTGCCGGCCAAAAGCAATCCGTGACCATTGGCGCTGCTCCCGTCGATGGGCAGATAGCCTTCCCCGGTGATGTTCAGCCGGGCGCCGCCTTCCACTTCCAGGTGGGCGACGGCCGGGACGGAGGTGCTGATCTCGGGGTAGCTGTCGTGCCAGAGGTGAGGGATCACCACATTATCCTCCCAGCCGGGGACGCGCTGCTTGCTCCAGTTGCGGGCTTCCATCCAGTCGGTTTCATGGCCGGGGGCGCCGCCCAGCCATATATTCTGGGCAAAAGCGGTAATACTGAACATTACAAGGCAGGAGATCAAAAAGGCATTTTTCATGACAATTGGGTTAAGGATGTTACACCTTCTACATTTGTGGCGGCAGGGAAAGGTTACCCCGGGAAGCAAAAGCGGTAATCATTTTTTATTGCCGGCCACTGGAAAAGAACGGTGGTCTACGCAATTGGGCTGGCACAGCGCCCGTATTTTTTGCACCTTGCTGCTATTCCAGAACTCAAATGAAAACATCATGCTGGCCCGATACCTTCAATACCTGCACGCGGACATCCGGCAGGCGATGCGCAGCCCGGAGGAGGTGGAATCAGCCGCTCCCGGGCCGGAATCCTGGCTTGCCGAAGCCCGCCAGCTCGTCATCAACGACCCGAAAACCACCTTCGGCGAACGCTGCGGCCTGGCCCCGGAAGCCTTTCCTCCCGCCGAGCGCCTCACTTCCGGCCAGATGGAGCGCCTCAGCGGCGCCCTCCACGCCCTGTACCGATCGTGGCGCCTCGACCTCCTGCTGCCGGAGTGCGTGCCGGCGAAGGCATCCTACCCGGTTCTGGTGAGCGTGCTGGAGAAAAAACTGGCGATTGTTACCTGCGGCTGGGTGGTGGTCGATTTCTGCGAGGGCGGCGCCTGCCCGTTCGGCAGGTTCTGTTTCTGCCAGGATATGGACGGGGAGCACCCCTGCTCGAATATCGATCCGGAACCGGGGAGGGATGAGTGGTATTAGGGCAGAAGGGATTGAAGGACTGATTGACTGAAGGAATGAATATGCGTAAGTTAAGCCAATGACAGAAATGAATAAACCCTTTCCCACCCTCACTACCGACAGGCTGGTACTTCGCCGGTTCCGGCAGGAAGACATCAATATGGTCTTCTACGGCCTTTCCCATCCCGATGTCATAAAATATTATGGCGTTCATTTCGACACACTGGAAGCCACCCAGGAGCAAATGAATTGGTTCGAAGGTTTAGAAACTAACCGAACTGGAATCTGGTGGGCGGTTTGTGCTGCCGAGAATGGCGCCTTCCTGGGCGCCGGGGGGTTCAACAACTGGAGCCATGAGCACCGGAAGGCGGAGATTGGCTTCTGGCTGTTGCCCGAACACTGGGGGAAAGGCATCATGACGGAAGCCATGCCCCTGATCTGCCAATACGGTTTCGGGGAAATGGGCCTGCACCGCATCGAAGGTTTCGTAGAAAGTGATAATTACCTTTGCAAAAAGGCCCTGAAAAAGCTGGAGTTCACCCTGGAAGGCGCCATGGTGGATTGCGAGGTAAAGAACGGCCGGTTCATCAGCCTGGATATTTACGCCAAATTCGTGCCGCGATCATCTTGATCGCACGGTTGCGGATACTTATCTTTGAAAGCCGCCGGTACTATTCAGGCGGCACTTCAAAGAAAGCGTAATTTCATGCACCGGATCACAGCAACTTTTTCCGTTCTTATCTTCTGTTCTTGCCCCCTCCTGGCCCAGCTCCCCATTACCGTAGCTGAACTGACGATAGAGATAGGCCCCAACAAGGAGGAAAACCTCTACTACGGTTTCGAAACCGGCGACCTCCTCATCGCGAGCCTGGAATTGCTGCAAGGTAAAGACATCAAATCCTTTGAGGTCATCGAATATCCCGATAATTCCCGCATTTTGGAATACGAGACGAAAGGATTTGACGACAAGCGCCTGAAAGTATACCAGCGCGGCATCTTTCAATTTCGCCTGTACAATGCCAACCTGCTGAAAAAGCGCGTCTGCCGCATCCATATTAAGCGCCTGCCGGCCAGCGCCGCCACGGCCAACTTCAACCCCGCCGTGCGCTGGGAAGAGCGGATAGACACTACCTACAACGTTCAGTCCGAAACCGTGCTTTCCGGTACCGAAGTAAAGGAAGTGCAAAAACGCCGCCGGGTGCTGGCCAGGGTGGACACCAACGTCGTCACCCTGCTCGACAAGCTGGAGCGCGTGCATTCCCGCACCAACATCACTACGGATAACGTCGCCCGCCTGGCTTTCGAATTGCCACAGAACCGCTATGAGCCTTCTCCCGCTGACCCCAGCCTTAGCACCGAAGTGGTTTCCTGGGCTTACTGGATCGGCGCCGGTGAAGAAGCCCGGGAATGGTACCAGAAAGCCAATGGCAGCGCGGTGGCCCGCCTGGCCAAAGGGCTCACCAAAGGGGCCATCAGTGCCGGGCTGCTCTCCAGCGGCTACGGGGCCCTGGCCCTGCTGGCCATCGAAGGCGTCTCGGTTTTTACCAACCCGCCTTCAGGAGAGAATGTCAAATACGCTCTCTTGCTCGATCAGGGCGGAGAATACCAGGAACTCTCCAAAGGCAACAGCATTACCGGATACGGGCGCATGGACAACCCTACACAGGGGAAATTCGCCATTCAGCTGGAGAACGACAATTACGTGGAAGGCATCAATGTAAATGTCAAGGTAGTAGCAGTGACGGTTACCAAGGTTTACGAGGACGAGTATTACACCGAAACGGAGGAAGTGCCGGTCAACCGGTCGACGACGGTGCGGGAGCCGGTGCTGCGGAAAGTGCGGGCGCCGGTGCTGGTGGGGAATTAATCAACCCAATAAACTAATCAACCCAATCAACCCAATAAACTAATCAACCACCCCTCTCCGTTCCAGCAAAACCACATCGCGCCAGGCGCCGTGGAGCCGGCCGATGCGCTCCCGGAAACCGACGATCCGGAACCCGGCCTTTTGGTGCAGGCCTATGCTGGCCTTGTTCTCCGGGAAAATCCCCGCCTGGAGGGTCCAGATCCCATTTGCTTCGCTCTGCCGGATAAGTTCCTCCATCAGCAGGCGGCCGACGCCTTGTCCCTGATGGGCCAGGCTTACGTAGATGCTCACTTCGGCCACGCCGCGGTACACCGGCCGGGTGGAGTAGGGGCTAAGGGCCGCCCAGCCGAGAATATTCTCCTCCTGTACTGCTGCCAGCCGGCAGCAGGGCAGCATCTTTTCGTCCCACTCTTCCCAATTTGGCGCCTGGGTTTCAAAGGTGGCGTTGCCGGCGGCGATTCCCTGTTCATAGATGCCGCGAACGGCCGGCCAGTCGGCTTTGGTTATGGTTCGGATGATCGGTTTATCCATCATTTTAATAAAATGCTCTGAAAAAGGCTTTCGATGCCCGTGGCCGAAATTTGTTATATTGTCTTCTTCCCGTATCAAAAATAATTGAGTTTCTATGCTTGATCTTCTGATCCTTCTCGCCGGCTTCGTCCTGCTCATCTATGGCGCCAATACGCTGGTGGACAGCGCTTCGTCCCTGGCCCACCGCCTCAAGGTGCCCAACATCGTCATCGGCCTGACCATCGTGGCCTTTGGCACCTCCTCGCCGGAGCTGGCCGTCAACATGATGGCGGCGGTAAACCACAATGCCGGGCTGGTGCTGGGCAACGTCGTCGGCAGCAATATCCTGAATATACTGCTTATCCTGGGTATTTCCGCCCTGATCGCCCCCCTGGCCGTCAAGTCGAATACCACCTGGATAGAGGTCCCCCTGGCCTTCCTGGCGGCCCTGCTGGTGCTGACCGCCGCCGCCGACGCCTTCCTCGACCGGGCGCCGGAGAACGTCATTACCCGCTCGGAAGGCATCGTGATGATCTTCTTTTTCATCATCTTCCTGGTGTACACCTTCCAGCTCATTCGGCGCGGCTCGGCGGATGAACCGCTGGAAGTTAAGGAATACAGCACGCCAAAATCCATAATTTTCATTGTATTGGGGCTGGCCCTGCTTGTCCTCGGCGGCCGTTTTATTGTGCAGGGCGCTACGGCCATCGCCGCTGCTATGGGTATCTCCGAGCGCATCATCGGCCTGACGGTAATCTCCATCGGCACGTCCCTGCCGGAACTGGCCACCAGCATCATCGCCGCCCGCAAGAAAAATACGGATATGGCCATCGGCAATATCGTGGGCTCCAATATATTCAATGTCTTTTTCATCCTGGGCGCCTCCGCCATTGTCTTTCCGGTGCCGGTGGTGGGGCCGTCCTTTTTCGACCTGGCGGTGCACATCCTGGCCAGCGCCCTGCTCTTCCTCTTTATTTTTACCGGCAGGGGCCACCGGCTGGAGCGATGGGAAGGGGGGCTGTTTCTGGGGTTATATGTGGTTTATATAGGGTATCTGGTGATGGGGTGAATGATGTGTAAATATGGAAATGTGTAAAGGTGTAAACGTGGGGCGCCTGGTTGCCTCTCGTTTACACCTTCACTTCCTCACTTCCCCTGTCAGCATATACCCCGCCACCCGGAAGCCGGCCCTCAGCAGGCAGGCTCTGGAGGCTTTGTTGGCGATGTGGCATCGGGCTGCCGGCACGCGCCCCGCCCGGTAGCAGGCCTTTTTCAGTTCCTGGAGCAGGTAGGCGCCGAAGCCCCGGTGGCGGTATTCTTCGTCGACCTCCATGAACAGGTCGGCAAAGGGCGGGTTGTAGTGCAGGAGGAAATCGCCGGCGCCTACAATGTCTCCTTCATACTCCAGGACGTAGTCCCCGATATCCTGATCGCCGAGCCAGGGGATAAAGTCTTCCTCTGTTTTGAGCCGGAAGACGGTTCCGGGGTTGGGCAAGCGGGTAACCGCTCCATCTTCGAAGAGGATGGTGTTTGAGGAAATATTGTGCCCGAACTCATACAGGAGGGAGGACAGGAAAAGGCCGTTGCTCTGGCATTCGATGAACGACGCCCGGGAAAGCTCCAGCAATTCTGAAAAGGCCTGAGCCGCCAGGCGCCGGTAGTGGGGCAGGAGGTAGAATTCGAAGACGGCGTCCCGTTCATCCAGGCTGTCCCGGCCCTTTACGGAACCGTAACCGATTCCCTCCTGATCGGCGGTGAGGAGGTAGGTGTCTGACCACCCGCGGGCATGGCAGGCGTCATAACGCACCTGATGGTTGGCCTCCTGCAGGAAAAGGGCGCGCAGGGGGAGGATGCGGGAAAGGGAGGTTTTGGTGATCTGTAGGTTCATGGCCAAGCTGAATTGTACAGTAAGATACGGAAAGGATGGGGAGGTGGGAGAGGTGAAAAGTGGTATTCTGGAGTTGGTTTTTACTCAGTTAAAGATTTCTTTTAATTTTAGTCGAATAATAGATGAAAATATCGGCTGTCCTCAAAGGCGCCATCGGTATTTTAGGGGTTGTGTTTGCCCTGGATGGCGTTTATCGGAATGGGGAATAGAAGGGCTTTGGGTAGGTTCCTTCCGGAAAGTTTTCAATTCCACTCTGGTACGATTAAGGG
>JAGFJE010000653.1 GCA_024103175.1 Phaeodactylibacter sp.
CGGTAACGAAATAGCCAATTACTTCCGATAAAAACAAACCGGGAAGAAGCCCAGTCACTGGGGCTCCTTCCCGGCCATAGCGGTTTAATTCCTTAAACTACTACGGTGCGGCGTCGAAGAACCGGACCAGTCCGATATCTGCGAACATTGCCAGCGCTCTCGGGGAGCCAAGAGAGTTGAACTGCTGTCCGACCGTTACGCGGTACAATCCGGCGGTGGGTACCTGAGCGAGCGGGACATTGAGTACAAAGGTATAACCCGGGCCATCAACCGGGATAGCTGCAACATTTCCCGTGTAGTGGGCGCCGCCTTCGCCTGGGCCCATTTCTTCCAGCCAGACATCGAAAGACCAGTTGCCTCCGGCCATCCAGAAGGAACCGGCATCCTGATCCCAGGTGAATTCAATATCAAAGGGCTGGTCGGTCTCGAGCAAAAGGTTGGAGGCTAAAGGCGTGATCGGCCCGGAAGCTGTTGAAGTAGCGTCCTGGTGTTCCTTGAGCTCAACATTTGCATTGGAAATGGTGACCGGGGTGGTGACAAATTCAAAATTACCTACTGCCATGATCTTAGGTTTTTCTACACATCAATTTGTGCTTATAGGCATAAATTCGATGTGCGGGGTTAAATAAAAATTGTTTCAGAACTTGAGGGCAAGATCGGGCCGCCGGCTTAACAGCCAATTAATTCCAGGCGGTATTCGGATTAATTCCCAATTAAAAAAAACAAAGGCTATTTTACGTATAAAGAGGTTTGTTTATTGGTTTTTATGAAATGTGAGGCCCTGCCCGTTCGCCCGGGAAACAGCGCTTAGCCGGTAATTAATTGCTTTTTAAGCGGCCGGCCCGGAAAATTTAACCGCCTGCTTACCGCTGTGCTGTATTTTACCCTTTATTCTACATTTTTTTAACACCAAGAAACCAGTGCGATCATGAAAAAATCAGATACGGCGCGTGAGGGAAAACCTATACCTCACTACGGTTTTAACATGCTCTTCAAGGAAGATGAAAAGTACTATTTTCACTTCAATGATGCGGAAGGAGAGCCGCTCCTGTTCAGCAAGAGCTACAGTACGGAAAAGGGCTGCGCCAATGGCATTCAGGCGGTTATTCGCGCTGCCGGCAACGACGAGCAATACGAGATAAAGGAAACCAAGAAAGGCAAGTGCTTTTTTATCCTCAAGTCCGGAAACCACAAGGAGGTCGGCCGGAGCCGGCTCTTTGAAACGCAGGAGGAATTGGAAGAGCAGATGGCGCTGCTGAAGGGTATTGACGAGGATGTGCCGCAGTACGGCCTGGAGGAAACTCCTCCGGAAATTCCGAAAAAGGAGGAAAAAGCGCCGGAAGCTCCCCGGAAGGTAGAGCAGAAGGCTGAAGCCCAGGATAAACCGCCTGTGCCGGCCGAAGGCTCCGAAAAGATGCCCCGGTATAAGTTCTCGGTTATTTACTATCCGGACTCAAAAGTATGGATGGTCAAAAATGACTTTTCGGGGGAATCCGTCAAACTGAAAACCTGCAACGGCCAAAAAATCGAAGCTTTTCTCAGGGGCCAGGTCCCGGCCGGGGATTTAGAGCCGGCTCAGCCTGTCGTTCGGCCGGAAGGCGTGGCAAGGAGTAACCCCGCCGCCCGGAGGGAAGCCGCTATGAAACCACCTGAACCCATGCCGGATGATGTAGAGATGCATCTGCGAACCCGTAGCGGAGAGTTGATCAAAAAGATAGCCGAGAAGAACAGTATAGGCAAAGTGGAACTCATCCCAAAAGTGCGCGGGAGCGTCCAGCCTCATGCCTTCAAAGCGGAAATAATGGCCAAGTCGCTGGACAACAACCAGCCGATCCTGATCGGAGCGGCCAAGGGGCAGGACCTGGTGGAAGGCCGGTTCGAAGTTCCCATCTATGGGGCAGCCGGCCTCAAGCCGGGCCTTTACCGGGTTATTGCCAATATTTATCAGAGCAGTGAAGGAGAGCCGGCGTCCGAATATCACGGCAGCCAGCTCATCATGCTGAACTGACAACTTGGAGAAACGGTGAGTTGATCCGGCGGCCCGGTACCCAATGAGGAACAGGGGCTTGGGAATGCCAAGGCAAACCGGATCAACTCTCGTTCTCCGTAGCTTCCAGCCGATCCGCTGTCAAAAGTATCCCATCCCTTCCCCTTCTACCGCTTCACCACCTTCCGGCTACTTACCTTCCTGCCATCGGTAACCGATACGGTATATACCCCAGTGGGCAGTCCGTTGACGTCAATTCCCTGCACCTGCTCGCCGGCGGCCACCTCGATGCGCCGTTCCAGCAGGCGCTGCCCCTGGAGGCTGACAACCCGAAGCTGGTATTCTCCTCGCTCCCGGCTGTTGAAGCGGAGGTTGAGCCGGCTTTCCATCGGGTTGGGGAAGATGGTGAAAGCATCGAACAGTTCCTTATCTTCGGCGCTGCTGATCGCCCCCTCTGCAAGCGTAACCGGGCTGGTAAGGAAGGCGGAGCCGTCGCCGCCGGAGCTGCCGGTGCCATTGGCGGCCACCACGGCGGAATAGAAGCGCACGTCGCCCGTTCCGGCCTCCGGGGCTGTCCAGTCTATCTCAAAGATGTTGCTGGTGCGCCTCATGCTGTGCTCGGGGTACTGCCGGCCGTTGAGCGGCGTGACCTTGATGTCGGCGCCAGGGTTGGAGAACTCGCCGGCCTGCACATCGTCGGCGCCGGTGAGAGCCACCGCCTGGAAGCCGTAACCGGCCGCCCCATCTGCATCGGCTACCACGCGCATCCGGTAGGTTTTCCCCGGTTCATATTCCGTAACGGGGGCGCCGCCGTCCAGGATTTCCAGCGTTAAAGTAGGCGAAAAGGCGCCGGCGCTATGACAGGCCTGGCAGGGCCCCGGGCTGAGGGGGCTTCCGGTGCGGTCGAGCCCCTGTACGGAGGCCGGGCCGCTGGAATTGTTCGTCCAAAGAAGCGCTGCGCCGGTCAGCGTAAAAAGGGTGTAGAGCATTCTGAATTTCATAGGCATTGTTTGTTGGATGAAGTGGTTGATTAAGTTGATTGGCTGTCCGTCCTCTCCCGACAGTTGTCGGGATCGGCCGGATGAAATTGGGTTGATTGGGTTGATTGGGTTGATTGGGTTGAAAAGGGAGCCTTCCAATCAACTTGATCAACTGAATTAACTAAATCAACCAAAACTCCCAAACAGGACAGGAAAAGCCCTCAAAAGTTTAAAAATGGGAA
>JAGFJE010000656.1 GCA_024103175.1 Phaeodactylibacter sp.
CAGGGGCAGTTCGCCCTGGTTCCCCTGCTGTATTCAGCGGCGGTACTGCTCTGGGTTTCCGGGTTCGATATCATCTACGCCCTTCAGGACGACGATTTTGACCGCTCCCTGAACCTCTACTCCGTACCGGTGGCCCTGGGGCGGCAGGGGGCGCTGCGCCTTTCCTCCATCCTGCACCTGGCCTGCGCCGGGTTCATCCTGCTGGCCTCTTTTCTCCTGTACCGGGAATATCCCGCCTTCGGATGGCTGCACTGGGCGGCGGCCGCTATTTTTATCGGCCTGCTGGCCTACCAGCATACCCTGGTCAAGCCTCATGACCTGAGCAAGGTCAATATTGCCTTCTTTACCACCAATGGCGTGGCCAGCCTCATTTTTGGGGCGATGGTTATTCTGGATATGTACTTCTAAGCCTCTCCCGGCCCCTAAGGGTGGCTTCTTCCTGGCAGCTGATTGCCTGAGTACGGTTTCAAATAAATGCATAACAATTTTGCCTGGCATTAGACTTGACAAGTTTCCCGGCAGGCCCTCGCTGAAAACTTGTCAAGTCTTTCCTGGTGTCACAAAACTTATTTGACAAAGTACTTACTCCTCACGCTAGGGATGGCGGGGGTAGGCTTCTATCTCATCCCCCACCTGCACGTGCGGGGTTTTTCCTTTCTCTGCCACCCAGCTGGCGTGCAGGCCGAAGACTACTTTTTTGCCCTGCCGGCGGTAAGAAGCCAGGGTACGGAGCGGCTCCTGGCCTACATCCGCCGTTTCCTGGTTAATGGTAGTCACCTGGCAGCGGGAACAGGGGCGGATGCCGCGGAAAAAAGCCTCCCCAATGCGGAAGCTTTCCCAGCCCTCTTCTTCATAGGGCCGGCCGCCGGCGAAGACGATATTGGGGCGGAAGCGGTTCATGGGTACGGGGCTTTCCAGGCGGGAATTCAGATCTGCCAATGAACTTTCGCCAATGACCAGCAAAGGGCAGCTGTCGGCAAACCCGGTAATTTCGCCGGGGCGCCCGTAGGAAGGGTCAAGAGGGCGGCGGCTTTCCTCCGGCATATAGACGAGGTGGCACTCGGCGCCAAGCACTGCACTGAACCACTCGTCGGCCTCCCGGCTTACCCGGAGGGCCCGGCACTTGTCTTCCCATACCTGCACTTCCATCTCCTCCGCCTTTTCTTCCGGGTGAAGGGGGACGGCCAGCGGCTCCAAACCCTCATACCGGTGCCGGACGATGAGGCTGTCGACGGAAAAGTCCGGCAGCAGCAGGGCCAGCCGCGGGATCTCCCGCTGGCTGAGGAAGAGCCCGTCTCGGTCCACCAGCATCCAGCGGCGGTCGTAGGCCAGGCCGCGCGCTTCGACGCGGGCGCGGGGCAGGCTGATGCCCGCCAGGGATTTGATGGGGTAGGTGAGGAGGGTGGTGATGTGCATATTTTTTAGATGCAATTTAATCAGAAGTTTTTTATAGGAGTATTTAGGTTTATGCCGCCTGGGCAGAGATCCGCTTCTCCAAAATGAAACCTCAGCCTCCACTTTGCGTAATTAAATGGAAATACGCCTCCCAATGGCATGCTGGCAAAACTATTTCGTGATTTTGCCTTTGGCCATAACCGGCGAGGCGGATTCATTTAATATCATAATCCTGGTATACCGATGCGCCCATGTAACATTACCACAAACTGGTTTAAGTATTTCAGCCTGGCAATTACGAATAAGTATATCTGGCTGTTTTCCGTTTTGCTCCTGATGTGGAGTGGAATTGACGCCCAGCCGGCCAAGCTGGCGAAGGCCAATGAGTATTTTGAGGAGGGAGAATACCGCCTCGCCATTCCATTATACGAAGAAATACTCGGCCGGGAAGACATTCCCGAAGTGAAGCTGCGCCTGGCGGAAGCCCACCGTTACCTTGGAAATTATAAAGCTTCGGCCCAGTGGTACGCCCTGGTGATCGGCCTGCCGAACAGCCGCCCCGAACACAAATTCTATTACGGTATGATGCTCCTGCAAACGGGAGACTGCGAAGCTGCCGAGCGCTGGTTCCGGGATTACCTGAAATACCACCCTTATGACCCCAGAAAGCAACGCCTGCTCAATGCCTGCGGGTATATCGGGGAGTTGAACAAAAGCCAATCGGGAAGGGTTGACGTCTCTCTGCCCGATTTCAATACTGCTCAAAGCGAACTCGGCCCCGCCTACTACGGCGATGGCGTCATTTTTTCCGCTTTCCGGAAAAACCCGGAGGGTTCCTCCCAGGCTTTCCTCGACTTATTTCAGGTGGCAGTAGAAGAGCAGAGTGGCATTCGGCAGTATGCTGTGCCTCAGCTTTTCTCCGGCTCTTTGCAGTCGAAATTCCATGAGGGGATCGCTACGTTCAACAGTGAGGAGACGGAAATCTACTTCACCCGTACCCGGGGAGTGTCTTCCCACTCCCCCCTCGACCCGGAAGTTCACCGGCTGGAGATCGTTACTGCCCGCCGCCTGCCGCAGGGGGGGTGGAGCAACCTCAAACCGCTTCCCTTCAGCAGCAATGATTATTCGGTGGCCCATCCCTCGCTCAGCTCCGATGGCAAGCGCCTTTTCTTCTCTTCTGACATGCCCGGAGGGCAGGGCGGTAAAGACATCTACCTGGCTTTTTTTGAGAACGGCCAGTGGGGGCCTCCCATCAACCTGGGGCCTGCCGTCAATACGCCCGATGACGAGGTCTTCCCATTTATCAGCAATTCCGGAAAACTGTACTTCTCTTCCAATGGCCACCTGGGGCTGGGCGGGCAGGACATCTTCTGGACCGAAGAGGGGTATGACGGGCTATGGGTGCTTCCCTACAACCTGGGCGCTCCCTTCAATACGCCGGCCGATGACTTTGGCATCATTTTCAACGCTGAAGATACAGAGGGGTATTTCACTTCCAACCGCAGTGGCGGAAGGGGAAAGGATGATATCTATTTTTTCCGGATGATCTCCAAAGGAACGCCGGTCCAGGTCGATGTGGTAGACCTCAGTACCGGAGACCCCATACCCTTTGCCAGGGTGCTTAACTCCTGTGGGGGAGACACCCTTATTGCCGGCCCCACAGGGCGCCTTTCTCTTCACCTCCCGGAATGCTGTATCCTTACCGGAGTGGCAAAGCGTTATCAGCCCCGGTCGATCGAAGCCTGTGGAAAAACGGGAGGCCCGGGGGCAGATACCCTGTTCATTGCACTGGCCCTGGCGCCGGGGGGGGCGGGAACGCCAGCCCCCGATGAGGAGGGCATTTCGGCCGATACTCCCCGGCAATTCTGGTTGGAGGGGACCATCTTGAATCAGGAAACCGGCAAGCCGGTAGTCGGCGCAGAGGTGCAATTGAAAGCCCAGGGCTGCCTTGCTCCACCTGTTGCTATGACCAACCGGCAGGGATACTTCAGCATTGTCCTGGAAGAAGGGTGTTGTTATAAGGCAAAAATAAGCCGGGATAAATTCTTTACCCTGAACCTGGAAAAGGACGTTTGCGCCAGCGGGGAAGAGTATAAACAGTATTTTCATGCTTATATTACTCCCTATGCCGCCGACCCCACCAGTGATGGAGATGGAGGGGCCGTGCCGGTCGGAATGGATGCAGGGGATAGTAATTTTGAGTTCGGCCGCGGCAATGAGGAAGGAGAAGAGGACGGTTTTGCTTTTCGCATGAATGTATATTATGACGTGGACCGGTCCAGTGTCCAGGAGGAGTCCGTTTCTGAACTGCTTCGCCTTTTAAAGCTCATGCAGGAAAACCCGGAGATCATCCTGGAGATCAGCTCTCATACCGATTCCAACGGCAGCAGCGAATACAACCAGCGCCTTTCTCAGAAGCGGGCAGAGGCGATCGTCCGGTATCTCATCGCCCGGGGTATCGAAAAGGAACGGCTGGTGGCAAAAGGCTATGGGGAATCGCGCCTGGTGAACCAATGTTCCGATGGGGCGCCCTGCAGCGAGGAAGAACACCAGCAAAACCGGCGCACGGAATTTAGGGTGCTGGGCAAAGTGCAATAAAAAAGGCCCGGAACCGCACTTTGCAGTTCCGGGCCTTTTTTCTGGGATTTACTAACGGGCCTCGTCAGCTACGTCCAGCCGGTTGATCACGGCAAAGGCGCCGCCTTCATAGGCATTCTCGGTTGCCGCTTCCCGTTCATCCCAGGAGTCAACGGTTCCGGTAAGGGTGGCTACCCGGTTGGATACTTCCACATTGACCTGGCTTTCGGTTACGAACGGAGACCACCAGAGTTCATCCCTGATGTTCTGTCTGATCTGCGGGTCGTTGAGCCTGTAGGTGTAATAGCCTTCGGGTGAAGTATATGGCGACGGATAGTACGTATTCCAGCCGTACGGATAGTAGTAGTCATAATTGCTGGTAGTACTTACATCAATGTTGTTCACGACATTCAAAACGCCGTTCGTTCGGGAGGCAATGTCTTCCGCGCGGTATTTTTCGTAGCTGTTGTCCACTTTGCCACTCAGGTAAATGACGCCGTTGTTGGCGGCTACCGTCAGGCCGAACCGCTCCACGTAAGGGTCCCGGAAGAGTGCGTCTTCCACATTGTCTTCCAGTTCTTCGTTTGAGGGGATCAGTTCCGGGCGCACCTTGATGTTGTTCAGTACGCTGAAGGCCCCGACGATATTGCGGGCGTCGGCTTCCGCTGCGCGCTTGGCCTTCAGGTTATCTACCTTGCCGGAGAGCGTTACCGTTCCATTGGTAACGGTAACTTCAGGGTTGAAGGAATATACGCGGGGGTCATAGAGGAAAGCAGTTTTTACCGCTTGCTTGATCTCTTTGTCCGGCCGTATGGGATACTCCTTCTTCTTCAGGTAATTGTCCTTTGCCCAGTCCGCTACTTTCAGCTCATCGGATTTTACATCCTTCACGCCGGAGGTCCAGCCGTAACTTTGTGCCTGACGCTTGGCGTTGAGCGAGCCTACGGTTCCTTCCAGGGTTACCACGTTGTTGTCGACACTAACCTCAATCATCTCCCGGTTCAGGCGGATGTCATTGGCGATCGCTTTCTTCACTTCCTCCCTGATCTCATAGTCTGGGCGGTTGCTCGTGAAGTTGATGTCAATATTGTTGTCGAGGCTCTTTACCCCTTTAACACTTTTGGCGATGTAGCCCGCCAGTTGTTTTTCCTGCCAGGAATCCACTCGCCCGTTAAGGGTCACCGCCCCGTTATCTACCAGGACGTCAACTTCGTAGGAGTCGGCGGCGGGGTCCTGAAGCAGGGATTTCTCAACGTCGGACCGGATGGTGTAGTCTGTCCGGAATGGCGGGTCGACTTCGATGAGGTTGACTACGCCCGTTACCCCCTTCACGGCCGTGGCGACAGTTGCCGCCCTGGATTTGGCCAGCAGGTTATCTACCGTACCGGCCAGGGTCACAATCCCTTCATTGGTTGCGGCATCGATCTGGCCGCTGGGTACATCAGACTGGAACACCATTTCAGCTTCGACCCTGTTGGTGATCTTCTCATCAGTCAGCTGCTTTTCCTGTCCGACAAGAGTAGTGCCCAGTATCAGGGCCAAAAATAGCAATAGCAATCTTATGGGAGCGAGCATTTGCTTGCGTATCATAAAGCAGATTTTCAGTTAAAAAATAGTAAGCTGTTGAATATGAGGGGGTTGCAGGCTTTTTCTCTACCTTTTTAACGGATAGGGGGAAAGGATGTTCGATGGAACAGTGCCAAACGGGAGGATGCGTTCAGGCGCCTGAAGGGTATTCCTGTGGCTTTCTGCTCCGGATGTGGAAAGGTGGCGGGCGTCTTTTGAAGAGGCCCCTCAGTACTCCTCACACGGGCCTTCTTCCCAGCTGGTGACCCCGGACCTTTGAGCGTAGCATTCATTAGGATAAGTCCGGCCGTCGCAGCCGCAGACCGGTTCATAAACTTCGATACAAACCATATCCGGGTTGATCTTCCTTTCATCGATACAATCATCGGAAATGGTTTTTCCGCCCTGGCGGCAGGTGGCGGCAAGGCAGCAGAGGGCAAAAAAGAGGCAGGCCAGGCGATACATGGTTTTTGTAGTAATATAGCAAAATTATCCGATACACAACAATATAAAATCAACTTCCGTTATGGTGCTGAAGGTATTTCCCCCCCTTTGGCCATCTACCGTCGGCGGAGCGGCGGCACAAATGGAGCCGCTTTGATTTTTTGAGTATTTAATTTTATTGATATATTACCAAAGTTTTCTGCAACTCCTGTAATTACTTTTTGAAAACGCAAGACTATGAAGATCTTTTTCCGAGCCCTTCTGGCATTGTTGATGTACTCCGCCTGCATGCCGGCATACGGGCAGCTCAATCGGGCGAACAAGGATTATGAGATGGGGGCTTTCAACCTGGCCGTTCGGGGTTACCTCGAAGTCCTGGAAAAACGCCCGGCGAACTATGAAGCCATGCTCAAGCTCGCCGATTCGTACCGTTACCTCAACCAGATGGAAGAAGCCCGCAGCTGGTTTGAACGGGTGTTGGCCGACCGGGACGGCCGTAAAGAAATGGTGGACGAATATCCTTTTTACTATGCTCAGGTGCTGATGGCTTTGGAGCAATACGACAAAGCACGGCAATGGTTCGACGCTTACGCCAAATATCAGCAGCGCCTGGACAAGGACAAGGCGGCCAAAGGGCAGCACTTTGCCCAGAGCTGTGTCTTTGCCATGAATCAGCTCGGCCAATCCTCCCCCTATCTGGTGAGCAACGAATACATCAATACAACCTCCTCCGATTTTGGCCCGGCTTTTTACGGAGACCAGGTCGTCTTCTCTTCTGCCCGCACTGACCTGCGCCCGGCGGGATCGACCTGGACGGGGAGGGCCAACAATCAGCTGTTTATGGCCAGGATCGGGGATAATGGTTTTCTCGAAGACCCCGTCCCCTTCCAGAACCGCCAGCGCGATGACGACACCTTCGTCAATGTCGGGCCGGTTTCATACGGGGCCGACGGCCGTTCAGTGGCCTTTACCAAAAACAACTTCATCGACGGCACCCGGCATATCCCCACCGGAGGGCTGGAGCTGAGTATCCACATCGCCCAGATCAACCCCAGCGGAGAGTGGACGGAGCAAAAGCCTTTCCCTTACAATGGCTCCGGTTTTTCCACCGGCTGGCCCAACTTTTCTCCGGACGGGAACGCCCTCTATTTTGCTTCCAACCGGACGGACGGCTTCGGAGGGTTCGACCTCTACGTGTCCTATCGGATGGGCAACACCTGGAGTACGCCGGAAAACCTGGGCCCCAACGTCAATACCCCGGGGGATGAGGTCTCGCCCTTCTTCGATGGGGCCGACCTGTACTTTTCCTCCAACTGGCACCAGGGGCTGGGCGGATATGACATCTTCCGCGCCGAACAGGCCAATGGCCGCTGGACGCGCATCTTTCACCTCGGCAACCTCATTAATTCCTCCCGCGATGACCTCGGCTTTGTGTACAACAGCTTCCGCAACATCGGCTATCTGGCTTCCAACCGGCAGGGAGGGCGCGGCAGTGAGGACCTCTACAAAGTATTCAAATCTGCGGACAACATCACCCTGCACATCCGGAATGCTTCCGACGGCGCCCCGATACCGGGAGCGACCATCGATTTCATCAATTGCGGAGAAGGGCTGGACCGCGCTGATAACCAGGGCAACTACAGTTTTCAGGCCGTTGAGGGCCTGAATTGCGATATCGTCATCCGTGCCGATGGGTACAGTGATGCGGTGTTTTCCGTGTCCACCATGGGAATGCGCCAGAACCGGGATTACGACATCATGCTCAGCCGCCGGGGAGAAGAGTATATCGGCAAAGTGCTGAACTACACCACCCGCCTTCCGGTTGCCGGGGCCGCCATTTCCGCGACCAACCAGTCGACTAACAGCACTATGCAGGCCACCACGGATGCTAATGGCGATTATGCCCTGGCCCTAAGCCCCAACTCTTCTTATGTTTTACGGTACTCCCGGCCCGGTTTCCGGGATATCAGCCGCACGGTCTACACGGGGGAAGGCAATGACCGCACCATCCTCGGCATGATCTCTATGCTGCCCATCAGCGGTGGCGCCGATACCTTTCCCGGATCTGATGTAACGCCCAGGCCGGGCGCCGTCGCCGGAGAAGGGGGCGCCATTTCACCGGGCGGCGAAGGCGTTTCTCTGGGTACGGGATACTCCGTACAGGTGGCCGCACTCAATAAACCGGGGCTGGAGAACTTCTCTACGCTGACGGACGTCGGGCAGGTCTACTCCAAATACGAAGGAGGGGTCTACAAA
This sequence comes from Phaeodactylibacter sp., assembly GCA_024103175.1. Taxonomy (GTDB): domain Bacteria; phylum Bacteroidota; class Bacteroidia; order Chitinophagales; family Saprospiraceae; genus JACJXW01. Next base: position 8,239 of record JAGFJE010000656.1, read on the forward strand.
GTACGCATCGGGCCCTTCGCCAGCCGGCAGGAAGCTTCCAGCGCTCTGGGCGCCGTGAAGGGCAGGGGATATAAAGACGCTTTCTTAGTAACCGAACAAGGCAATGTGGGAACACAGCCCAAAACGGGGCAGCCCGCCTCAACCGCCAGTACCGGTACTGGCAGCTATAAAGTGCAGCTTGCCGCTTACCGCAACCCCCAGTATTTCAACCCCTCCGGATTGGAGCGTTACGGAAATATTGAGGACCGCCGCCGGGGCGATCTGACCATTAAGCTGCTGGGGCCCTTCGACGATGTCGAGGAAGCCAAACAGGCCTGGCGGCAGGCCAAGGCCGCCGGCTTTACCACGGCTTATATCGTCCTGGATTCCGGAGCGGAACTGACTAAGGTTTACCCGTAAAGGAAGAGAACGCGGGGGCGCAGGCCTGAAGTATGTGTTTGGCGCTCAGCCAGGTGACATCCTTTCGCCTTGTATACCGAACTATTGTTCATACCACTGCAGTTCACAAGGCGAAAGGGTGTCATCTGGCGAAGTAAATAAAATCCGGATGCCGGATCACTTCAACACCTCTTCCACATCTGCCAGGGGTAACCCGAAGGCATCGGCTACCCCTTTATAGACCACTTTGCCGTTAACCACATTGAGCCCCAGCCGGAGGGCTTCATCTTCCCGGCAGGCTTTTTCCCATCCTTTGTTGGCCAGTTGGATGGCATACGGCAGGGTGGCGTTGGTCAGTGCTATGGTGGAAGTGGTAGGAACCGCTCCCGGCATATTGGCCACACAATAATGGACAACACCGTCGATGACGAAGGTCGGGTCGTCGTGGGTAGTCGGCTTGCAGGTCTCAATACATCCGCCCTGGTCAACCGCCACATCCACCAGCACCGTTCCCGGCTGCATCTCCTTGAGCATATCCCGGGTGATCAGTTTTGGCGCTTTGGCGCCGGCGATGAGGACGGCCCCGACGATCAGGTCGGCGTCCTTGATCAGCTTGCGGATATTGTATTCGTTGGAAAACAGGGTCGTTACATTGGCGGGCATGACATCGGCGAGGTAGCGCAGCCGCGGCAGGTTCACATCCAGGATGATCACCTGAGCGCCCAGGCCCGCCGCCATCTTGGCGGCCTGGGTGCCGACAACCCCGCCGCCGAGGATCAGGATCTTCCCCGGGGAAACGCCGGGCACGCCGCCCAGCAGCACGCCGCGGCCGTGCTGGTGCTTCTCAAGGTATTTGGCGCCCTCCTGAATGGCCATGCGGCCCGCAACCTCCGACATGGGGGTCAGCAGGGGCAGGCTGCGGTCGGAAAGCTCCACCGTCTCATAGGCCAGGCATACCGCTCCGCTGTCGATCATGGCCCTGGTCAGCGGCTCGTAGGAAGCGAAGTGAAAATAAGTGAACAGGAGCTGCCCTTTGCGGATCAGTTTATATTCCGGCTCTATGGGCTCTTTCACTTTTATGATCATTTCGGCCTTGCCGTATACCTCCTCGATCGAGGGAAGGATCTGCGCTCCTGCTTCCCGGTATTCTTCATCGGGAAACCCACTGCCCACTCCGGCCGTGGTTTGTACATATACCGTGTGGCCTCGTTTTGTGAGTTCCAGAGCGCCGGCCGGGGTCAACGCAACGCGGTTTTCGCTGGTCTTGATTTCCTTAGGTACGCCAATAATCATTACTCTTGAGTTTTATCAGATTAGGAATTATGGAAGGATGGGCAAAAATAATAAACTGTTTGGATTTTCCAGGGAATGGCAGAGCAGGGCATAAAAAAAAGCCCGCATTACAACGGGCTCCTTTCTGGAAAAACGAATTCTACTTTTTACATAACTTGTTTTGTTGAGTACAAGATCCGTGCCAATTTTT
>JAGFJE010000714.1 GCA_024103175.1 Phaeodactylibacter sp.
AGGGGAGTAGAGGATGTAGACGTAGTGCATGGACCTAAGGATTTATGGCAAAAAGAAAAGCCCCGAACGCTTGACGTTCAGGGCTTAGCGCCTCAGATAGGACTTGAACCTATGACCTACGGATTAACAGTCCGCCGCTCTAACCAGCTGAGCTACTGAGGCATTTTTTTCCTTCAAAAACCTTTTCTTTAAAAGGCGAGTGCAAAGTTATCACTTCCAAAATAAAAGTGCAATCTTTGCCGAATAATTTTCCAAAAAAATATCTGCTTTGGCAAACGGCGTTGAATGGGCGATAGTTCCTGAAAAGCAGAGTTTTTTATAGGCTGCTATCTGGATTAAAGCCCACCCCATGCCAAAGCCAAAAAAATGTTTCTATATGAGCCTACTTGCCGTTGGCACCGTTGCTTTCGATGATATTGAAACACCCTTTGGCCGGGCAGAGATGGTCGTGGGCGGCGCTGCCACTTACATTACCCTTGCTGCATCCTATTTTACGAAAGACCTCAAGATCGTCTCCGTGATCGGTGACGATTTCCCGGAGGAAGAGCTGGACTATCTGCGTTCACGGGGCGTAAACCTGGAGGGATTGCAGGTGAGAAAAGGAGAACGCTCCTTTTTCTGGTCCGGCCGTTATCACAACAACCTCAATGACCGGGATACGCTGGACACACAATTGAATGTGCTGGGTGATTTCGACCCCGTCCTGCCGGAAAGCTACCGGAATGTAGATTACCTCATGCTGGGCAACCTCACTCCTGCCATACAGAAGAAGGTGATCCAACAGCTCAACCGGCGGCCGAAACTGATTGCGCTGGATACCATGAACTTCTGGATGAATACGGCTATGGAAAGCCTGCTCGAGGTGCTTAAAATGATAGACGTACTGGTCATCAATGACGAGGAGGCCAGGCAGTTGTCCGGTGAACATTCCCTGGTGAAAGCCGCCGATGCCATTCATCACATGGGGCCCAAATATCTGGTCATCAAGAAGGGGGAGCACGGGGCGCTGCTCTTCGAAGGGGGGAATATCTTTTTCGCGCCGGCTTTGCCCCTGGCGGAAGTTTTTGACCCTACCGGCGCCGGCGATACCTTTGCCGGCGGGTTTATCGGCTATCTGGCCAAAACCGAAGACCTGTCCTTTGAAAATATGAAACGCGCCGTGATCTACGGTTCGGCCATGGCCTCCTTTTGTGTAGAAAAGTTCAGTATCGAGCGCCTGAAAGGGTTGTCCAATAAGGAAATAAAAGAGCGCATCGCCGCTTTCGTCGAACTGGTTAACTTCGACGCCGACCTGGAGTTCTGAAAAACAGGAATGGCACTTCCAAGAAAGTGCCATTTCCAATAAAACATCGCATCTGATAGTATAGGCACAAGGCGCTACGCCTCTGCCATCCCCTCCAGGATCTGCTCGGCGTGTGCCTTGGTGTTTACTTTTGTGAAGACTTTTTCAATCTTTCCTTCTTCGTCGATGATGAAAGTGGTACGGTGCACCCCATCATATTCTCTGCCCATGAATTTTTTCGGGCCCCATACGCCATAGGCATTCAGGATCTCGTTTTTCGTATCCGCGATCAGCGGAAATGGCAGGCTGTACTTGTCGATAAACTTTTGATGCTTTTTAGGGCTGTCCGGGCTGACTCCCAGGATCTCATATCCTTCCTTTTTTAGTACGGAGAAATTGTCCCGAAGGTTACAGGCTTCGGCGGTACATCCCGGCGTGTCGTCCTTGGGGTAGAAATAGAGGACCAGTTTTTTGCCTTTGTAATCGGACAGAGAAATGGAATTTTCGTTCTGGTCTATGCCTTTGAAATCAGGCGCTTTATCTCCTTCTTTGAGGTGTGTCATAAGCTGCTTGGACTTTTTTGGTTCTGGAATAATCTGACAACAAAGAGAAAGCAGTGTGGTTCATGTCATTTACCGCAAATACCGGTACAATTCCCGGAGGCTTTCCACATTATGGGCAGGAGCAAAAATATCGATATGGGGCATAGCTGCCTGAAGGCCCAGGGTGTTGGGCTCATAACCGGAGCTTCCGGCCAGCGGGTTGAGCCAGATGACTTTGGCGGATCTGCTTTGTATTATGCGCATACTTTCCGATAAAAGCTCCGTATTGCCGGTATCCCATCCGTCACTCATGATAATGACGACGGTGCGGTTGTTCAACAGCTTGCCGGCGTAAGAAGCACAAAACTCATGTAGCGATTCTCCGATCTTAGTACCTCCCGACCATCCTGGCACGGCGTCTGCCAGTTCGTTGAGGGCAATGCTGAAATCCCGCTGGCGCAGCTGGCTGGTCACCCGGTATAAAGATGTGCTGAAAACGAAAGTTTCAATTCGGCGGTAGGCTTTCTGGAAGGCATAGACAAACTGTATGAGAAAACGGCTGTACAGGTCCATAGACTTGCTGACATCGCAGAGCAGGACGATCTGTTGCTTGTTTTCCGCCGGCTCATAATAGGCCAGGTCCATGATCTCTCCGCCCCGCCGCATATTCAGGCGCAGGGTGCGGCGCAGGTCCAGTTGGATCGGCCGGCTGGAGCGTTTCCGCCGCCGGCTCTGCCGCAACGCCAGCGAACGGGCAATGCGGTGGATAAGGCGGGTGGCCTCCCACAGGTTGTCTTCCCGGAAAGAAGAAAAATCCTTTCTGCCAATGGCCTCATGGGTGCTGTAGGCGGCCATTTCTTCCGTCTCCTCAGCCTGGCTGCCCTGCAGCCAGGTTTTAATAGACTGTACTCGGGGCTGTTGCTGTTGCTGCCTCCCGGTGGGCTTCTTTTCCGGGGCGCCTTCTTTCACCTTGGCGTTTACTGCCTTCTCCAGTTCCCTCCAGTATTGAGTATAGAGGCCATCAAAGAGCATCTGCTGCGGAAGGGTGCGCGCCAGAATGGCCTTCAGGCATAGCTGAAGGCTTTCCGGAGACCCAAAAGGAGCCAGCTCTTCCAAAGCCCGAAGGGCATCGGCCTCTTCCTGAGGGCCAATAGTATATCCCTTCTGCCGAAGGAACCGACAAAAGGCTACGATATTGGCGCTCAGGCTTGTCTGGCGTTGGATCAGCTCCATTTTGGTTGGATTGGTTTATTCGTTGATTGGGTTGATTGAGTGGGGCAGCCTTGAGGGGGCAATCAACTGAATCAACCCAATCAACCCAATCAACCCAATCAACCCATTCAACCCATTCAACTAAATCAACCCAATCAACTAAATCAACGAATCTGCTGCAATTCCTGCAGGAACGGCTCGGCTTCCTTAAAGCCTTTCAGGATCGCCAGGCGTTGCATCTGGTTGTCCAGAATGACGTAGGAAGGGTAGCTCAACTGCCCGTTGAGGATGGCATAGGCAAAAGTATGAATGCCCCTTCTGCCGGCGTCGACGACCTCAAACTGCTGCCCGTTGATCGTTAGTGGCGCTGCTTTCTCGGCGTTGAATTTCACGGAATGAAAATTGGAATTCATGTACTGGGCAACTTCCGGGCGGGAGAAGGTTTTGTTATCCATCACTTTGCACCATCCACACCAATCGGTGTACACATCGATAAAAATGGGCTTCGGGTCGCTTTTCTGGGCCGCCAGCGCTTCTTCGATATCCATCCATTGGATAACATCGGGTGCAGTGGCCGCCTTTTTTACGGGAGCGGGTACTGTTTCTTTGTCAGGAGGAGGGGCGGCCGTTTCTGGCCCCTTTTCCGGTTGGCCACAGGAAAAGAGGTTCAGTAATATAACGGCGGAGAACAGAATGCCGGCTTTCTTCAACAGATTCAACTTACTTTTCATTGGAGTGGTTTTTGGCATAAAAATCGAATGAACCGAGGAAAAGTTTTGTGACTATTGATACAATTAAGGAAATGGGCCTCTGAAACGGAGGGCCTACAGGCTGTCCAGTTTTGATATGGCCCCTACCTTTTCAAACAGTTCGGAAAGGGAGTCCTGGGTATGGCGGATGTCCTGCCAGTCTTTCAGAATGATTCCCAGGGTAGACTCCACCAGCTCCTTATCGAGGTGGCTGATGTGCAGCGCCGACAGGGCCATGGCCCAATCGAGTGTTTCGGCAATACCGGGTGTTTTTTCCAGCCGCATCTTCCGTACTTCCTGCATGAAAAGGCATATCTGTTCGCCCAGGCGGTCATCGATGCCGGGCACTTTACTTCGGACGATACTCAGCTCTTTTTCAAAATCCGGATATTCTATCCAGAGGTAGAGGCAGCGCCGCCGCAGGGCTTCCGAGAGTTCTCTGACCCGGTTGCTGGTCACGATCACCTGGGGGATATGCGTTGCGCGGACGGTGCCGATCTCCGGAATGCTGATCTGCCAGTCGGAAAGGACCTCCAGCAGGAAGCTCTCGAATTCCTCGTCTGCCCGGTCGATCTCATCGATGAGCAGGACGGGCGGCTTGTCATGAGTGATCGCCTGCAGCAGCGGCCGTTTGAGCAGGAATTTTTCACTGAAAATATCCCGTTCTTTCTCCTCCAGCGTCCTGCCGGTATCTTCGGCCATCTTCAGGTGGAGCAACTGTTGCTGATAGTTCCACTCGTACAGCGCATGGGTAGCGTCGAGGCCTTCGTAGCATTGCAGGCGGATGAGGTCGGTCTGCAGCGCTGTGGCCATCACCTTGGCAATTTCCGTCTTGCCAACCCCCGCCGGCCCTTCAATGAGCAACGGCTTTCGGAGCTGCATGGCCAAAAATACGGACATGACGATGGAGGGCTCGGTGATGTAACCTTGTTCCCGCAGCATTTTCTGTATCCGTTCCAGTCCCTCGTTTTGGATCATGGCGAACCGTTGTTTATGCAAATATAAAAAGGCGGGAGTTTCTCCCGCCTTAGTGCCTTTCGGACGGGGCTGCTTTTCTCAGCGGCCCGTAACCATCTGCTATTGAGTAGCCGCCATCAGCGCCCGTTTGGCATAAACCCGGGCCAGGTGCAGGCGGTACTCTTCCGAAGCGAAGTGGTCGCTCATGGGCATTACGCCTTCGCCGGCGGCCTGTACGGCGGCGGCGATGTTCTCTTCGGTAGGCTTTTTGCCCTTCAGGGCCGCTTCCACATTGGAAGCCCGGAAGGCGGCGTCGGAAAGCCCGGTGAAAGCTACGCTCACTTCCCGGCATTCTCCGCCGTCGAGCGTAACCATTGCCGCGCAACCCACGATGGCAAAGCGGGAAGCGGGCTGCATGAACTTCTGGTAAGCACTGCGGGCGCCCTTCGGCGGCGCCGGTATGCGGATGGCTGTAATGATCTCATTGTCCTCCAGGGCAGTCATAAAGAAGCCGGTGAAGAAGTCGTCGGCGGCAACTGTTCGGGAGCCGTTGGTTCCCTTGAGTTCGATATTGGCTTTAGCGGCGATCATGACCGCCGGCCAGTCGGCCGCCGGGTCGGCATGGGCGAGGCTGCCGCCCAGCGTTCCTTTATTGCGCACCTGCACGTCTCCGATCAGGTCGGCGGCCTCCGAAAGCATGCTGAGGGTATTGCGCGCCACTTCAGAATGGGCGATGTCATCGTGGGTGGCGCCGGCGCCGATCACCAGCTCATTGCCTTCTTTTTTGATGTACCGCAGTTCGTCGATCCTACCGATGTCGATGAGGACGCCCGGCTGGTTGAGGCGCAGCTTCATAGCAGGCAACAGGCTGTGGCCGCCGGCCAGCAATTTGGCGTCCATGCCATGTTTTGCCATTAAGGTGAGCGCATCGTCGACCGATGTTGCCCGGTGGTATTCGAAATTATTGGGAATCATGGTTTTTGCATTTTGAAAATTGAAAAGGATCAGGAATTCATCGCCCGCCATACGCGCTCGGGGGTAAGCGGCATTTCCAGGTTCTTAATACCGAAGGGAGACAGGGCATCCATCACGGCATTGACCACTGCCGGCGTGGAGCCGATGGTGCCGGCTTCGCCTGCCCCTTTCACGCCCAGCGGGTTATGGGGGCAGGGCGTCACCTGCCGGTCGAGCTCGAAGGAGGGCAGGTCATCTGCCCGCGGCATGGTATAGTCCATATAGGAGCCGTTGATCAGTTGGGCGTTCTCGTCGTACAGGGCGCCTTCAAAGAGGGCCTGGCCGATACCCTGCGCCAGCCCGCCGTGGATCTGCCCGTCGACGATCATGGGGTTGATCACGTTGCCGACATCATCTACGGCGATGAACCGTTTGAGGGAGACCTTGCCGGTGTCCTGGTCTACTTCCACAACGGCGATGTGCGCGCCGAAGGGATAGGTGAAATTGGCCGGGTCGTAGAAGCTGGAGAAATCCATGCCGGGTTCCAGCCCCTCCGGATAATTGTGAGGCACATAGGCGGTGAGTGCCACATCTCCGAAGCCAACGCTCTTGTCGGTTCCTTTTACGGTCCATTTGCCTTCGGCGAACTCGAGGTCCTCTGCCGAGGCTTCCAGCTTGTGAGCAGCGATCTTGGCGCCCTTTTCGATGATCTTGTCCAGGCTTTTCATGATGGCGCTGCCGCCCACGGCCAGGCTTCGGGAACCATAGGTGCCCATGCCGAAGGCCACCGATTCGGAATCACCGTGGATGATCTCCACATCTTCCATCGGGATGCCCAGCCGGTCGGCCACTACCTGGGCAAAGGTCGTTTCATGGCCCTGCCCGTGCGAGTGAGAACCAGTATAAACACTCACTTTTCCGGTAGGTTGTACGCGCACCTGCCCTACTTCATACAGGCCGGCGCGGGCGCCAAGCGCGCCAACAACCGCCGATGGAGCGATACCACAGGC
>JAGFJE010000745.1 GCA_024103175.1 Phaeodactylibacter sp.
AATGTAAAACACTACAACCTCGACGTCATCATCTCCGTCGGCTACCGGGTAAAATCCCGGCGGGGCACCAATTTCAGGATCTGGGCCACCCGCGTCCTGCGCAACCACCTGCTGGAAAACGCCCGACGGGCAGCAGCCGGCAAATCCTACCAGGAGAAATACCTGCAGCTGGTCCGGACGCTTGATGTCGCCGCGGCAACGGCATCCACCACGGAGCTTTCGGCTACCGAATCCAGAGGCATCCTCAAAGTGCTGCAGGACTATGCCTACGCCCTGGAAACCCTCGACAAGTACGACCACCAGCAACTCACCATCGAAGAGAAAGCGGGCCGGGAAGTCAAAAAGCTGGACTATAAGGAGGCGATCCAACTGATCGAAGAATGGCGGGAGCTGCAGGGCGCCGGCCGGCTGTTTGGGCATGAAAAGGATAACTCCTTCCAAAGCTCCCTGGCCAGTATCTATCAGACTTTCAACGGCGCTGACCTATACCCCAGTATTGAGGAAAAAGCCGCCCACCTGCTGTACTTCATCGTGAAGAACCATTCCTTTACCGATGGCAACAAACGCATCGCGGCAGGGCTGTTCGTTTATTTCATGGATAAAAACGGGGTGCTTTTCCGCGCCGACGGCAGCAAGCGCATCGGCGATAACGCCCTGGTGGCCATCACCATCATGATCGCCGAAAGCCAACCGGCGGAGAAGGATACGATGATTAAGTTGGTGGTGAATTTGATTAATGAGAAGAATTAGTTATCTGTTAAACTTGTGAACAGTCGATAACACTATTGAATGAAAAACCCCACCTGGCAACGCGACGAACTCATCCTGGCACTGGACCTGTACTTCCAGTTGGAGCCAGGACAGATCCATGGGCGCAACCCCCAGGTAGAGGAATTGTCGGAATTGCTGAACCAACTGCCCATCCATGCCCGAGAGCTGCGAAATAAGAAGTTCCGTAATGCCAATGGTGTAGGGTTGAAACTCTCCAACTTCCTGGCCATCGATCCGGATTATTCCGGCAAGGGTATGAAACGCTTTGGGAAACGAGACCAACAGGTCTTCCGGGAATTCGTCCAAGACCGGGATCGCCTGCACCGGATCGCCCGGCAGATCCGGCAGGCGGTTGCCAATGAAAAATTGGTGGACCGACTCTACCAGATTCAGGATGAAGAAGACCTGACGCCGCTCTGGCAGGTTCAGGAAGGAAAAGTCTTATACAAACTCCACAAGCTGCGGGAGCGGGATCAATCGATCATCCACGAGAAAAAGGAGCTGGCTTTTCAGGAAATGGGGCGCCTGCTCTGCGAGGCTTGCGAGTTCGACTTCGAACGGACTTACGGGAAATTGGGCCATAAGTTTATCGAATGCCATCATACCACTCCACTGGCGCTCTCTTCCGAAAGCCGCATCACCAAGCTGGAGGAGTTGGCGCTGGTGTGTGCTAACTGCCACCGGATGCTGCATCGGAAAATTTCAGATTTGACGGTGCCGGGGTTGAAGGCTTTGGTTATGGCGAGGAGGAAGGGGGCATAGATATACCATAGTACCACCTTCCCAAAAGAGCCTTCATGCATTTTTTGGCGCCTTATCAGGGATAATTAATGCTCCGGTTTTCCTGGATTTTTCTCCTCTCTACCCACTCCCACAATACAAGCCACCACCCTTCGGCTAGCTGGCCGAATGAAAGATACCGAATCCATTCGGTTGGAGAAGGCGAAGCAGTTGACGTAACTGCAGTTGCAGGAGGCGGCGTGAGTTCTTTCTCTCCGAGGGTTAGGGCCTGATGCAAAAGTGCATCGGGTAAGTTTGGCTGCTTCGATAAGTATATCCCCTACTTTTTGATGGCCCCAAAAAGTAGGCAAACCCTCTTTGGCCCACTGGGCCAAGCCAGCGCTAGGCTGTAGAGTATTCGCTAAAAATGCTGGGCAAAGGGGTCGCGGCCCCTGCCGGCCATGCTGGCACAGCAGGCGGGCAAGCCATTCAGCGCCTCATGACTGCAGTTTTCCAAAAGCTTGAGGTATGGATAAGGCGCTTCATTTCCCGGAATTCTCCGGGACAGGCCTGGGCAGCTCCTTTTGCCAGCGACAGCAGCATTTTCTTAACGCGAATCCTCTAAGGCGGCCTGGCTACCCCATGGCTGCAA
>JAGFJE010000754.1 GCA_024103175.1 Phaeodactylibacter sp.
TGCCATCCTTCGTAATTGGTGGAGATCCTTCCGGAGCGGCTGTGGCAGCCGAAGCAGTGATCATTGCTCACCTTCAGGTTGATGGCCGGGTGCACTGCCATTTTACCTTTCTTTCCTGCCTGATAAAATTGTTCATGAGCAGCCAGCGCTTCCGGGCTGTAACTGAGGTGGCAGGCAATGCAACCGCCGCCCCGGGAAGATTCCCCCACCGGGCCCGCGCTTTCCTTTTTATTCCCGAGGTGGCAGGAGGCGCACAACTGCCGCAGGTGGGTATCCGCCGGGCTCACCTCGTTCAGGCCCTGAACATGCGCCCAGGCGGAGAGGGTATCCGATTCGCCAAATGCCCAGCGGTTGACGGTTATCACCCCCGCCATGGAAGCCATCAGGGAGTTTTCCACCCGGTGGGCAATGTCGGCGTGACAGTTGGCCGTGCCGCAGGTGGCATGTACATCGGCCAGGTTGCCCGGTACGCTCACCATATCCCGGTGCGCCTTTTCCGCTTCCGCTTCCTGAGGTCGCCCCAGGTGACAGGGGGAACAGCCGATAGCGCTGTGCGCCGGAGCGAACCCGGCCATGGGGCCATGGCAGGCCACACAGCTCTCCTCCTCCCCGGCCATACCGGGAACAGCAGCTTCTCCCGGCCTCTTCGCAGCTTCGGGGATGCCAACTACAACGAAAAAAAGGAGCGCAACAGAAAGCCCGAAAAGTAAAAAGGCAAGGCGGAGATGGCGTTTCCAGAAATTGAGCATAGCGTTCTGATTCATCCGGGCCGAAGTTACCAAAAAAGATAGTTTTCTGCCGGTGAATAGAGATTCCCGGGCAGATTAATATGAAAGCATGAAGCTATTGACATATGTCAGGCGCCCGAATGACCCTTGTCATTCGGAAAAAAGCCCCCATAACCTTTCTTTGTAGCAAATGCTGCCGCCCTTAGGAAGTGATCTCCATCGAGGCCATCCAGCGGGCAGATGCAGCAAGGCGCCTGAAAAACCGGCTGACAGCCACTTCATTATCAGGCAAAATTCAAAACGTTATGGCATCAAGACGGGATTTTATCAAGATCTCAGCGCTCGGAATCGGGGGGGTTGCCCTCGGAGCGGGCGCTTTCAAATTATTTGGCGAAGGGGCTTCCGTTGACCCGTATTCCCCCATCACACAGTTCAGCCGGATACCGACTTATTGCGAGGTTTGTTTCTGGAAATGCGCCGGATGGACGTACACGGACAAGGAAGGCAAGATCGTAAAAGTCATCGGCCACGATGAAGACCCCCACTGCAACGGCCGCCTCTGCCCCAGAGGAACCGGCGGTATCGGGATGTATTACGATGAAGACCGCCTCCTGACGCCGCTCATCCGGGTTACGGAAAACGGAAAGCAGGCTTTCCGCCCGGCCTCCTGGGATGAAGCCCTCGGGCTGGTCGCCGAAAATATGAAAAAGATCGCCGATAAATATGGCCCGGAAAGCCTGGCCCTTTTCAAACACGGTTCCTCCGGCCACTATTTTGAGCAGTTGGTTGAAGCCTATGGTTCGGGTAATATTGTCTCCCCTTCTTATGCGCAGTGCCGCGGCCCCAGAGATGTGGGCTGGAAGGCCACTTTCGGTACAGGGGTGGGCTCTCCCGAACCCACTGACATTCGCGATACCCGCTGCCTGGTGCTCATCGGTTCCCACATCGGGGAGAACATGCACAACGGCCAGGTTCAGGAAATGGCAGAGGCCATCGATCGAGGGGCGGACATCATTACGGTAGACCCCCGTTTTTCTACCGCCGCCAGCAAATCCCGCTACTGGCTGCCCATCAAGCCGGCCACCGACCTTGCCCTGTTGCTCGCCTGGGCCCACGTGATCATCAATGAAGAGCTTTACGACAAAGATTACGTAGAAAAATACACCTACGGCCTGGACCGGCTACGGCAACACGTGCGGCGCATGACGCCGGAATGGGCCTACGGAATTACCGGCCTGAAGCCGAAGGAGATCCGCGAAACGGCAAGGCTGATGGCCAGCGCCGCTCCCTCGGTAATCATCCATCCGGGGCGCCACGTCACCTGGTATGGGGACGACACGCAGCGTTCCCGCGCTATTGCCATCCTGAACGCGCTGCTCGGCTCCTGGGGCCGGCGCGGCGGCTTCTTCTTCGATGAAAGTGTCAGCCTGCCGAAATTCCCGATCCCCGAATTCCCCAAACCGAAATGGGACTGGAGGGATACCCTCGACGGCCGTTACCCTCTGGCCAACTCGGGCGTTTCCAATGCCGTCATCGAAGCCTCTGTTCCTGAAGAAGGAAAGGACAGCCGCATCAAGGGATGGTTCGTTTCCGGCACCAACCTCCCGAAAACCATCCCCAACCGGGCACAGCTCGAAGCTGCAGCCCAGGCGCTCGATTTCATTGTGGTGGTAGATACCATGCCGATGGAAGTTACCGGTTATGCCGATGTGGTGCTGCCCGAATGCACCTACTTCGAACGCTACGACGAGCTGCGCACCTCCCCCCACCGGGAACCCTACCTGGCATTGCGCATGCCGGCCGCCGCTCCCATGGGCGATTCCAAACCCGCCTGGTGGATCGCCAGGCAGATCGCCGAACGGCTCGGCCTGAGCCAGTATTTCCCCTACGAAGATTTCAGTGAAGTACTGGACTGGCAGCTGAAACAGGTGGGCAGTTCGCTGGAGGAAATGCAGAAAATAGGCGTGAAAAAATTTGAACGGAAGACGCCGCTGTATCTCAAAGAAGGCGAACCTTTCACTTTCCGGACCAATACCGGCAAAATAGAGATCTATTCCACAGAGTTCGAAAAGTACGGTTTCGACCCCCTGCCCAATTACAGCCCCCACCCGGAACCACCAGAGAACTACTACCGGCTCAATTACGGGCGGGCGCCCATGCATACGTTCAGCCGCACCGCCAACAACCCCAACCTTGCTGACCTGATGGACGAAAACGACCTCTGGGTCAACCCCAAGGTAGCCAGGATCTGGGGCCTGAAGAACGGGCAGGAAGTATGGTTGAAAAATCAGGACGGGGCCACCTCCTCCTTTCCCATCAAGGTGCGTATAACAGAACGTATCCGCTGGGATTCGGTGTACATGGTCCACGGTTTTGGGCACGGGCAGAAGGAGCTCAGCCGGGCCTTCGGCAAGGGCGCCGACGATACGGAGCTGATCACCAAACCCATGGTCGACCCCATTATGGGCGGCACCGGAATGCGAGGCGCCTTCGTAACTTTTCTATTGGAAGAACCTAATAAAGCAGTCGAATCATGAGATACGCAATGGCCATTGATACCAAGAAATGCGTCGGCTGCAGTGATTGCGTTGTAGCCTGCCAGATCGAAAACGATGTGCCGGTAGGTTACTGCCGGGACTGGGTAACCGAGACCGTCCATGGGGCCTACCCCAACCTGGAGCTGGAACTGCGGTCGGAGCGCTGCAACCACTGTGACAACGCACCCTGCGTACGCTGTTGCCCCACCGGGGCCAGCTATATCGCCGAGGGGGGCATCGTACTGGTTGAAGGGAACAAATGCATAGGCTGTGGAGCCTGTATTGAATCCTGCCCCTACGATGCGCGCTATTCTCACCCCGAAGGATATGTCGATAAATGCACTTTCTGCATCCACCGGGTCAGAAAAGGCCAGCAACCGGCCTGCGTATCGGTCTGCCCGACCCGCTGCATGTACTTCGGCGACCTGGACGACCCCTCCAGCGAGATCTCCAAGGTGCTGAAAAACAGGAAGTATAAGGTGCTGGCGCCGGAGGCGGGCACAAAGCCGCAGGTGTATTACCTGGTGTGATTCGTTGATTCGTTGATTCGTTGATTCGTTGATTCGTTGATT
>JAGFJE010000758.1 GCA_024103175.1 Phaeodactylibacter sp.
GGCGGCGGAAGAGGCCATTTTAAAAAAACTTTAACCGCTCCGGGTTGTTCCCCAGTCAATAATCCGCGTCTCAATACCGTTGATAGAACGGATACAAAACAAATGACCGAAAACATGAAGAGATTATTCGCGATACTGATGCTTTCCGTACTGGCCGCCGGCGCCTACGCCCAAACCGGCAACCTGACTACCGCCGAGGAGTCGGACCCCAAGGCCAAGGCCATACTGGAAGAGATCCGCAAACGGTTCCTGAGCTACAAGTCCCTGGGCGCCGATTTCACCCTGGATATCACCCTGGCCGATGAGCCCACCGAATCCCAGAAAGGCACGATGGCCCAGCAGGGCAATAAATACCGCGTGGAAATGGGCAGCCAATCCGTTATCTCCGACGGCACTACCCTCTGGCTGATCATGAACTACAATAAAGAAGTGCAGATCAACGACATGCCGGAAGAAGGCGAGACAGATGGCGCCATCCTCTCTCCTGAGGCCATGCTCAATTTTTACGATAAAGGCGATTTCGTCTACTACCTCACCAATGAGTACAAAGACGGCAGCCGCACCGTCCAGCAGATCGAGTTCAAGCCTACCGACCGCAACGCCGATTACAGTAAGCTGCGCATGAACGTCAACAAGGCGACCAAAGACATCATCAGCGTAGAGGCCTTCGCCAAAGACGGCTCCCGCTACAAGCTCACCATCGACAAGCTTTCCCCCAACAAGGCCTTCGCCGCCGGGCATTTTGCTTTCGATAAGAGCAAATACCCCGGGTATTACATTGAGGACCTGAGGGAGTAGTTGGTGATTCGTGATTGGTTGCCCGTACAAGCCCGATGATCAGTCAACCCAATGATCCACCGGCTCTTTTGGATTCGACAATCGCTACCCTACCTGCCGGGTTTCCTAAAAGCCCACACCCAGCCTAACCCGGCAGCGCCCGCCTGCTGTGCCAGCGGCCGGCAGGTTTTTCGGAGATGAAAAAATTTTAACCTGGAACGTTGGGCATATCGCCCTGTTTCCCATTTTCTTCGCCTTCGACAACCACTGCCGGGTTAACCAAAAAGGGAACTGCCCAAAACCCGGCAGGAAGAAGCGCCTCTGGTGAAAAAAGGCTTTTTACTTCTATCCGGCAGATTCCTTACCTTTACGCTGTCCAGAAAATGGATGTGCTGAAAATGAAATTTTATCGCCGGAAGACAGGAACGGCCTGCCTCGCGCACCTTTTTTTGCCTTCCGCCTTCCAAATTCCGACTTCGAAAAATGGGATTCCGGTCATTCCTACTCAAGCCTTTTGCCAATAAGATCGCCCGCGACATCGACCGCTGGGCAGCCAACGCCGTCGCGGCCCAGGAAAAGGTATTCCACAACCTCATCCAGGCCGGCCGCCGCACGGCCTTCGGCAAAGACCATGGTTTTGATGAGGTGAACGGCTACGAAGCCTTCCGGGAACAGATCCCGGTTCGCGACTACGAAGGGCTGAAGGGCTACATCGAACGCATCAAAAAGGGCGAAAGCGACGTACTGTGGAAAGGGCGCCCCAAATACTTCGCCAAGACCTCGGGCACCACCTCCGGCGTCAAGTACATTCCGCTGACCAAAGACAGCCTGCCCAACCACTTCGGCACCGCCCGCAACGCCCTGTTCAACTACTACGCCCGCACCGGCAACGGCAGCTTCCTCGACGGCAAAATGATCTTCCTCTCGGGCAGCCCCGAACTGGAAGGAGTGGGTGGGATACCTACGGGGCGGCTCTCCGGCATCGTCAACCACCAGGTGCCTTCCTGGCTGCGCACCAATCAGATGCCCAGTTACCAAACCAACTGTATCGAAGAGTGGGAGGAAAAAGTGGAGGCCATTGTCGACGAGACCCTCGGGGAAGACATGCGCCTCATCAGCGGCATCCCGCCCTGGGTGCAGATGTACTACGAGCGCCTTCTGGACCGCAGCGGGAAGAAAACCATCCGGGAGATATTTCCCAACTACTCGGTTTTTGTCTACGGGGGCGTCAACTTCGAGCCTTACCGCGACAAGCTGGAGGAACTCGTCGGGCAGCGCATCGACAGCGTGGAGACCTACCCGGCCTCGGAGGGGTTCATCGCTTTCCAGGACCGGCAGGACGAGCCCGGGCTTCTGCTCAACGCCGATTCCGGCATCTTCTTCGAATTCATCCCCCTGGAGGAGGTGCACAACGACAACCCCACCCGCCTCTGGCTGAAGGACGTGGAGCCGGGCGTCAACTACGCCGTGATCATCAACAACAACGCCGGCCTGTGGGGGTACAACCTGGGCGATACCGTGGAATTCGTCAGCCTGGGCCCGCCCCGGCTGAAAGTCACCGGGCGCATCAAACACTTCATCTCCGCCTTCGGCGAGCACGTCATCGGCAAGGAGGTGGAGGAAGCCATGCTGGCGGCCGCCAAAAGGCACGGCGTGAGCATCGTGGAGTTCACCGTCGCCCCGCAGGTCAACCCGCCGGAAGGCGGCGCCCCCTACCACGAATGGTTCGTGGAGTTCGGGCATCCGCCGGCAGAGCTGCCGGCCTTCGCCGCCGACGTAGACCGCGAGATGGTCAAACAGAACATCTACTACGAAGACCTCATCGAGGGCGGCATCCTGCAGCCCCTCAAGATCCGCCCCATGCAGGCGGGGGCTTTCCGGGAGTACATGAAAACCCAGGGCAAGCTGGGCGGGCAGAACAAGGTGCCGCGGCTGAGCAACGGCCGGGAGATCGCCGAGGCACTGGAGAGGTGGAGGGTGAAGGGGTGAGGGGGTGAGAGGGGGAGAGGGTGAGGGGGAGAAGGGGTGAGAGGGAGAGGGGGTGAAGGGGTGAGAGGGGGAGGGGGAGAAGGGGTGAGAGGGAGAGGGGGAGAAGGGGTGAGGGGGAGAGGGGGTGACATGGAGAGAGGGAGAGGGTGAATTCCCGGATAATTTGTTAAATTTGAAAGTTAAAGAATAACCCTTGGAATAGTTCATTTTTCTGTGTCTTCTGAGGCTACCCGTCTAACGTTGGACACTATTGATAGCCAAGATGTTGCGGAACGCCCCAAGTCATTCCGACTTCCGCGTTCCGACTTCCGACTTTGTCCAACGCTAGAATGGTGGCCTCTTCTGAAAAACACCC
>JAGFJE010000110.1 GCA_024103175.1 Phaeodactylibacter sp.
TATGCGAATCCAGAGCTAAAAGAACCAATTGAGCAAGGCAGCGGCGATTTTCCCAAAAGTGTGGACAATCAGCCCCTGCCGAGACCGGACCTTGGAAGCATTCTGGATATCGACCTTTTCAATGAGCCAGTTGAAAAACGATTCAACCGGCTGGCGGATTCTGGAAACGGCGGCTGAGAATAAATCATCAGCGGCCTTATTCCAGTGCCTGAGCAACGGTCCTTGCCCAGGTACTAATTTGACTGGAGTGAGCAGCTCACAATCATTATGCTGCATCAACTTGCTTTTCAGCTCTTTATCCGAAAAGGCTTTATCTCCAACGATAGCCCGGTTTGCCAACTGTCCGAGGAGTTGCCGCTGTGCTTCCAAATCGTGCATGGAAGCTGGGCTGAGCATCAGGAACTCTGGCCAGGGCATGGTTCCGGGGCGCCGAAAGCCGATGTTGTGCAGCTTGGCGCCCCAATAGTTAATGCCTTTAACCGAGCAATATCCTTTATCGCACAGCTCAAGAGCTACTTTGGCTCGCCGCTTTTGGCTGCAAGTGATAATAGGCATGGAGTCCGTCAAGCTGATTTGCTCGTCAATGCCTTCTATGGGGCATGCGGTAAGCAAATGCGCCACTATCTTTGGGAATAGCCCGCTGAGCTGGTTGAGCCGGTTATTAAAGGCTTTATACTTTGGCAAGTCCGGAAACCAGCTATGCCAGTATTTCAAGATGTACTCATGAACTTCGCTGACTCGCCGTTTGCCTTCCTCATGAACGGCAAACAGATAGCAAGTCAATAGTTCACAGTCAGAAAATTTGGGCGCCGCCTGGTTTTTTGTGAACCTTTGGCAGTCCCATTTCAACTCTTTGTCGTATAATTGGCAAAGGTGGAAGTACAGCGTGATGAGTTTGTATTCTAGCATCTTCAAACTTACATCATTAGCTGGCTTCTACCTCTTTTTTTATATATGTTTTTCAACCGGCATCGGCACAGCGTGCCGAAACCTTGGCACAACGGGCCCGGGCATAGTGCCCGCACAAGGCCGGTTGCAATGGGGCTTCTCCTTCGAGTTTCAGCCCTGTAAGGGCGAAATGTCTTAGCCGGGGGCAGCGCCCCCGGACGAGTGCGGGCAGGCGCCCAAGCCCTGTAAGGGCGATACAAACATGGCGTCGCCCTTACAGGGCTCAAACCAGGACTCATTGCGATCCTGGGGCGCTGCCCCAGGCATTGATCTATCACCCCTCCGGGGTTTCGCAGGCATTTAGCCCTGGATTCGCATATGGTTATATTGTTATATGGCTGGCTATACTCGGGCTGATGATGACAGCAAACCATCTAACCTGCCAACGCCGAGCCCCTACTTGATTTCCCGGTACTTCGACGCATTGGACGCATCGATGCGGGTCATGACCTGCACCACCGTATTCTGCTCCTGGGGGGTGCCCCGCTTGAAGAGTTCCAGGATCTCCTGCGACTTGGTGTCGGTAAACAACTGGATGATCATCGAGTTCGGGTAGGCCTGGTCCACTTCGCGGATCTGGTCGAGGGCGGCGGCGATGATCGCTCTGCCGGTGGCGACATCAGAGGCGCAAAGGTCGAGGCCCTGCCGGTGATAGTCGTACCACGCCTGCCGGAAGGGGCGCACCCGGGGAGAGAGCAGGTTCTCGATCAGCCAGAAGCGGTTGCGGTTGCCATCCAGGGAGCGCCAGCCGGGGTTGGCGGCGGCGGCAGATTGGGGTACGTTGTTGAGAATGTCCTGTGCAGCCTGCAAGAAAGGCTCCCCTCCGTAGGGGGAAAAGGAGTCATAGTCCAGGCCCAGAATGATGTAGGAATAAAAGGCCAGCACACTGGAAAGGTTGTCATTATAAGCGTTTCGGCTGAACTGCAACGGTTGGAACTGCTCGTAAAAGAAAGTGACCCCCTTGTCGATATGGTTGATCAGGGGCGTCTCGTAATCGGAGCCGTAAACCGGGCGGGAGGCCTGAATGGCCACATCGGCCTTAAAAGAGGTAGGAGAAAGCTCCTCCTGTATGGTGATCAGCACATTGGCGTTGATGCGTTCCTCCAGTTCGAAAACGTCATCCGTCCACTTCTGCGTATTCATGAATTCGCGCACCGTATTCTCCAGCGTCTCAAAAACCTTCGGGTCGGCAGACTGAAGTTTCTGGGTATTGATGCGCACCGTGACGTTGAGTTCCTGGGCGCCCAGCCCCAGAGCCAGGATGGAAAAAAGGAGGGTGAATATTGATCTTCTCATCGTTGTCGTCTTTGGTTTTGTTTTACCCGTAAAAATTTTTGATTTTTAATTTTTGATTTTTGATTTTTAATTTGCCAGGTGGTGCTGCCTGAGCGCCCCGCTCACATCAAAAATCCCACATCAAAAATCCCACATCCCACATCAAAAATCAAAAATTAAACATCAAACATCAGAAATCAACAGCGCCTCCACCTCATCCAGTATATCTTCGGCCACTGCCTGTTTAGGTTTTAACTCAAAATTGCGGATCTTATTGTCTTTGCCCAGGATAGTGATCTTATTTGTATCGTAATGGAATCCGGCGCCTTTATCCTGCAGGGAATTGAGGACGATGAGGTCGAAGTTTTTCTTTTGCAGTTTTTCCCGGGCATTGTCCATTTCGTTTTCCGTTTCCAGGGCGAACCCCACTATCAGCTGGCCCTTTTTTTTCTCCTGGCCGAGGGTGGCGGCAATATCGGGGTTTTTCACCAGCTCCAGCTTCAGGGTATCTCCGGTTTTTTTGATCTTATGGCTGGCGGTTTCCCGGGGCCGGTAGTCGGCCACCGCGGCGGCCAGGATCGTGATGTCGGCATCTTTAAAGGCATTCCGGGCGGCGGCCAGCATATCTTCGGCGGACTGTACCGGCACAGACTGCACGGAGCTTTCCCGGGGAGAAAGAGAGGAAGGGCCCAGTACGAGCGTCACCTGTGCGCCCCGGCGGGCGGCGGCGTCTGCCAGAGCTATTCCCATCTTTCCGCTCGACCGGTTGCCGATAAACCGCACCGGGTCGATGGCCTCGTAAGTCGGCCCGGCAGTGATCAGTATTTTTTTCCCGGCCAGGCTCTGGACTTTATCCCAGAAACGCTGGAGGTAAGCGACGATCTCCTCGGGCTCCGCCATGCGGCCTTCGCCGACCAGGCCGCTGGCCAGTTCGCCGCGCCCTACCGGAATGAGGTGGTTGCCGAAATCCTGCAGGCGCTGTACGTTGGCCTGGGTAGCCGGGTGCCTCCACATATCGAGGTCCATCGCCGGAGCGAAGAATACGGGGCAGCGCGCCGACAGGTAGGCCGCGGTGATGATGTTGTCGCTTATCCCACAGGCCATCCTGGCCAGGGACGATGCCGTGAGGGGGGCGATGACCATAGCGTCGGCCCACAGGCCCAGCTCCACGTGGTTGTTCCAGCTTTCTTCCGAGCTGATATCGGTGTAGACGTGGCGTTTGGAAAGAGTTGCCAGGGTGAGCGGGCTGATAAATTCGACGCCGGCCTTTGTCATCAGGACTTGTACTTCGGCCCCTGCTTTGATAAACAGGCGGGCCAGGAAAGCAGATTTATAGGCGGCGATGCTGCCGGTAATGCCAAGCAGTATCTTTTTACCCGTCAGGTTTGCCATTTCGATGGATAGTGTAACGTGGGGTTGGCAGAGAGGAAGTCGCCATCAGCGCGATGGCGCGCCAAGCAGCCGGGCCGGCCGGTAAAACGGAGGCGGGCCCGGCTGCTTGCGGGCGCTTCAGGTGGCAGGCCGTATCAGCCCAGCAAGTCCTCTTCTTCCCCTTCCCGCTTCCGCCGTTTATTATAGCGGTAGTAAACCTCATCTTTGATGAACTCCTCGGTAGCAATGATCACCGGGTTGGGAAGGCGCTCATAGAACTTTGAAATTTCGATCTGCTCCTTGTTTTCACTTACCTCCTCGATGGTGTCCGAAGAAACAGCAAATTCTTCCAGCTTCTGGTGCAGTTCCTGCTTGAGGTCTACGGCCAGTTGCTTGGAGCGCTTGGTAATGATGCTCAGCACCTCGTATATATTACCGGTCTTGCCGGCGAGGGAGTGAACGTCACGCGCCCGGACATTAGGATCCAGCCCTTGCACTTGGGTTTTGATATCCGACATTATCTAATTTATTTAATGATTCTCTAGAGTCGTTATAAATATCTTTTACGTCCTTGGTATAGCGGCTATCCGGGAAGCGGGCCAGGAATTCCGACGCCCGGTCTCTGGCTTCCAGGAAGCGTTCTTTCTGCTTATCCACAAAGCTGTTCTTTGCCAGCTGATAGGCCGAGCGGATGATCATATAGCGGATCTGCTCGGCGTCGTCCGTATCCGGAAAATCTTTCAGCACGTTATCGAAGGTCTGTATGGCGGCCTGATACTCGCGCAGGTCAAAATAAAGCCTGGCGCTTTCGTACGCTTTCTTTTCCAGCTTACTGCGCATCTCATCGATCAGGCGGTTGCATTCTTCCACCCTCGTACTGTTGGGATAGGTGTTGACGAACAGCTGAAACCCCTCGATCGCCTGCTGCGTATACGACTGGTCGAGCCTGAAGGTCGGCGAAAGCTGATAGTTGGAATAGGCAGACATAAAATCCGCTTCTTCCCTGATTTCACTGGCGCCGTAGGTGTTCGAAAAATTCTTGAAATAATAGGAGGCCAGAATATACTGCCTCAGATGGTAATAAGTGTAAGCATATTTGAAATAGATCTCCTCGGCTTCCTTCTTTCCCCGATAGCTGCTGATGATCAGTTCGAACAGCGTCTGAGCTTTCTGATACTCCTCTTGTTCGTAATATTCCAGCGCTTTGGTATATATGCGGTTGACGTCTCCACTCGACCGGATCTTCTCGAACTCACTCTTGCAGGCGCCAAGCAGCAGCGTCATCCCGACAAAGGCAACAAAAAGGTTTTTTTTCATAAGGCTGCAAAATTACGGTTTTTTAAGCAATCGCACAATACCTGTTTCTCTGCCCCTCCACTTAAGGTGTATAAAAACGCTAAAAGGGTTGGTTGAATGTGAAATTAGAAGGAAACTGTTAATTTAGTACTCTGGCTGGCCGGCAGGCTCAAAACAGCACGAGATATGACAGAAAAACCGGCGCCTTACGGCAGAGAAGATGACTCCAAATTAAAGCGCCTCGAACAATTTCGGATCTATTACAACCACACCATCCACCCGGAGTTGCTGCGAATGGAACGCCTTCGCCTTCGCCTGCTGCGCCTGTTGTTCTTTTCCACCATTTTCATGGCCGGCGCCCTGTTGTTTGAATTTTATCTGGATATCCTTGCCCTGGCCCTCCTGCTGGCCATTCCGCTGGGGGCCTACATTTCCTACCTGCTCTATCGCATACAGCAATTCCGGCTGACTTTTAAGCCCAACGTCGTCAGCCTCATCCTCGACTTTATTGATGACGGCATGAACTTCGACCCGGCCCACCCGCTGAAATACGACCCCAAAAAGAAGATAGAAAAGAGCTTGTTCCAAAAGAGCAAGATCTTTGCAGCCAGCGCGCCTTACTACGCCGGTGAGGATTTCATCTCCGGCCGGGTAGGCGAGATGGACTTTGAAATGTCGGAACTCCACGTCCGGGAACTCTCTCCGGTGGACAACAGGCTGAACGAGGTCTTTCGGGGCGTGTTTATGCACGCCACCTTCCCCGAGGAGGCCCGCGGCAGGGTGATCATCTGGCCACGCCGCATGCGCCAGTTCCATACCAGGGCCATTAAGAATTTCACCTGGGAAAAAGGGCAAAACCAGGACAAAGAGGTCAACAACCCCAAATTTAAGGAGTTGTTCCTCACCTATGCTACCGAAGACACCCACCTGGAAGGCATCCTCTCCGAACCGATGCAGGAGGCCATCGTACAGTACTGCACCTCCACCGGCAAGGATATGTACATGTCCTTCATCGACCGGGAGATCTATGCCGCCGTAAGTGAAGACAAAGACATTCTGGAACCCTATCTCTTCCGGTCTAACCTGAGCTTCGAACTCGTCAGGGAATTTTTTGAGGACATCAATCTGCTGCTGAGAATAGCGGAGGATTTTGACCAGACGCATTGATGGATGATCTTGGACTTTGGACGACCCCGGGGAAAAGTCGGAAGTCGGAAGTGCGACCGTCTAGCCAGCCGGTTAAAAAGTCGGAACAGGGGTTCGGAATGAGCACTTGGCGCCCATTTTTCCGACTTCCGGCTTCCGATTTCGGGGCATCCGTCTAAGGCTGGACAGAAAGCTCCGGGGCGTGCACGGTGTACGAGCCAATGGCGCAGCCCACGGGCTTGTACGGTGTACGGGCCTGTCCAACGTTAGACGGGTAGCCCGATTTCGCACTTTAGAGCCTGTTGCCAAGGGCATATCCCAGAACGTCCAAAGTCCAAAACCATCCCTCCCTCACCCCTCATCATGGAGGATAAGCAGGGGCACCGGGCTGTTGAACACCTCCCGGGTAGTGGCGCTGACGTGAAACACCTCCTCCAGGAAGCCGCGCCGGCGGCGCACCATACAGAGCAGGTTGGCCTGATAGTCTTTCACAAAGCTGTTAATGCTTTCGTTAATGTTCTGTTCGTCGAGTTCATAGTGAAAGGAATGGCCGACGCCGTCGAGGAAGATATCTACGGTGGGGTCGATGCCGTCGTCGCGGCTACCGATGTCCTGATGGAAGACATGCACCTTGGCCTCGAAGGCCCTGGCGATCTTAACCAGGGCGGAAGTGATGCCGGGGTGGCTGATGCCCTCTTCGTCTACGGCAAAAACGATGGTGTCGATAGGGCGGAAAGCATATTCGTTGGGAATGGCGAGGATGGGCGTTTGTGTGGCTTTCATCACGCCGTTGGTGATGCTGCCGGTAAAGACCTCCTTGAGGCCGGAGGCCCCCTGGGTACCCATGATAATAAGGCCGTAGTCTCCAGTCTTTGCCAGTCCGGTAATAACGGGCACAGCCTCGCCCCGGCTGATCTTGCTTTCGATGCTGGCCCCGCCCCTGAGCATGGGCTCTACCTGCTTCATCGCATCGAGCATCTGCTGGGCGGCATCCTTTTCCATGTAGGATTCCACGGAGAGGAACATACCGGCGGAGCTGTATACCTTGAACGTATTGAGGAGGGTTATTTTACTGCCAAACTTATTGGCGATCTCTACGGCGTAAAGGAGGGCGTTTTCCGCATTTGGTGAAAAGTCGGTCGGCACCAGTATGTTTTTCATGAGGTTGCCCCTTTGGTTCAGGCTGGTTAAGGCGGCCTGGCGAAGCATTTCCTCTTTTTGGTTGACGCTGCCGCTCAACAGCACTTTAAGAACGATACTCAGGTCCTCGACACTGGGCACGACCTGCTGAAAGAGCACCTGGCCGTTGACGGCAAGAGCGGGGATACCGGCGACCTCATAGCGCATGAGTTCGTCAATATCTGTAATTTCCCGGATCGGGATGTCCAAAGAAAGCTCGCTCAACGCCCGTTGCAGGTTGGCTTTCATCTGCCGGTGTTTCGACGACCCAATGCCCAAAAGTTCAATGCTCGGCTCCGCATCATACACTTTTTCCTTAGACATGCCCTGTTCTACCTTTTTTTTGTCTCCTTCCAGGCCATCAGTTCGGCTATCCCACATACACAATACCGTAATCTTAAAATAAACGCACACGAGAAGGCCCCCATTCAACCGCGAACCTTCTCGCACCAATACTAATCAATGCCTCAAAGTGCCTGGCATCCGGAAATACCAATTCACAATAAGCCTATTTTACGCGGCAAAATCGAATTAATAACCATGCAAAAAGATGACTTTTGTCACCCTTGCCAGTGACTTTTGTCATTTTCCGGCGGCGGCTTATAATGCTATTTTGCCCTTTTATTCAGAACCTAGTTCAAATACCAAAAGCCAGACGGATCATTTTGTGAACAGACCAGGCAGCCATAATCATCTATCGGAAGATGCGCTGATCCTCAATGCCATCATTGAGACGGCAACAGATGGTATTATCACCATCAACGAGGATGGCATTATTCAGCTGGCCAATTCGGCCGTGGCTAACCTTTTCGGATATGAGATCGAAGAACTGCTGGGCAATAGCATAAACATGCTTATGCCCACTCCCCACCGAGAAAATCACGACGATTACATCCGGAGATACCTGAGAACCGGCAAGGCGAAGATCATCGGCATCGGGCGCGAAGTGCCGGGCAGGAAAAAAGACGGCACGATCTTTCCCATCCGGCTCAGCATCAGCGAAGTGAAACTGCAGGGCCGCCGCATTTTCACGGGTATCGTCCATGACCTCACCCACCAGAAGCAGATAGAAAGAGACCTTCGGGAAGAAAAAGAACGGGCACAGCGCTATCTGGATATTGCCAATACCATCATCGTGGTCATTGGAAGGGATGGACAGATACAACTGCTCAACAGCAAGGGGTGCCGGGTGCTGGGATTGGCCGAGAAGGAGGCTGTCGGGCAAGACTGGTTCGGCCTGGCTATCCCCGAAGAAAACCGCCGGGAAGTCAGGGGAGTCTTCGAGGCGCTGATGAGAGGCCGCCAGATTGATTACTACGAGAACGACCTGGTCACCAAATACGGAGAACGGCGCCTCATCGCCTGGCACAACGCTCCACTGCACGACGAGAAGGGCAACATCACCGCCACCATCAGCTCCGGCATCGACATCACCGCCCAGCGCCAGGCTGAAGACCGCATCATACGGCTGAATGCCGAGTTGGAAAAACGGGTGGAACAACGTACCGACGAGCTGGCGGAAGCGGTCAACCAACTGCTCGATATCAACCAGAAGCTGCAGCATGAGGTCAAGGAGCGCAAAGCCGCAGAAGAAGAGATCCGGAAAAACGAATCCCGCCTGCGCCGCGCCCTGGAAAAGGAAAAGGAACTCAGCAACCTCAAGTCGCGCTTCGTCTCTATGGCCTCCCACGAGTTTCGCACCCCCCTCAGCACCATCCTGTCCTCCGCCGACCTGATCGAGGCCTATACCCGGGAAGAGCACCAGAAGAAAAGAATACGCCACACTACTCGTATCAAATCCTCCGTCGCCAACCTGACCGGCATCCTCAACGACTTCCTGTCCCTCAGCCGCCTGGAAGAAGGCCGCTTCGAAGCCGAACCGGTCTGGTTTGAACTGGATCAGTTCTGCGATGAAGCCATAGGAGAAATGCAGGGGCTGCTTCGGCCCGGCCAGTATATCGAAAAAGCAGGCGCCCTCAAAGGGACAGAACTGTTCCTGGACAAAAAGATCCTGAAGAATATCATCTTCAACCTGCTGTCCAACGCCATCAAATACTCGGAAGATAACAAACGCATTGTATGCCGGATGGAAGTGGCCAACAATACCCTGAACATCGCCATCATAGACCAGGGTATCGGCATCCCGGAGGAAGAACAGCAGCACCTTTTCACCCGCTTTTTCCGCGCCCATAATGTAGAAAACATTCAGGGCACGGGCCTGGGGCTCAATATCGTCAAGCGTTATGTCGACCTGTTAAAGGGCACGATCCGCTTCGAAAGCCGCCTCGGAGAAGGCAGCTCCTTCTACGTCTCCCTGCCCCTGCAACAGGAACCTGCCGCCCAGGGCCAGCAATAATCGCGCTTTCGTATTATATTTGTAGCCAGAGGTATTGCCTTTTGTTAACATTCCTAGTACAACCAACATTAAAAAATGAAGAAAATATTAGTGATCGAAGATAATGGCGAGGTCAGGGAAAACCTGGAAGAAATCCTGGAATTGTCTGGTTATGAGGTGATTAGCGCCGAAGACGGCAAGGTGGGCGTGGAAAAAGCGCTGACCGACCCGCCCGACCTCATCCTCTGCGATGTAATGATGCCTCACCTCGACGGGTTTGGCGTGCTCAACATTCTCAGCAAAAAGAGCAGCACCGCCAATGTGCCCTTTATCTTCCTCACGGCAAAGGCCGAAAAAAGCGACTTCCGCCGCGGCATGAACCTCGGCGCCGACGATTACATCACCAAGCCTTTCTACAAGGATGAACTGCTGGAAGTGATCGAAACCCGCCTGCGCAAAAGCGAACAACTGCGCAAGCAGTTCGACAAAACCGAACAGGGCCTGACCGCCTTCATCAACGAGGCCAGAGGCTACGAAGAACTGCGCCGCCTCTCCGAAGAACGCAAAACCAAAACCGTCAAACGGCGCGAGCACATCTTCGAAGAAGGAGAATTCCCCCGCTACCTCTACTTCGTAAAAAGAGGCAAAGTGAAAGTCTACAAGACCAACGAGGAGGGCAAAGACTACATCATTCAGATCTGCAAACCCGGCGACTTCTTCGGCTACCTCGACCTGATCAAAGACGAGAAGTACACCGAATCGGCCGCCGCCATGGAAGATACCGAAGTCAGCCTCATTCCCAAGGAGGACTTCAACAAGCTCCTACTGGCCAACCGGGACGTAGCCTCCCAACTCATCAAAATGCTGGCCGATAACGTCACCGAAAAGGAAGAGCAACTGCTCAACCTGGCCTACAACTCCGTCCGCCGACGCGTCGCCGACGCCATCCTCCTCCTGAGCCAGAAACAGGAAGACGGCAACATCAACATCCTGCGCGACGACCTGGCCCGCCTCGTCGGCACCGCCAAGGAAAGCGTCATCCGCATGCTCACCGAATTCAAGGAGGACGGCTACATCGAGATCGTCGACGGCGCCATTCACATCGTCGATCGGGAACGGCTGGAGAATATGCATGCGTAAGCCGCGGGGGTAAAGGTGGAAGTGTGGAAAGGTGTAAAAGTACGCTCCTACCGAGAAGCGCCGGAACGTTTGCACTTTTACACCCCTCGCACTTTTACACAAAAAAAGCCCTCCACTTGGAAGGGCTCATCTAAAAACCGATAACACTAAATTTTCCAGATAAAGGCAAGGCCTTATAGGTAAAGCATGAAACTTAAAGTCTTTCCGCTTCCCGGGGCCGGCGCTTGCCGCCGATCCTACCGGGAATGCCTCAAAATTAAGGCGTGAGGTTCAACCTGCAGATGACATTTGTCATCCCTGCCGGTTGATTTTAGTCAAAAGCGGTCAGCTTACCACTTTTGAAGCCTCCAGCCGGACGTCGGCCCACTTCCAGGCTTCGTCAAAGCGCTTTTTCACTTTACTGGCCTCTTCTGTTTTGCCCTGCGCCATCAGGCTTTCATACAGGCCCTTAAGGGCGTAGCCGTTTTTGCGGAACAATTCCAGGTCTCTCTTGAACAGCGCTTCGGCTTCAGCGTAGCGCTTCTGCTCCAGCAGGATGGGGCCGAGGTGGTGGCGCACAGAGAAGAACCAGTCGGGCGGCTC
>JAGFJE010000784.1 GCA_024103175.1 Phaeodactylibacter sp.
AGCTATCCATCTGGGAAAACTATTGATCAGGCTTGGAAAGCTATTTGAATTATTGCTCCTGCCGGTGATTATTGCTCCGGAAGAATCAGAAGAGATCATAAGGCGGTTCCTGGAAAATTTGAATTGAGCTCTGGCGGAACAAAGTGTGAGCCATAATTCTACATTTCGCTCCTCTGGAGCTATACCCTCCCTTCAGCTACTAATTTCTACCAACATTTCGCTCCTCCGGAGCTATACTGCCCCTTGGCTACTATGCCATCAACATTACGCTCCCCGACATTCATCGGGGCCGGCTCCTCCGGAGCTACAAATTTCAGCCCCGGCCACCGTCGGCCAAAGCCTTTGGCGGCGAGTCGACGGGCAAAATATTGGTAGTAGAGAACGAATTGCACAGACGAATTGAAGCTACAGAGTAGCGAACCTGAAGCCGATATGCTTTTGCCCCCCCTCCCCTGGTTTCATCAACGGTATTTCCCCCACCACCAAACATGAACCCGGCATTTCCCTTTTATAAGTAAGAAACCAGCACACATGGCAAAAAACGAGCAACGCTCATCAAAACACATATCCTCCCCGCACGCCAGGGAAAGCGAGGAGCTATTACAAGAACTCGACACCAACGCGGAGCAAGGCCTGAGCCAGGAAGAGGCCGAAAAGCGGCTGGAAGAATACGGCCCCAACGAACTGGAAGAACAGGAGCAGAAAAGCCTCCTGGCACTTTTGATCAGCCAGGTCAACAACCCGGTCATTTACCTGCTCACCGCCGCCTGCGCCCTGGCTTTTGCCTTTGGCGACACCCCGGAAGCCATAGCCATCATTGTGGTGATCGTGCTCAATACGGCTATTGGTTTCTGGATGGAATTTCAGGCCCGGCAAAGCCTGAAGGCATTGAAGAAGATGGACATCATTAAAGCCCAGGTGGTGCGCGACGGGGAAGAGCGCGAGATCAACGCCGAACACCTGGCGCCGGGGGACATTCTGCTGCTGAAAACAGGAGCGCTGGCCCCGGCGGACGGGCGGATACTGTCGGAGTCGGAACTGTCGGTAGACGAATCGCCCCTGACCGGAGAGTCCGTTCCGGTAGACAAAGACACCAAACCGCTCGGGGAAGACACTCAGGTCGCCGACCGGAAGAACATGGTATTCAAAGGCACCGCGATCACCAATGGCAGCGCCAGGGTGGTGGTGACGGCTACCGGCATGCAGACCGAGATCGGAAACATTTCCGCCATGGTCAGTTCTGCGGAAGACGAGCAGGCGCCGCTCGATAAAAAGTTGCAACGCTTAAGCCGCCGGCTGATCTGGGCAACGCTGGGGCTTGCCGCCCTCTTCTTTCTCTTTGGATGGATGGCCGGAAAATCCATCTACCAGCTCGTACAGACCGCCATTGCCTGGACGATCGCCGCCATCCCGGAAGGGCTGCCCATCGTGGCCAGCATCGCCCTGGCAAAAGGCATGCTCCGCCTGGCAAAACGCAACGTGATTGTCAAGCGCCTGTCGGCAGTCGAAACGCTGGGAGAAGCGACCGTCATTTTTACCGATAAGACCGGAACGCTGACGGAAAACAGGCTGACATTAGATACTCTTCAACTGGAGGGCGCCCGGATACGGGCCGACTGGAAAGAAGACGGGGCGAAGGCCGGCCTTTCCGCTCAGGGAAACGATACCCCTCCCGGCAAGGAAGATAAAAGGCTGAGATCCTTTTTCCGCATCGCCACGCTCTGCAACGACGCCCTGCTTGCCGAAGAAAGGAATGAGGAAGAGGCGGAAGAGGGGAAAGGCGACCCGCTGGACCAGGCCCTCCTGCACTTCTGTAAGGCATACGATGAGGAATGGTATGAGAAACTGCGGGGCCTGGAACGCCTGGCGGAAGAACCCTTCGATTCGGAGGATATGGTAATGGGAACGGTGAGTAAAGTGGAGGATAGCATTTTCCTCTCCGGCAAGGGCGCCCCTCAGGCCATGCTGGATCGCTGTAGCCGGGTGCTCACGCCCGATGGGGTGAAAAAACTGGATGAAGAAAGCCGGGAGAACTGGATCAACTATAATGAGGAGCTCTCCGAAGCAGGGCTGCGGGTGATCGCTTTTGCTTACAAGGAATTGAGCGAGAAACCTTCTGAAGAGGCGGATGTAGAAGAAAAACTGATGCAGGATATGGTGCTTGTCGGGCTGGCCGGCTTCATCGACCCTCCCCGGAAGGAAGTCAGGGAAGCCGTCGAGCTTTGCCAGCAGGCCGGCATCAAGGTGGAGATGGTGACGGGAGACCATCCCGGCACCGCCCGCAATATCGGAGCGCAGGTAGCCATCGTAGAAGACAAGCAAGCCCGCGCCATCCACGGCAGCGAGCTGCGCGAAATTGAAAAGGACCGGCCACAGGAAGCCGTCGATACCGCCATCTTTGCCCGGGTCGACCCCGAACAGAAGCTGAACCTGGTGAAATTGTACCAGGAAAACGGCGAGGTGGTGGGCATGACCGGCGACGGGGTCAACGACGCTCCGGCCCTGAAAAAATCGGACATCGGCATTGCCATGGGGAAGCGGGGTACGCAGGTGGCCACCGAAGTCGCTGACCTGGTGCTCAAAGATGATTCTTTTCCTTCCATCGTGGAAGCAATCCGGGAGGGGCGCATCATTTTCGGGAATATCCGGAAATTCATCGTCTACCAGCTGTCCTACCACCTTTCCGAGATCCTGCTGATCGCGTTGGTCAGTTTCACGGTTTTTGAGCTTCCCTTACTGCCGCTGCAGCTGCTCTTCCTCAACCTGCTTTCCGACGTCTTTCCCGCCCTTGCCCTGGGCATCGGCAGGGGGAGCGAGAACGTGATGCTACAAAAGCCCAAAGACCCCGAAGAAGCGATCCTGACTCGTGAGCACTGGATAAGGATAGGCGCCTACGGCCTGATACTCACCCTTGCCCTCGTCGGCGCCTATTTCTTCGCCCGCGAATACTGGGGCATGTCTCCGGAGGCCTGCAATAATGTGGCTTTCTTCAGCCTGGCCTTCGCCCAGCTGTGGCATGTCTTTGACATGCGGGAAGCCGATGAACCCATTTTCAACAACCAGGTGACGCGCAATAAATTCATCTGGGGCGCGCTGATACTTTGCACAGCGGTTATCGTAGCCGCTTACTTCATTCCAACATTGAAAACAGCGCTGTCTTTCCAGGCGCTGAGCGCCAGGGTGTGGGGGCTCATCGCCGTCACCAGCGTGCTGCCGCTACTGGTTATTCAGTTGCTGAAGGTGCTGACAAAAGGCCGGGCATTTCAGTTCTGACCGGGCTGAGAGCAGTGTCTCCGACAAACGCTGCCGGGTTGAGCTAAAGACAGCCATCCAGCAAACCCGGCAGGTTGCAACATCTCCGTTCGAGTAAAAGCAAGTTTTTCTGAGCGCGGAAGGCGCGAAGAAGAATTCTCCCTGACCATTATTTTATTCACCGCAATGTCTGTATTTTTCACCGCGAATAAGAACCTAGACTTTGGACGTGCAGCCATTTTAAGTCGGAAGTGGGACCGTCTGGTCAGCCGGTTAAAAAGTCGGAAGTCGGAATTTGGGCCAGAATGGGCGCTCAACGCCTTCTTTTCCGCCTTCCGATTTCCGC
>JAGFJE010000087.1 GCA_024103175.1 Phaeodactylibacter sp.
CCACATTTGGGCATCCGTCTAAGGCTGGACAGAAAGCTCCGGGGCGTGTACGGTGTACGAGCCAATGGCGCAGCCCACGGGCTTGTACGGTGTACGGGCCTGTCCAACGTTAGACGGGTAGCCCCACATTTACACCTGATTTCAGGCCAGCTTCCCCATATCCCGGATCAGGATACTGCGCCGGTTGAAATGGATGAGGTTGGATTTTTTCAGGTCGTTCAGCACGGAGGTGACCGTCTGCCGGGAAGTGCCGGTGATGTTGGCAATTTCCTGCTGGGTGAGGCAGTGTTTGATCAGCATCTCATACCCGATCCGCTTGCCGTGTTTGTCGGCGGATTCTTTGAGGAATTCTATGATCCGTTCCCGGGCGTCTTTGAAAATGAGGGACTCCAGGCGGCTTTCGGCTTTTTGCAGGCGTTTGCCGATGAAGGTTAGCACGCGAATGGCCAGGCGGTGGTCTGTCCGCATCAGGTCCTGAATGTCTTCTGCCCGGAGGCTGAGCAGCTCCACCTGGTGATTCATGGAAACGGCAAAGTCCTGCCGTTCCTGTTCCCCGGCCAGGCTGAGTTCCCCGAATAGAGACAGTGGATGAAGGACGTGTTTAATGACTTCCCTGCCGTCGGCAGAATGGGAGCCGATCTTGACCATTCCTCTTATCAGGAGGTAGATCCGGGCCGAACGGCCGCCTTCCCGATAAATGAAAGAATTTTTGCGCACCTGCTGATACTGTGCCAGGGCGGCCAGCCTCAGAGTTTGCTCTTCTTCAAAGCCTTCAAATAAGGGAAAGTGCCGAAGTATTTCAACTGTCTTTTCATTTTTAGCCTCCATAACTCAACTCATGGTTTTTGATGATATAAAAATGAGGGTTTGAAGGCAGCCAGGGAAGTACAAAATCTGGTTATTGTTCGGGCAGATTAAGTTAATAATTATTTTAAAGTGACTGTAAGTCAGCATTTTAAAGTTTTATAATCTCTTTTTTGTCTTTTCGTTTTTTTTTGGGGAGCCTGGAGAGCCTGGTTTCCGGAAACATAAATTGGCAGGTATTGCGCCGGAATCCCTAAATTTACCTCAAAACAGAAGTCTTGAAGGAAGGCCGCAAGATCATCCACATCGATATGGATGCCTTTTATGCTTCGGTGGAGCAGCGCGACCACCCCGAACTCCGGGGCAAGCCCATTGCCGTTGGCGGGGCGGGCATGCGGGGTGTGGTGGCTTCCGCCAGTTACGAAGCGCGGAAATACGGCGTGCGTTCGGCCATGCCCAGTGTGACGGCCCGCCGGCTGTGCCCGCAACTGGCCTTCGTCAAATCCCGTTTCGATGTTTACCGGGATGTGTCCCACCAGATCCGGGAGATCTTTCTGGAGTATACCGATCTGGTGGAGCCTTTATCTCTGGATGAGGCCTATCTCGATGTGACCCACAGCAAGCGCGGGCCGAAATCGGCCACCCTGATCGCCGAGGAGATCCGCCGCCGCATCCGCGAGGAGACCGGCCTGACCGCCTCGGCGGGAGTGTCTTTCAACAAGTTCCTGGCCAAGGTGGCTTCCGACATTAACAAGCCGAACGGGATGAAGGTGATCACCCCGGAAGAGGCCATTCCCTTCCTGGAAGAGCTGCCCATTGAAACCTTTCACGGGATCGGCAAAGTGACTGCCGAAAAGATGCGCCGCATGGGCATCTTCAACGGGGCTGGCCTCAAAAAATATTCGGAGGTAGAACTGGTCCGGCGCTTCGGCAAGGTGGGGCGCCATTATTACCGCATCGTGCGCGCCGAGGACGACCGGGAGGTCAACCCCAACCGCATCCGCAAATCCATCGGGGCGGAACGGACTTACAAGGAAGACATTACCGATATCCGGGAGATGAAGGAAAGGCTGAGCTTCCTGGCGGAAGTCGTATATAAATATATGGAGAAGGCCGACAACTACGGCCGCACAGTTTCCATCAAAGCCAAGATGCCGGATTTCCGGATCATCACCCGCAGCCGGACCTTTGCCACCGAGGTGCGCCGCCTCGGGGACCTGGCCGCTGTCGCCCACGAGTTGCTGGAAGAAAATAAGGACGATATCGGAAGCGTTCGCTTATTGGGCGTGTCGGTATCCAACCTGTCCAAAGAGCAGGCAACCGACGGCATTCAACTGGAATTCGATTTCGAACCGCAAAAAGAAGAAGAGGAATAATGAAACTGGTGATCTTTGATGTAGACGGAACCCTCATCTATTC
>JAGFJE010000090.1 GCA_024103175.1 Phaeodactylibacter sp.
GCCTGGTTTGATGTAGTGGCCCTCATCGTACCCCCGGGGCAGGGCCTGCTTATCGTTGGGGTCGTAGGCGCCGATGTTCTCCCGGCATTCGATATCGGTAAAATCATCATTGGGAAATAAGGGGAACTGGTTGACGAAGCCGGTGCTGAAACCGCCCCCAGGGCCAAAGCCGCAACCTTCTGTTGTCGAGCTGACATACGCCTCACTATTGCTGTCGGGCAGGCGGGGCGCTTCCAGGCGGTAGGCCAGGCCATTGGCGGGGCGGGAGAATTGCAGGGACTCGCCGGCGCCCAGCTCGAAGGGGGCGTTCATATACATCACATCGTCTTCGATGACGATGTAGTCAGCGGCATTATTCATACCGGCGCCGCCCACATTGCGCAAAAGAAAATGAATGGAGTCTCCCTCGCAGCGCGTTTCCGCTTCGATCAGGGCCATATTGCCGACCGTATCAAAGCAGAGCGTGTCCGGCAGGATGTGTGCTTCCACGCAGTGGGCCTGGCCCAGCACGGTGGAATCGCAGTCGAGGTAGGCTGTGAATTGAAAGCGGGCGCAGGTATCGGGGGGCACATCGCCCAGCTCAAAGCGGTACAGGTTGGCGCCCAGGCTGGTGTAGGGCAATTCAGCGGTTTGGAGGCTTAGGTAGGGGTCGAGTTCCACCTCTACGGCTGCATTTTCAGCTGGGGTAGTGCCTTCATTGCAGTACTGTATGGTATACGTATTGTCGAAACAACGCCGCAGGAAAGGCGTGGAAACATCCACCGTCATCAGCGGGCAGTCGGCCAGAGGGGAAACGGCAAAGTCGACGCGGGTAGTATCGTAGAAATCCTGCAGGCTGACATCCACCGATAGCTGACAGGCTGCCCACAAGGCGTTGGGAGGCAGGAGGGTGAGGCTGTAATTGCCGGTGTCCACCAGGATGCTGTACGCTCCATCAGCATTGGTGTTTGCATATTGGATGAGCCCGCCCCCTTCCACGCGGACGATCCATTCTTCCAGGCCGGGCTCGCCGCTGTCAAGGCTGCAGTTTTCCGTTTCATCCCGAAATACCATGCCCTGCAGCCAGTTGGTGATGGCGAAGCCGTTGCCGTTGGTTTTCGCCAGGAAGGAATTCAAGCCCGACTCACCGGCGACGATGAAGCCGCCGTCGGGGGTGAGTTCCACGCTGCCCAGGCGGTTAAAGTCGGAAGTTGGGTTGGTGAATTCGCGCTGCCACAGTTCATTGCCTTCCCCATCGATCTTGAGCAGGAAACCGGTAGGAGTTGTGGGGTACCAGATGTAATTATCCAGCGAACCGGCCAGGACGTAACCGCCGTCGGGGGTGAGTTCCAGGTCCACGGCTTTGGTGCTCAGGGCATAGAATCTATGCCACAACTCATTGCCCATATCGTCTGTCCGGACAACCAGCGCGTTGTGGCCGGCAAAGCCGGTGGCGCTGCCGCAGGCGATGAAACCGCCGCCGTGGGCCGGGCGCACCGCCCAGAGCTCATCTCCTGTGGAAAACTGAAAGGCCCTCGTCCAGAGGGTGTCGCCCTGGGCGTCAAAACGCACCAGGCGGGGTATCTGATAACTATTCCACGAGCCGGCGGCGATGTAGCCCCCATCACTGAGCTGTACGATGTCTTCCAGAGGCGGATAAGGGTTGTTGCCCGGCCAGCCGTAGAAATTCTCCCATAGCTTGTTGCCGCTCGCATCCACTTCAAGCAAATAGGCCCCGGCTGTGGAATCGGGGTTGTTGGCCCCGGCGGCCAGGATGAAGCCCCCGCCGTCCGTTACATCATATCCTCCGAGCGTGGTGGGCAGGGAATCCTGATAAGCATAGGTTTTCGTCCACAGGGTGTCTCCCATGGCATCGATCCGGAGCAGTAGGATGGAAAACTGCCAGTCATCCACTGAAGTGCTTCCCAGCACATAATAACCCCCATCGGGCGCCACAACCACCCCCAGGCCTTCATCCTTCCCGATCTCTCCTTCCCGGTAAGAGAATTCCCACTGCACCTCTCCGACGGCATCTGTTTTCTTCAAATGAAGATAATCGCGGATGGCGCCGGTGGGCAGGCTACGGGCGCCCACGGCTATGTAGCCGCCATCGGGAGTAGGCTTAGCCTCTCTGAAATAAGAAAGGGCGCCGGCCGTATCAGGGTAAACCCTTTGCCAGCCCTGAGCGGAAAGAGCACATGTAAAAAACAGGCTGATCGCCGGTAAAATAGCGTATCTGAATATCTTCATAGGGATTCTGGTTTTAGAACAATACAAAGATTGGAGAACGCTATGGCAATATCAAAAACAAAAAAGAGCATTTATCAAGAAAAATACTTCTTGATCTAGGGCTAAAGCCTAAATTTACGCAATCTAAAGGCTCAAATTTATCAATCGCATAAAAAATTCATTTAATTGAAGATGGAAGGTAGCCGGCTATTGATGGTAGTGGAAAGGTTGAGTAAGAAAGAAGTACGGGAGTTGCGAAAGTTCCTGCGCTCGCCGTTTTTCAACCAGCGGGAGGATGTGGTTCAGCTTTTCGAATTCATGGTGGAACGGGTATTCACGCTGAAGGTAGCCCCTACCAAGGAGCAGGCACATACATCGCTCTATCCAGACAAACCCTACGACCCCCAACAGGTGCGCTACGCCATGAGCTGGCTGCTCAAGGCCATCGAACAATTCCTCTCCCTTCAGGCCCTGCTGCTCGACGAGCGGCAACAGAAGATAGAACTGGCGCGGGCCTATCGGGAGAAACGGCTGCCCAAGCATTTCCAACAGACAATGCGGCAACTTGCCCGGCAACAGGAACAACAGCCTATCCGCAACGCCGAATATTTCGAGTACGAATACCGGATCCAGCTCGAGCAGTACGCCTTCACGGCCAGCCGCAAACGCATCAGCGAACACAACCTTCAGGAGATCTCCGACACCGTCGACCTGGCCTTTATCGCCCGCAAACTGCGGCAGACTTGCTTCCTGCTCTCTCACCAGGCGGTCTACAAGCGGGAGTATGACTTCGGGCTGCTGGAGGAAGCCCTGCAATTCGTGGGCAAAAAGGGCCTGCTGCGCCTCCCCACCATCGCTGGTTACTATCACTGCTACCACGCGCTGAAAGGCATTGACCCGGAAATGCATTTCCAGCAGTTCAAAAAGGCCCTGCTCCACCAAAGCCAACTCTTCCCTCCCGATGAGGCGCGCGACCTCTACCTGCTGGCCATCAACTTTTGTATCCGCGAGCTCAACACAGGCAGGGAGGCCTACGCCCGCGAAGGGCTCGACCTCTACAAGGAAGGCTTCCGCACCGGCAGGCTGCTGCAGGACGGGCAGGCCTCCCGCTTCACTTACCGCAACGCCGTGGCCATGGCCCTCAAGGAAGGAGAACTGGAGTGGGCGGAAAATTTTATCCGCGAGTACAAGGATAAGCTGCCCAAGGAACACCGGGAAAGCATGTACCGGTTCAGCCTCGCCCGCCTGGCCTATGTGCGCCGGCAATACGGCAAGGCCCTGCAGCACCTCCAGCACTCCGAATACCAGGACCTGCTGCTCAACCTGGCCGCCAAGACACTCATGGTTAAAGTGTTTTATGAACTGGGAGAGTTCGACGCCCTGGAATCCCACCTCGACGCCATGAAAGTGTTCCTCCGCCGTAAAGACATCATCGGCTACCACCGCCGCAACTACCGCAACATCATCCGGTATACCCAAAAGCTGCTGCACCTCAACCGGCACGACCGGCGGGAAGTGGATGAACTACGGACAAAGATCGAAGCCGAGGAGGTGCTGACGGAGCGGGCATGGCTGCTGGAGCAGTTGAAAAACTTACCCCAAACCGGGTATTGATATTTCGGAAAAACTTATAAAACTTTGCACCGGTATCGAAGAAAAATTAGAAGGAGATTAAAAAAAGGCTTTGATAAATATATTTTTTTTCTATTTTTGTTGTTGATTTGTTAACGTGAAATAATAAGACGACGACACCAACGCTCGAATAAGGGCAAAAAAAAAGCTCCGCAACACTGCGGAGCCTCTCGCTAATAACAAATCATAATCTCATGAAATAATAAGACGACCTAATTCTTTGGAAAAAACGAATTTATCTTTATCAAAGTTCCCTTGATTTCAAGTTTTTGGGGTTCCTTGCCAAAATTAATGGCAAGGAACCAACGGCTGATGGGATTATGATCATTGTACTTTGAGCCGAGCTTTTAATCACCTATC
The DNA here is from genome assembly GCA_024103175.1 of Phaeodactylibacter sp. Classification (GTDB taxonomy): domain Bacteria; phylum Bacteroidota; class Bacteroidia; order Chitinophagales; family Saprospiraceae; genus JACJXW01. Next base: position 4,201 of record JAGFJE010000090.1, read on the forward strand.
TCGTTTTCGAAGTACATTCCGGCTGAATAGTGAAACCTTTGATCATAGTTCTTTATCCGTTTAATCAACGGCCGGGATTACCCGGATATTTTGTCTCCTGTTTTCAAAATGGGCGGCAGCGCTTTAAGAAAGTCCCTTACGGCGTATTTCGGCTTTTGGGCAATTCGGAATCGGGATTTGGGATCAAGCCCGTAAGTTTAAGCCTCCTCAGCACTGCCACCGGCGGCAAATCAAATATGAAGTTGGTTTGGTTCCGATGATGAAATCGGTTTGTTGTTCGTAGCCTTTGGGATAGCCTCTTAAAACACTTTCGGAACCTTTTTTTTCTTACCGCTCTTTTCTTTTTTACTCCGATCTTTTTCGGAGCTTTCCTGCGCCTTAGCGCATTTCCTTCTGATTACAATACAAATATGCAAGGGTTTCTTCCTGAAAACAAAGACAAAAAAACCCTTTTGTTGAAAATTTTGGGCGGAAATTTCAACATATTTATAATTTTAATTTATTCAAACTCCTGTTTATCATTAAGTTATTTGTCAACCCGTTCATTATAGCTGTTGAAATTTACGCCCGGTTTCTTCGAAAAAACTAAGGAAAAAAAGTTGATTTTTTTTATTTCTACCGGAGATTTGGTGTTTCGGCAGCCATTTTTCGCGGGAATTTCGTTTGGAAAATACCGGAGCGCCACCTCTCCTGCCCCAGGCGCCTCCCTCGAACCACAAACTTAAGGAAGGCTTTATGGGCATGTCGCCGCCGCCGAACTATAAACTTCCCGAAGGCTTCAAGAGCATGGCGCCGCCTCCAAAAGCAAAGCGGCCGCCCAGCCTTCTGCCGGAAAGCCGCTTTGGTTTTGGAGGCAAAAAAAAAGCTCCGCCGTACCGGCGGAGCCTCTTGCTAATAACAAATCATAATCTCATGAAATAATAAGACGACCTAATTCTTTATCATAACGCGTGATCTTTCATTTAAATTATTCAATCCCAGGCTTTTTTGGTTCCCTGCCGACATTTTTGGCAGGGAACCGCAAGCCACTTTTTGGGATTATGCCGGCAGCCCGCCCATTTTACCGGGCAAAATGCCGGAAAAGGGTCAGCGGACGACCAGTGTGCCGCTTCCGATGAGTTTTCCTTCAGATCTCAGGCTGTAGAAATACGTGCCGGCCGGAAGAGCGCCGCGCTGCACGGTAAAGGCATTGGCCCTTTCGCGGGCGATGCGCACCAGCTTTCCGTCCTGGCTGAACAGGGTGAACTCCAGCGGGCCGCCTGAAGGCCAGCCTGCCACCTCTATGGTTACCTGCTCCACGAATGGATTCGGGTATGCTTTTACCTGCATGCCTTGCGGCACATCCGGCCCCTCGATGTCGGTAATGATGATCTCCACCAACTGCGAAAGGCTGGCTGCTCCTACCACGTGACGGGTAGTATTGGTGCGTATGGGCGCATAGTAATCGAAAATGACGGTTGCCGCATTATCGATCACGGCCCCTACGGGGTTGTCCGGTTGCTGGCCGACCCGGAATTCGGCGTATCCGTAAGAGGAAGGATCCTGGCCGCTGGGGTCTTGCGGCAGCTGGATATTGTCGAAAGACAATTTGACCACGCCGTTAAAATATACCTCAAAGCGATAGGGATGGCTGCTGGCCCCCGGCTCGATCAGGGCAGGGTCGAGCCCGGGCGGCAGGGTGTCCCGGATAACCACTCGGGAAACGGTGTCATTGCCGATATTCCGGAATACGAACCGGTAAGTGATCGGCGTATTGCCCGCGATGAGGGAATCCTGATAGCCATTGGGGTGGGCGATGAGGCGCACGGCCTCCATGTCATCCACGACCTCGTCGGCCTGTACGGACCGGAACGCATCGAAGTCGTTTTCCGGGAAATCGGTTACATAACCTGTACTGTAACTGCCGCCCCCCGTGGCGCAGCCTTCAACCACAACAGTCGGGTAGCTATTGCCCGGGTGGCCGGGAGACTGTTCGGCGATGAGGCGATAAGTAGACCCGTTGGCCGGGATGACGATGGTGGTATCTTCGCCGACATCCAGGTCGAACGGCCGGGTCATGAACACGACGTCCTCTTCCACGATGAAGTAATTGCGGGGGGAAAGCATGCCGCCTTGGCCAACATTACTTATCCTGAACTCCAGGTTATCCTCCACACATTCCCCGTCTACATCTACGCTGGAGCGGTCCCAGTTGGGGTCGATCTCAAGGCATAGGGAATCCGGGTAGATGTGGGCGCTGGCCAGCCCCGCCTGGCCAATGGCAATACCGGAGCAGGCCATCTGGGTATTGATGGTGAAAGCGCCGAAGCCATTGAAGGGGATGGTTCCCAGTTCAAACCGGAAGGCATTACCGCCCAGGCTGGTGGCCGGAAGGCTGGCGCTCAGGAAAGAGAGCTCGTCGTCCAGCTCTACATCCACATAGGCGTTATCGGCCGGCACCGTGCCGGTGTTTTCGTAATCCACCGTATATACGACGTCCGTACAAGGCGCCAGGAAGGCCGTGGAGATATCCACTTCCAGGTACGGGCAGGCGATGTTCATATCTTTGATGGGGAAATGAACCAGGGTAGTGTCGTAAAAGTTCTCCAGCGTCAGGGGGACGCCGTCGGGGAAGCAGCTCTCCCAGTAGGAATTGGCGGGAATGGCCTCCACCACGTAGGAGCCGGTGTCTACCCGGATGAGGTAGTTGCCGTTGGCGTCGGTAGAACCAAAATAAGTTTCATTCACGCCCTTGGCGCGGACCAGCCAACCGGGAAAAGGTTGCTCCCCGTTGTCCAGGTCGCAACCTTCATCCTGATCGTAAAATACTTTACCCCTTATGTAGTTGGTATAGATATTGCCCTGCCCGTCGGTGCGGGTCAGGACGACGTCGTTGAAGATATTCAGGAATTTGGCGTTGTAGCCGGTCAGCACATAGCCGCCGTCGGCAGTGGCGGCGATGCTCGTAGCAAAGTCCGTATTTTCCACATCGCCGGTATGGTTAGACCACTCTTCAATGAGTTCGTTGCCCTCCTGGCTGTACTTGATGAGGAGAAAATCGACGTTGGAAGCGCTGACTTCGGTGTAGCCGGCGATGACCAGGCTGCCGTCTTCCAGTTCGATCACGGCGCTGGCCTCATCCCCGAAGCCGAACATATCTTTGGCCCTTGACTGTATGAAGTTGCCGTTGGGGCCGTATTTCCAAAGCGCGACATCGCTGTTGTCTCCAATGGCGCCTACAATTACGACGTTTCCTTCCCGGGTGACCAGAATATCATTGCCCAGTTCCCGTTCGGGGGTGGAGATGCCGCGTTTCCAGGCCACCTCTCCGTTACCGTTGAGGCGGTAGAGGATCATATCGCGGTCAAATACGCCTTCGGGGTTGTCTTCATTGCCGGTAATGACGTATCCATCGCCCAGTACGGCCACGGCCACTGCGATATCGTCTCCCGGTTCTCCAAAAGCCTTTCTCCACTGCTCCTGCCCCTGGCTGTTCACTTTAAGCAGGAAGATATCGTCGTTGGCATCTTCGTATTCGATGTAGCCAACCATGAGGTAACCGCCATCCGGAGCAGCGGTGATATCCCGGATGCGAAGGCTGGCGCCGGGCTCATCGGTATAGGTATAGCTCCACTCGTATTTTCCACGGTCGGAGATCTTCAGGAGATAGGCCTGGAAGGGGCCCTGTACGGTTTCGAAGGAAGCTTCCCCGGCGATCAGAAAGCCGCCGTCTTCCGTTTGCAGGGCAGCATATCCGTATTCGGTCAGGCCGGGGTCGAAGGTAGTCTCCCAGGCCTTCTGGCCATCCACATCGGTTTTGATGACGTAGATGTCGATGTCATTATCGAAGGGGCTGCTGGAAAAAGACTCGCTGAAACCGACGACCAGGTACCCCCGGTCGATAGTCTCAATAACGGCCAACCCCTGTTCTTCCCGGTTTTGGCCTGCCGGGCCACCAAAGGTCTTCTCCCATCCCTGCGCCGCTACGGAAAGAGCGGATACCACAAAAACGGCTGCCCAAAGGGCCAGCGCCTTGAGGGTACGAACCACTGAGATCGGATTATATGCTTTCTTTGGTGTCATTAGCGAGCGATTTAGGCCGTTACCTTTTTTTCCTGATACAAAAATGTTTGGTTTCATAGGTAAAAACAAAGACAAAAAATGTAATTTGTTGAAAAAAATAAGCTATTTTTATCAGCTGAAAAACACCTGAACAACCATAAAGTACTTAAAAACAATTACTTAACGATAGCAACCTGCTTTAATTCTTGTTGAACAAGGCTAATTGCTTTAATTATGGAAAACAGCCATTTAGTTGCTATAATGCGGACGTTCTCAGCAAAAGAAACCCGCAGCCTGCGCAAGTGGTTAAATTCGCCGGCGCACAACCAGCGCGAGGATGTCGTGCAGTTGTTCGATTATCTGATGGCGGGCGCTCACCTGACGGAAGAGAAATTCCTGCGAAAGGAACGCGTATTCTCCAAAATATTTGACGGAGAACCGTTTGATGACGCCAAGTTACGCCAAACCATGCATTTTCTCCTCAAAGCCATCGAAGAATTTCTCATCTACGAAGAACAACGCGGCGACGAAATACGCGCGCAAATGGCCCTTTCCAGCGTTTACCGAAAACGAAAGCTCGACAAGGCCTTTCAGAAGACCATCCGTTCAGTAGAAACACTACAGGAGAAAGCCCCCTATCGGGATGAGCACTATTTGCGCAACGAATATTTGCTTCAACTGGAAAAATATACTTTCCAGGAGGGCAAGAAGCGCACCGCCGAAATGAACCTGCAGGAGGTCTCCGACGCGCTCGATACGACCTTCCTGGCCGATAAACTCCGCCAGAGTTGCCTCATGATCGCCCACCAGGCGGTGTACAAGGCCCGCTACAACATCGGCCTGCTCGAGGAAGTCCTGCAATACGTCAAACGGCCGGAGTTTATAAAAAACCCCGCCATAGCGATCTACTATTACGGATATATGGCCTTCACCCATGAAGGCAACAGTGATTATTTCCAGTTGCTCCGGCAGGAGATCCAGAACAACCTCCACCTCTTTTCCCATTCCGAAATACGGGACATCTTCCTGATGGCCATCAATTATTGCATCAGAAAGATGAACGTCGGGGAAGCCCATTTCGTGCGGGAGGCCTTCGAACTCTACCGCAGCGGCATAGAAGAAGGCATTCTGATCGAAAATGGCATCATCTCCCGTTTCACCTTCCTCAACGTCATCCGCATTGCCCTGCGCCTGGGAGAATTTCAATGGGTGGAATCTTTCATACCCGCCCACAAGCAGTATTTGCTCCCCAAATTCCGGGATACGATCGTGCACTACAGCAAGGCCAAACTGCTCTTCGAAAAGAAAGATTACACCGCCGCCATGCAGCTGTTACTGCAGGTCGACTACGACGATATCCTGCTGACGCTCAACGCCAAATCCATGCTGCTCAAGATCTTCTACGAAACGGATGAGTACGACGCCCTGGAATCCTTACTGGAAAGTATGCGCACCTACATACACCGGAAGGACCTGCCCGGTTCTTACAAATCCATTTACCAGAACATTATCCGGTACACCAAAAAACTCGTCCGCGTCAACCCTTATGACAATATCCAGAAGTCCAAGCTCAAAGACGAGATCCTGACGGCTAACCCCCTGACGGAAAAGGCCTGGCTGCTGGAGCAGTTGGAGAATTTGTAAATCAGGTGTAAAAGTGTAAAGGTGTAAAAGTGCTCCGCCGGAGACGGGTAAAAACCATGAAACCGTTAAAAGCGGGAATTCCGGACGTTTTTATGCCGAAAAACGAGAGTGTTCAGAAATGTGCGTCTGCCCGCAAGTTTTGAAACACAAAGCTCACAGAGAAATACAGAGTATTCGCTACTTACACATTTACACACTCACACGTTCCCTAACTCCCGCCCAACAAATTCTCAAATCATTTGAACCTTCGCCCGGCGAACTGTAGTTTTGGACAGAAAAAGGCAACGCGACAACCATGGAGGCCATTCAACTGAAAGACTATACTATACACGTGGGGCCGCTGCAGCAATCCCTGCCGGGTTTTCTGAAAGAGCTTTCTTACAGCGCCCTTTTCGTCATCGCCGATGACAATACGCAGGAGCACTGCCTGCCGCTGCTGGAAGAAACGCTGGGAAAGATCCGTTGGGAGCGTATCCTCATACCGCCCGGGGAGGAGCACAAGAACCTGAACACCTGCCGGCACATCTGGGCGCAGCTGATGAAGCGGCAGGCCGGGCGCGACGCCCTCGTCCTCAACCTGGGCGGCGGCGTGATCGGCGATATGGGCGGTTTCTGCGCCGCCACCTTCAAACGCGGGCTCCGGTTCATACAGATACCTACTACCTTGCTCTCGCAGGTAGACGCCTCCATCGGCGGCAAGCTGGGCATAGACTTTATGCAGGCAAAGAACAGCATCGGCCTGTTCGGGGACCCCCTGGGCGTTTTCATCGACCCGGCCTTTCTGGAAACCCTGTCCCGGCGGGAGCTGCGCAGCGGGTATGCCGAGATCATCAAGCACAGCCTCATTGCCGACGCCGGCCAGTGGGCGCAACTGCAGCAGCTGCGCCGCCTCGACGAGGCCGGCTGGGAAGCCCTGATCACGCATTCCCTCCACATCAAAAAAAAGATCGTCGAGGCCGACCCTTTCGAAAAGGGGCTCCGAAAAGCGCTTAACTTCGGCCACACCATCGGCCACGCCATCGAAGGCTTCGCCCTGGAAACCCAGGGCCAGCTGCTGCACGGGGAAGCCGTCGCCATAGGAATGGCCTGTGAGGCCTACCTGTCGGCCAAAGAAGTGGGCCTGCCGGAGAACGATGTGGAGCAGATAGCGCGTTATATCATAGGCCACTACGGCCATAACCCGCTGAGCCCGGAACATTTCGACGCCTACCTGAACCTCATGGGCAACGACAAAAAGAACGAAGGGCAACGCATCAACTTCAGCCTGATCAACCCGGTGGGCCGGGCGGTCATCAACCGGCACTGCCCGCCGGAACGCATTATCGAAAGCCTGGAATTCTACAACAACTTATCCCGAATTCACTAACTTTGCACCCTGAATCACATACAAACCATGGATTACGATATCAATAACAGACAGGAAACCTACCGCAAGATCACCCGGTGGATGTGGTACATCAGCCTGGGCGGCATAGCAGCCATCCTGTTGTCCTTTATCATATTGTCCTTCACCAACCTGCCTTCTGTCAAGCAGTTGGAAAACCCCAAGAGTGAAGAGGCATCGCAGATCTTTGCCGCCAACGGCGAAGTGATCGGGCGCTATTATACCGAAAACCGGGTGCCGGTGTCCTACAGCGAGCTGTCTCCCCACCTGGTGAACGCCCTGATCGCTACCGAAGACGAGCGCTACCACGAGCACAGCGGCATCGACTTTCCCGCTCTGGGCCGCGTCGCCATCAAAACCGTACTGCTGGGCCAAAAAAGCTCCGGGGGCGCTTCGACCATCACCCAGCAGCTGGCCAAGCTGCTCTTTACCGGGCAGGCGGCCTCCAACATGACGGAAAGGGTCATCCAAAAGCTGAAGGAATGGATCATCGCTGTCCGCCTCGAACGCCGCTACACCAAGGAGGAGATCATCGCGATGTACCTCAATAAATTCAACTTCATCAACGGCGCCTACGGCATCAAGGCCGCCTCGGAGATCTATTTCGGCGTGCCTCAGGACTCCCTGTCCGTCGACCAGGCCGCCGTGCTGGTGGGCATGCTGAAGAACCCCTCCCTGTTCAACCCCCTGCGAAGGCCGGACACCGTGCTGCACCGGCGCATGGTCGTTTTTAAACAGATGCAGAAGAACGGCATGATCACCCAGGCGGAGTACGACACCCTGCGCCTGCTGCCGCTGGGGCTCAACTTCACCCGCCAGACCCACGTGGATGGCATCGCCCCCTACTTCCGCATGGAACTGGCCAAAGACATCAAGCGCATCCTGGAGCGCAAGGAATGCCGCAAGTCGGATGGGTCGATGTACGACATCTACCGGGACGGGCTCCGCATTTACAGCACCATTGACCCCGATATGCAGCGCCTGGCGGAAACGGTGATGGCCCAGCACATGGCCAAAGTGCAGAAGGCCTTCTGGAATACCTGGAAGGTAGTCCGAAAAGACCCCTGGGAGTACACCAGTGGCTCCGAACACGAAGTGCCGGTGCCCATCCGCAAGGAGTCCCTGGAGGAGCTGATCCGCCTGTCCGACCGCTACCAGAGCCTACGGTCCAAGTACCTGGCCGGCATTCTGGACCAGATCGAGCAGGAAGTCGAGGGCATCGTCTTTCATCCCGACGACCGGGAAGTGGAGCGCATCGTTGAAGATGCCGAAAAAGGAGGGGTCATCGGCCAGTTGGAGGGCCAGCGCCTGATCAACTCTTCCCTGGCGCGGAGCTACCGGCAGGTGCAGCGCAGCCGCCATTTCGATGCCCTGCAGGCCCAGTGGCACGCGCTCCGGAAAGAAGTGGACAAGGCCTTCAACACGGTTACCAAAATGAGGGTCTTCACCTACGATACGCCCGAGATGGAAAAGGACACCGTCATGACGCCCCTGGATTCGGTGAAGTACCACCGCATGATCCTGCAGACCGGCATCCTGGCGGTGGATCCCGTCACGGGTTACGTCAAAGTGTGGGTCGGGGGGGTCAACTTCAAGTACTTCCAGTACGACCACAACCGCACCAGCCGGCAGGTGGGCTCCACCTTCAAGCCGTTCGTCTACGCTACGGCCATTGCCCAACAGGGGTTCTCGCCCTGTTATCAGGTTTACGACCTACCTCAGACCATCGCCCCGGGCGACGGCAATTTCTTCCTGGCCCAGGAGTGGACGCCGCGCAACGCCGACGGCGCCTATACAGGCCAGTTGCTGACCCTTAAGGAAGGGTTGCGCCGGTCGAAAAACACCGTCTCCGTCCATCTGATGAAACAGTTGGGAGATACCGAACCCGTGCGTGGGCTGGTCAACCAAATGGGCATCGACAGCAGCCTGCGCTACCCCAACGGCCGCTACAGGGTGCCGAAATCGCCCTCCATCTGCCTGGGCTCCACCGACCTGACCAATATGGAGATGACCGGGGCCTACACTACCTTCGCTAATAACGGGATCTACAATAAACCCATCTACCTATTGCGCATCGAAGACAAAAACGGCCGCATCCTTTATGAGGAATTTCCTCAGGAGCGGGTGGCCATCAACCCCAACGCCAATTACGTCATGGTGGAAATGCTCAAATACGCCGGCACCGGCTTCGGCGGGCTGAAGAGTGAAGTGGGCGGCAAGACCGGAACGACCAACGACTATGTCGACGGGTGGTTCATGGGCATCACCCCCACCCTGGTAGTCGGCGCCTGGGTAGGCGGTGAAGACCGCTGGATACGCTTCCGGTCCCTGACTTACGGGCAGGGCGCCTACATGGCCAAACCCTTCTTCCGGGAATTCCTGCGCCGGCTCGAAGCCTCGGAAGACATCGGGTATGACGCCACCGCCCGCTTCCACCGCCCGCCCGGCGATATTGGCATTGAAATGAACTGCAATGAATATCAGCGGTCTACCCTTCCCCTGAACGGCAATGAATTTGAGGACGAAGGTTTTGGAGAGGATATGTTCGGGGATGAAATCGGCGGGCCGGCGGAAGAGGAGGAGTTTCAATAAGGAATGAAGGAATGAAGGAATGGAGGCGCCGGATTCAATCATTATTCCCTCATTCCTTCCCCTAATACCGAAAACCAACTACAAAACCAATCCATTCGTATGAACTGGAAAGCCGCCTTAAGTATAATCATATTCGGGTTGCTCCTCTCCTGGGGGTGCATCCCGCCTTCCGATGAAGTGCCCACCGACATCACCATAAATATAGAAGACCCTGTTTTTCAGAAGATCCACGATTTTCAGGACCGGCAACTCAAGGACAGCCTCTATCCCTTTTTTCACCACGAGAACCCCACTTACCGCTATCTGGCGGCCCTGGCCTTCGGGTCGATCCGGGATGCGGCGGCCAACGACAGCCTTGCGCTTTTACTTTCCGACCCTGCCGACGAGGTACGCGCGGCGGCGGCATTTGCCATTGGCCAGGCCGGAGCGCCATCGGGCGAGGAACTGCTCATCGGGGCTTTTACCCGGGAAGATACTACCGGCATCTACTGGCAGGCCAACCGGGCAATCCTGGAAGCCATCGGAAAATGCGGTTCGGAAGATAACCTGCTGGCGTTGAGTACAATCACGACTTACCAGCCCGAAGACACCCTGCTGCTGGAAGGGCAGGCCCTGGGCATCTATCGCTATGCTCTGCGCGGGCTCGCCCTCCCGGAGGGCACGGCCCGGATGCTGGCCGTGGCCACCGACAACCGGTATCCCGGCAATTGCCGGGTAATTGCCGCCAATTACTTCCTGCGGGCACAGGACATACGGATCGACAGTTCGGAGGCGCCGGGCCTGGCCGAGGCTCTACGCACAGATGAAGACCCCCGCATCCGCATGGCGCTGGCCATAGCCCTCGGGAAAACCCGGTCGGGGGCCGCCTTCTCCGCCCTGGCCGAAGCTTTAGGGCAGGAGCAGGACTACCGGGTGCAGTGCAATATCATACGGGCGCTGGGCAACTTCAGCTATGAAAAAGCAAAACCGGCGGCCCTGCGGGCCTTGCGGTCCAACAACATCCACGTGGCCAACCGGGCGGTGCAGTTCTTCCTTGAAAACGGGCAGCCCCAGGACGCCACCCTCTACTGGCAACTGTCGAAAGACACCCTGTCCTGGCAGGTACAACTCGGCATGTATCAGGCGGCCAACCGCCACCTTCCCGCTTACTATGTCGATTACCGGGATGCGATCAACGCCGAGCTGCGGCAACGTTTCCGCAGCGCCAATTCCCCCTACGAAAAAGCGGCGGCAATGCGGGCCCTCAGCGAATTCGGCTGGAATTACCGCCACATCTACCGCGAAGGGTTCCGGGCAGAGACGGCGGCCATTCGCAGCGCCACGATGGAAGCCCTGGCGGCCATCAGCAGCAGGACGGACTTCCGGGCCTTCTTTGGCGAAGGCTACCGGCAGGTCAGAAGAGAATTGCTCGGCATGTTCCTGGAGGCCATGCAAACCGGAGACCCGGCGATGATCGCCATCGCCGCCGAAGCCCTGCGCAATGAAAACCTCAACTTCCAGACATACGTCCAAAGCTATGGCCTGCTCGATACCGCCCTGGCCCGCCTGGAGTTGCCCAAAGAGATCGAAACCTACAACGAACTGCGCAAAACGCTGGCCTTTCTCAAAGGCGAACCCGAACCGGAAGCCACCACTCCGGAGTTCAACCATCCGATCGACTGGAGCCTGGCCGTCCGGGCCGCCAAAGGGCAGCGCGCCACCCTGAAAACGCCCCGGGGAAATATCGTACTGGAACTGTTCCCCGATACGGCGCCGGGAACGGTTGCCAATTTCGCAGGGCTGATCCGGCAGGGATTCTACACGGATAAGGTTTTTCACCGGGTGGCGCCCAATTTCGTCGTTCAGGGCGGCGGCCTGCGGGGCGACGGCTACGGCAGCCTCGACTATACCATCCGCTCGGAACTGACACCCCTCAATTTCCTGGAGGAAGGCTATGTGGGCATGGCCCATTCCGGCAACCATACCGAATGCACCCAGTTTTTCATCACCCACTCCCCGGCTCTTCATCTCGACGGCAATTTTACTATCTTTGCCCGGGTTAGGGAGGGAATGGATATTGTGCATCAGATACAGGTTGGAGACCGGATCGAAGAGATGGCCATCCAGTAAGGGCCATCATTGATACACCAGATAAAACCAGAACATGAAAAATACGCCTTTAACGGAGAAACACATTGCCCTGGGCGCCCGCATGGCGGAATTTGCCGGCTACAACATGCCCATTTCCTACACCGGCATCAAGGAAGAGCACCATCAGGTAAGAAATAAGGTTGGGGTCTTCGATGTGTCCCACATGGGAGAGTTCATCGTGCGGGGAAAGGAAGCGCTGCAACTCGTCCAGAAAATTACCACCAATGACGCTTCCAAGCTCTCGATCGGCGATGCCCAGTACTCCTGCTTCCCGAACGAACAGGGAGGTATTGTCGACGACTGCCTGGCCTATCGCCTGCCGGAAGATATGTGCGCCGAAGGAGAGCAGGCCTTCATGATCGTCGTCAATGCCTCCAATATCGAAAAGGACTGGGAGTGGGCCAACCGCCATAACGACTTTGATACCCGCCTGATCAATATCTCCGATCAGACGGCCCTGCTCGCCGTACAGGGGCCGAAGGCGGCCGAGGCGCTGCAGCCGCTAACCCAAGTGGATCTCGGCAGTATGAAATATTACACCTTTACGAAAGGCGCTGTCGCCGGGATCGACAACGTGCTCATCTCCGCCACCGGCTATACCGGCGCCGGCGGCTTTGAACTCTACGTAGACGCCTCCAGAGCCGGACAGCTCTGGGATGCTGTCTTTGAGGCCGGGAAGGCCTACGACATTCAGCCCATCGGCCTGGGCGCCCGCGACACCCTCCGCCTGGAAATGGGCTATTGCCTCTACGGCAATGATATCGACGACGCCACCTCCCCCATCGAGGCCGGCCTGGGCTGGATCACCAAAACGAAAAAGGGCGATTTCATCAGCCGGGACACCTTTGCCCGGCAACGGGAGGAAGGCGTGAGCCGCAAACTGGCCGGCTTCATCCTTCCGGGTGAACGGCGCGTGCCCCGCCACGATTATCCCATCGAGGACGCCGGGGGCAACCCGATCGGCAAAGTGACCTCCGGAACCATGTCCCCTTCTCTGGAATACCCCATCGGAATGGGATACGTGAAAACGGAATTCGCCTCACCGGATACGACAATTTTCATCGCGGCCGGCAAAAAGCGGCTGGAAGCCAAGGTGGTAAAACCGCCGTTTTACAAACCGCAGTAATTCCGCCGGAACAAATTCCGGATATTTTTATTTATTTTTGTTGATTCAGTACTTTTTGAAACTTGGTGAGGTCAATACCCATTCCAAATGACGCTAAAAGAAGGAAAAGATAAGTTTATCCAGTCCTGGGGAGCGCTGGGTTCCAGTTGGGGCATCAACCGGACGATGGCCCAGATCCACGCCCTGCTGCTCATTTCTCCGGAAGCCCTTTCGGCCGAAGAGATCATGGAAGAACTGCAGATCTCCCGCGGAAACGCCAATATGAATATCCGGGCGCTCATTGACTGGGGGCTGGTGTACAAAGAGCTGAAACCCGGCGAGCGCAAGGAGTTCTTCGTCGCCGAAAAAGACATGTGGGAGGTGGTGAAAAACATCATCATCCAGCGCAAAAAACGCGAGCTGGAACCTATGCTCCGGGTACTGGACGAGATATCCAGCGTTGACCCCGAAAGCGATGAAGCGCGCGAATTCATTGAAGTTATCCGCGAGATCAAACTCTTTTCCAACAAAGCGGACTCCACCCTCGACACCCTCGTCAAATCCGACTCCAACTGGTTCGTCGGCACCTTCATGAAAATGATCAAGTAAAGTTTGTTTGCGGTAAGTTTTTGCCTTCAGAAGGCAAAAACTTACCGCGCGCCAGCTCCCGGCGGTTGAGCTGTATCCTTTACGCCTGGTGAAATGCGCCAGGGGCGGGCCGTCATTTTTTCGCCTCCAAACTAACCCGGGACGGGATAAAACGGGGGTAAAGAGTGTTGTCTTTTCTTGCAATTATTTTTAGATTAGTCTAAAAAACTATTTCTATTGTTTTAAAAATTACATACATTTGTTGAAGTTACTTCCGGGCCACTATCACGGGGGCCAGACTTCCGGAAATTATCTGGTATCGCACGGGGCAACTGTATTTCTACACAGTAATAAGGAAAAACGGCTGAGAATCCCGCCGGCCAACTCCGGCATGCGAAGGGGTTCCCGGCCCAAAAAAACCAAAATGGGACTACTGGAAATATTACAACAGGAATGGGCAGTCCGGGCGCTGATCGCCTCCAGCATGGTAGGGCTGATGTGCGGCGTACTGGGTTGCTTTATCGTATTGCGCAACATGTCGCTGATCGGGGATGCCCTTTCACACGCCATTCTGCCGGGCGTGGTGTTTGCCTTTATGATCGTTGGGTACAGCGCTCTGGGTTTTTTCGTCGGGTCGGTAGTGGCCGGGCTGGCGACGGCCTTCGTCATCACCTGGATACAGCACAACGTCGGCACCAAGAACGATGCGGCGGTGGGCATTGTCTTCACGGCTATGTTCTCGATCGGGGTGATGGGCATTTCCTGGATCAGCCGCAATGAGGGGGTCCATCTCGACCTCAAGGATTTCCTTTTTGGTAATGTTTTGGGTGTTTCCAACCAGGACCTGGCGCTCACTTCGATGGTCGCCGTTTACGTCTTCATCAGCATTATCGTATTTTACCGGCAGTTGTTCGTCACCACCTTTCAGCCGGTCATTGCCCAGACGATGGGCATCTCCATAAAGATGATCCACTACTTTCTGATGCTGCTCCTTTCTTTCGCGGTAGTAGCATCGCTGCAGACCGTGGGGGTCATCCTGGTGGTGGCCATGCTGATCACGCCGGCCTCCACCGCCCTGTTGCTCTCCAACCGCCTGGAGTGGGTGCTGGTGATCTCCGCCCTGGTGGGGCTGGCTTCTGCTATCCTGGGGCTGCTCGGGGCCATCATTTTTGAGACGACGCCGGGGCCGGCCATGGCCGTGATGGCGACGATCCTTTATCTGCTGGCGGTTTTCTTCGCACCGGAGAAGGGCGTATTGTTCAAGGCCATACAACGGCGGCGGATACGGCGGCGGGTACAGCAGGAAGACACCCTCAAGCAGGCCTACCGCCTGCAGGAGGAAGGGCTGCTCAGCCAGGAGCGCCTGGAACAACAGCTGGGGTTAGGCCGCGGAATACTGCAGGCCAACCTCCAGTCGCTCCGCAAAAAGGGCTGGCTGGCCAAACAGAAACTGGAACTTACCCCCGAGGGCATCCAGGCCGCCCGGCGCCTGGTGCGCGCCCACCGCCTCTGGGAAACTTACCTGGCCGACCGCATCGGCCTGAATACCGAGCAGATACACGACGAGGCCGAACAATACGAACACCACCTCACCGATGAGATCCTGGACGAGGTGGAACGCGTACTGGGCTTCCCTACCCTCGACCCCCACGGGTCGCCCATCCCCGTCAAGCCGGGCCTGCCCGGCCACCCGTTGAGCCGCATTGCCGCCGGCCAGGCGAGCCGCATCGCCCGCCAGCAGGCCAGCGAGCAGGTGACGGCCCGCCTGTGGGAACTGGGGCTGCTGCCGGGCACGCCGTTCTCCGTTCGCCAAAAGGAGGAAGGGTTTATTGAGATCGATGTGAGCGGGCAGGCGCTCAAACTGCCGGACAGCCTGGCCAGGCAGGTGAATGTGGAGGGGTGATAGGGGGATTCGTTGATTTTTACCCGGCCGAGGGACGAGGACGGGGGTTGATTTTTACCCGGACTTCGGCGTGAGACTTCGGCGTGAGCTCAGTCGAACGCTGAGGGACGAAGACGGGGGTTGATTTGTGGGAGCGGCCAGGAAAACAGGAGCGCCCCGGTAAATGCACGAATGCACTGATGAGGGTGCTCCGGAAAGCCCTCTAAGGGAATGAATGCATGGAGGGCTGAATGATTGAATGCGAATTCCATATATTAAAGTCTTTTTTTACAAGAACTAATGTATATGAAATTATATTCATTCCTTCATTCCCCCGTTCCATCATTCCTTCCGGGGCTTCCCGGAGTAGCCTCACTGATACACCACTTACTCCTCCTCCTCCCCCATCTGCTTCTGTTCATGCAGCCGGTCGAACAGCTGATTGAGGCGGTACATTTCATCGAGGGTATCGTCGAGGAAGAAGGCGATATCGGGGATGCGGCGCACCTGCTTGCGGATGCGGCCGGTGAGCGATTGCTTGAGGCGGGTGAGGTGCTCTTCCATTTCCAGCAGCACTCCCTGTTTGTGGTCGGTATTGTAAACGCTGAGGTATATTTTGGCCAGGTTGAAATCCGGCGATACTTTTACCTGGGTGACCGTCACCAGCGGCTCGGCGCCGTAGATGTAAGAGCCCTCATTCTGCAATACCACACTGAAATGCCGCTTGATCAGCTCGGCCACCTGTAGTTGTCTTTTCGATTCCATGGTTTCAATCTTCTCTTTTCTCAAGGTCCGCAAATATAGGAGAAAACGGAAGCTTTCTCAAGGGGAAATATCATCCCTCACCTGTCCGGTAACTACTGCCAACAATTTTTCCGCAAAGAGGTTCCATTAACATTAACAAAAAGTTGTTACTTTTGCAATTATTTGTTTTGCAGCATCCAGGGCCGGCCGGTTTGCCCTCGCTGATGAACACGCCAGGCGGCCATTTAACAATCGCAATCATTCAACCATGCAACAATGACTCCATGACCCTCCTCGACACCTCCATAGAATTCCTCAAAGGCGTCGGCCCCAAGCGGGCGGAGCTGTTACAGAAAGAACTCGGCATCTTCACTTTCCGGGACCTGCTGCAGCACTACCCCCACCGGTATATCGACAAGACGCAGTTTCACCGCATCCGGGAGCTGAACGAGCAGAGCGGGGAGGTGCAACTGCGCGGCGTGTTGCGGCGGCTGAGCACCGTAGGGGAAGGCCGGAAACGGCGGCTGACAGGCCGTTTCCGCGACGATTCGGGCGTCATCGACCTGGTCTGGTTTTCGGGAGTGCACTGGCTGGAAAAACAACTGGAGGTAGGCAAGGAATACGTCATCTACGGGCGGGTCAACAGCTTCCGGGGGCAGTTGAGCATCCCCCATCCGGAGATGGAGCTGGCCAAACAGGAGAACCTCCAAAAGGCGGCCACTTTCGCACCGGTATATCCCAGCACCGACAAGCTCAACACCAAGGGGGTGGATGCCCGCACCCGCCGGCGGATGATGAAAGCGCTGTTCGAAAAAATCAACCCTGCCGATACGCCGGAGAACCTGCCGGACTACCTCATTCAGAAATTCCGCTTCCCGTCCCGTTTTGACGCGCTGCGGGCGATCCACTTTCCCAAAGATGAGCAGGAGCTGCAGAGCGCCCGCAACCGCCTGAAGTTCGAAGAGCTCTTCTTCCTGCAGTTCCGGCTGCTGCAGATCCGCCGCCGCCGTAAGGATGCGGTCAAGGGTTTCGTTTTCGAAAAGATCGGCCATTATTTCAATACTTTTTATGAGGAAAAACTGCCCTTTGAGCTGACCGAAGCCCAGAAGCGGGTGATCCGGGAGATCCGCCGCGACCTGGGGGCCGGCGTACAGATGAACCGCCTGCTGCAGGGAGACGTGGGCAGCGGGAAAACCGTCGTAGGGCTCATGTGCATGCTCATGGCCATCGACAACGGCTTTCAGGCCTGCATGATGGCGCCGACCGAGATCCTGGCCCAGCAGCATTACAACTCCATCAGCGAATATGTGGAAGGGCTGGGCATCAACGTGGCCTTCCTCACCGGCAGCGTCAAAGGGAAAAAGCGAAAGGAACTGCTGAAGCTGCTGGCTTCCGGCGATATTCATATCCTCATCGGCACCCACGCCCTGCTCGAAGCGCCGGTACAGTACAAAAACCTGGGGCTGGCTATCACCGACGAGCAGCACCGCTTCGGCGTTGCGCAACGGGCCCGCCTGTGGAAAAAGAGCAGCCCCTGCCCGCCTCATATCCTCGTGATGACCGCCACGCCCATCCCCCGCACCCTGGCCATGACCCTCTACGGCGACCTCGACGTTTCGGTCATCGACGAGCTGCCCCCCGGCCGCAAGGAGATCCAAACGCTTCACAAAACGGAGAACCACCGCATGCGCGTGATCGGATTCATGCGGGAGGAGATCGCCAAGGGGCGGCAGGTGTATGTGGTTTATCCGCTGATCGAGGAATCCGAAACGCTGGACCTGCAAAACCTGGATGAAGGGTACGAAGCCCTGAAGCGGGAGTTCCCGCCACCTGATTACCAGATCAGTGTCGTGCACGGCCGCATGAAGCCGGCGGACAAGGACTTCGAAATGCAGCGCTTCGTGGAAGGCAAAACCCAGATCATGGTGGCCACCACGGTGATCGAGGTGGGCGTCAATGTGCCCAACGCCTCGGTGATGGTCATCGAAAATACGGAGCGGTTCGGCCTGTCTCAGCTGCACCAGCTGAGAGGCCGCGTAGGGCGGGGCGCCGAGCAGTCGTACTGCATCCTCATGTCGAGCTTCAAGCTGAGCAACGAAAGTAAAGAACGCATACAGGCCATGGTGCGCACCAACAACGGCTTCGAGATCGCCGAGGCCGACCTGCGCATGCGCGGCCCGGGCAACATCGAAGGCACCCAGCAGAGCGGCATCCTCAATTTCCGCATCGCCGACCTGGCCCGGGACGGCCGCATCCTGCAGACGGCCCGCGAGGTGGCCGCCCGCATCCTCGACGACGACCCCAGGCTGGAACGGCCGGAACACCATCCGGTCAAATGGTATGATGAGAAATTTGGGAAGAAGTTGAAAGGGTGGAGCAGGATCAGTTGAATGGTTATATTGTTTTATGGTTATATGGTTATATGGCTATATTGTTGAATGGTTGTCTGGCTGGAACAATACACTGAAACACCGCTTCACTTGAATAAATGGCCAAAAAAGCCTTACTTTAAACCTCATCGTTGAAACCAAATGCAATGGAGGAGAAAAAAGGGAATAAAAAAACGGAGATCTCCGACAGTAAGAATGTCATTCAGGACGCCAATATTCAGGCGGGGGGCAATGTGCACATCGGCGATACCCATTACCACTATTATCAAAAGCCGCCCGAGGAGGTCAATGCCGACCTGGACGAGATCCGGCGCCTCATCAGCCGGAACCGCATGGAAAAGGCCATGGAAGGCCTGTGGGCCATAGCAAAAGCCAAGGACAGGCACGATGAAGTGGAAATGCTCACCAACCAGTGGGAGGAGCTGCAAAAGCAGAGCCGCCTCGGCCTTGTATCCTACGACCAATCGGCCACCCGCCGCAACCAGATCATCCATGGCCTGCTGCAGATCGTCAAAGGACTGGAAAAAGAATGACAATGGACGGGCCGGCACGCGCTGATCAGTACCGGCAGATCATCCGGGAGGGCTGTAAACTCCTGGAAGCGGAAAAGGCTTATCAACAGGCCAACATTCTGCGCAAGCTGGTATCCCTCGATAAAAAGATATCTCCCTCCTCTTTGAGCAAGATCCTCAATGGGATCGACGTGGGCAACACCGTACTCCGCAAAGGCGGCGAAGGGGTACTCGAGATCGTCCGCCAGGAACTCGGCTACACCTTCGATAAAAAGAAAATGGCCTTCAATACCGGAAAGGCGCCTGAAGGGTGGAAACCCTATATCATCCCGGAAAGAGAGGAGGGCGCTGAGGAAGAAAAAGGCCGGATCATTATCCATCCGAACGGGCGCCTGCCGATCGGCGATAAAGTGGCATTCATGGCCTCCGCCCAGGAAGAGGTCATCGAGATGGGCGTCCGCCTGCGCACCTTTGCCGACTATTTTACGAGCCGGAACGAACACGAGTTCAAACTGCCGGTTTACAGCCTGCTGGAGCGGGGTTGCCATTACAAAGCCTATTTGCTCGACCCGGAAAGCAATGAAGCCAGCCACTATTTCCACGACCGGGCCCAGGTTCAGGAGGAAGAAGGGCAATCGATCGAAAAGATCCGCGCCGTACTTCGCAAGCTGAGCCGCATTGTCAAAGAAGTGGAAGCAGAGGGCTTCCCGGGAAAGTTCCAGGTTTTTCTGTACAAACACATCCCCTACAACCACTTTCTCATCGTTGACGGCGAGCGGTTGCACGGCAA